>NZ_CP118157.1:303061-606123 GCF_032878875.1 Microbacterium sp. AB | reverse complement strand
AAGGTGACCGGCTTCACGGCCGTCGCGATCGACATCTCCGATCGGCTCGGAGCCGCGCTGCTGCCGTTCGGGATCTTCGTCGTGGGGCTGTCGTTCATCCTGCTGATGATCGTGTTCCGCTCGATCTGGGTGCCGGTCAAGGCGGCGCTGGGCTATCTGCTCTCGGTCCTGGCCGCGTTCGGCGTCGTCACCGCGGTGTTCGAGTGGGGATGGGGGGCCGACCTCCTCCACGTCTCGCGCACGGGCCCGGTGATCGCGTTCATGCCGATCGTCGTCATGGGCGTCCTGTTCGGCCTCGCGATGGACTACGAGGTCTTCCTCGTCTCGAGGATGCGCGAGGAGTTCGTGCACGCCTCCCGGAGGCTCGGCGCCACCAACCGGGTCGCGGTGGACGCCGTGCGGACGGGCTTCACGGCGTCCGCCCGCGTCGTCACCGCGGCGGCGATCATCATGTTCGCCGTCTTCGCCGCCTTCGTGCCGGAGGGCGACATCAACATCAAGCCCATCGCCCTCGCGCTGGCGGTCGGCATCGCCGTGGACGCCTTCCTCGTGCGGATGACGCTCGTCCCCGCGGTGATGACGCTGCTCGGGAGGCGTGCGTGGTGGATGCCCGCCTGGCTCGAGCGGATCCTCCCCCACTTCGACATCGAGGGCGAGGCCGTCGAGCGCGAGCGCGAGCTGGCGGACTGGCCCGAGCCGCGCTCGACCGCCCAGGTCGCGGCCGAGGACCTCGAGATCGCCGAGGGCGGCCGCACCGTCGCCGCCGGCGTCTCGCTGCGCGTCGAGCCCGGCGAGGCACACGTCCTGACCGCCCCCGATCCCCGCCGCTCTCGAGCGGTGCTGCTGGCGATCGCCGCGCGCCTCGCGCCCGACGGAGGGCGCCTCCGCGTCGCGGGGCACCTGCTGCCGGGGCGCGGCGCCTGGGTGCGAGCGCACGTCGGCGTCGCCCTGCTCGATGGCGCGGCCGATCCCGCCACGGTCGTCCGCGAGGCGCTCGAGGGGCGCACCCGCCTCGTCGTCCTGGACGGCCTCGACACCGTCTCGCCCGCCGCGGCGGACCAGATCGCCGCCGTCCTCCGCGACGCCGACAGAGAGCTGGGCCCCGTGACCCCGCTCACGGTCGTCGCCTCCGCGAGGGACGTCGGCGCCGCACGGTCGGTGCTCTCGGACGCCGGCTTCCCGGCGGCGGGCGCCACAGAGATCCGCACGAACTCCGCATCCATCGAGGTGAACGCATGACCCGTGCACGACGTCCCCTGGCCATCGAACGCGCCCAGTCGCGCCGGCCGGTCACCTGGCTCACGCTGGCCGGGGTGCTCCTGCTGCCCGCGCTCATCGGCGGCGTCCTCGTCGCCGCGCTCGACCAGCCCACCGAGCGCCTCGACAACATGACGGCCGCGATCGTGAACGACGACGACGGCACCGAGGTCGACGGGCAGACCGTGCCCCTGGGCCGCCAGCTGGCGGCCGGTCTCGTCGAGGGGTCGGACGACCTCGACAGCAACCTCGACTGGGTGATCTCCAACGACGACGACGCCGCGGAAGGCCTCGCCGACGGCACGTACCAGGCGGTCATCACCATCCCCGAGGACTTCTCCGCCTCGGCGCTGTCCTCCTCGAAGTCCCTGTCGGGGGAGGACGCCGACCCGACGCAGGCCACGATCGACGTGACGACCGCGCCGGATGCGCGCATCGTCGACGGCGCCATCACGAACCAGATCGCCTCCGTCGCGGCGTCGACCCTCGGGTCGTCGCTGTCGGAGTCGACGCTCGAGAACGTCTTCGTGAGCTTCACGACGCTCGGCGAGCAGCTCGGCGAGGCCGCGGACGGCGCGACGCAGCTCGCCGACGGGGCGACCGAGGCGCAGGACGGCGCGGGGCAGCTCTCCGACGGCGCGACGCAGCTCGCCGACGGCATCGGCCAGCTCGGCGACGGCGCCGGGGAGCTCTCCTCCGGAGCGGGCGAGCTGGCGGGGGGAGCGAACGAGGCGAGCGCGGGAGCGTCGCAGCTGTCCGACGGAGCAGGCCAGCTCTCCGGCGGCGTCGCCGGCCTCCAGTCGGGCGCCGGCGAGCTGGCGACCGGCGCCGGCTCCCTCGCCGACGGCGCCACGCAGCTCGCCGGCGGAGCGACGGAGGCCTCCGGCGGCGCCGCGCAGCTCGCCGACGGCGCGAGGCAGAGCTCCGACGGCGCGGCCTCGCTCGCCGAGGGCGCGACGCAGGTGTCGGATGGCGCGGCGGGGCTCAAGAGCGGCGCCGACGCGCTCGCGGCGGGGCTCGCGACGCTGGCCGACGGCACGCATCAGACGCAGCAGGGGGCGGCCGACCTGCAGACGCAGCTGAACGCGGGCGCGGATCGGATCGAGAGCGACGGGCTCGTGCCCGCCGAGCTCACCACCGCGGCCGACGGATCGGCTCAGGCGACCGCGGGCGTCGCGCAGGGCCTCGCCGCACTCAGCGAGCAGTGCGCCGTCTCCGGCGCCGCACCCGAGTACTGCGCGCAGCTCGCGGCGCTCGTCGACGGCGCGAACACGGCGCAGACCGCAGCAGCCGGCACCTCCGCGGGTCTCGCCCGGTTCGCGCAGGAGGCGCCCGCCGAGATCGGCGGGCAGCTGCGCGCGGCGGGCGAGGGCGCAGGGCAGCTCTCGACCGCGCTCACCGGGATCGCGCAGGGCGCCGACGCGTCGACGACCGGTGCGGGCGAGCTCGCGGGCGGGGCGGGCGAGCTCGCGGGCGGGGCGGGAGAGCTCGCCGGAGGCGCGACGGCCCTCGCCGACGGCGTCGGCGCGCTCGCCGGAGGCGCCGACGAGCTCGCCGGAGGCGTCGGCGCCCTGTCGGGCGGAGCCGCCCAGCTGTCGGACGGCGCCGCGCAGCTCTCCGACGGGTCCTCCCAGCTCGCCGACGGAGCCGGACAGGCGGAGTCGGGTGCGAGCGAGCTCTCGACCGGCGCCGACGAGCTCGCCACGGGCATCGGCGCGCTCGCGGGCGGAGCCACCCAGCTCGCGAGCGGAGCCGGCCAGCTGGAGGCCGGCACGGTCCCGCTCGGCGACGGCGCCTCCGGGCTCGCGACGGGCGCCGCCGAGCTGGGCGACGGCATCGGCCAGCTCGGCGACGGCGCGACGACCCTCGGCGACGGCCTCTCGCAGGCCTCGGAGTCCCTCCCGTCGTACAGCGACGACGAGGCGAGCGACCTCGCATCCGTCGTCGCCGATCCCGTGTCCGCCGACGCGTCCGCGCTCGAGCTCTTCGGCGCATCGGCCATCCCCCTGCTCGTCACGCTCGTCCTCTGGTTCGGCAGCCTCGCGACCTTCGTCGCGCTGCGCTCCGTGACCGGCCGGGCGCTCACCTCCCGGCGTCCGTCGGCGCTGCTCGCGGCGGGCGCCCTCCTGCCGGCCGCGCTCGTCGGGGCGGCTCAGGGCGCGATCGTCGCGGTCATCGTGCAGCTCACCGCCGAGTACGACGCGGCGACGTTCGCGCCCCTGCTCGGGCTCAGCGCCCTGGTCGGCGTCGCCTTCGCGGCCGTGAACCAGGCGCTCGTGGCGCTCTTCGGCGGCGCCGGGCGCTGGATCGCCGCGATCGTGGGGACGCTCGCCCTGGCCACGAGCGTCGTCTCGACCATCCCCGGAGCCCTCGGAGACATCGCGGGCGTCCTGCCCACGGCGCCCGCCTACTCCGCCCTGCTCGCCCTGATCGCCGATTCCGGCGGGATGGGCGGTGCGATCGCCGGTCTCGTGCTCTGGACCGTGATCGCCTTCGTCGTGACGACGTTCGCGGTCGTCCGCGAGCGCACGGTCTCGACGAAGGCGGTGCTCGCCGGCTGAGCCGCGCACGCCGCACACGACGAAGGAGGGCGCCCCGTGCGAACACGGGGCGCCCTCCTTCGTCGTCGAGCGCTGCGGGACGGCTACGCCGCGACGGCCTCCGCCTGCGCCGCCACGACGACGTTCTCGCGCCTGCGGGCGAACCTCTTGAGGAAGACCACGGCGAAGGCCGCGACCACCGTCCCCGCGAGGAGCGCCAGCGCGAAGCCCCACAGCGGGTCGATCGCGAAGAACACGAAGATCCCGCCGTGGGGCGCGCGCGAGCCGACGCCGAAGAGCATCGTGAGCGCGCCGGTCACCGCGCCGCCGAGCATCGAGGCCGGGATGACGCGCAGCGGGTCCGCCGCGGCGAACGGGATGGCGCCCTCCGAGATGAACGACAGGCCCAGCAGCCAGGCCGCCTTGCCGTTCTCCCGCTCGGGGGCGGTGAACTCCTTGCGCGCGAGCACGGTCGACGCGAGCGCCATGGCCAGCGGCGGCACCATCCCCGCCGTCATGACGGCGCCCATGATGAGGTACGGCACGGTGTTCGTGGCGGAGGCGTCGCCGAGGCTCGCGACGGCGAACGCGTAGGCGACCTTGTTGACGGGGCCGCCGAGGTCGAAGCACATCATGAGGCCGAGGATGATGCCCACGACGACGATGAGGCCGGAGCCGGCGAGGTTGTTGAGCCCTTCCGTCATGAGGGCCATGAGCGCCGCGATCGGCGACCCGAGGAAGAGCACCAGCAGCCCGGAGGCGAAGATCGAGGCCAGCAGCGGGATGATGACGACCGGCATGAGGCCGCGCAGCCACCTCGGGACCTTGAGCGAGCCGAGCCACCAGGCCGCGAGGCCGGCGAGCAGGCCGCCGACGATGCCGCCGATGAAGCCCGCGCTCATGAGCACCGCGACCGATCCGGCGACGAAGCCCGGCGCGAGGCCCGGCCTGTCGGCGATCGCGAAGGCGATGTAGCCCGCGAGCGCCGCGACGAGGAAGCTCATCGAGATGTTGCCGATCGCGAAGAGGACCGCCCCGAGGTACTCCGTGAGGCCGCCGTCCGGCAGGTTCCACAGCGCATTGCTCACGACGATGTCGTTGGCCGAGGCGTTGATCTCGAAGCCGCCGAACAGGAAGCCCAGCGCCATGAGCAGACCGCCGCCCGCGACGAACGGGATCATGTACGACACGCCCGTGAGCAGGACGCGCTGGATGCGCGCGCCGAACGACTCCGCGGGGGCGTTCGAGGCGGCCGCGGCGGCGGACGCGTCGCCGCTCACGCGCTCGGCCGACGGGTCGGTCGCCGCGGCGACCGCCTGGGCGATGAGCTCGGAGGCGTGCTCGATGCCGGCCTTGACGGGGCGGCGGACGACGGGCTTGCCCGCGAAGCGCTGCGGCTCGCGCACGTCGACGTCGACCGCGAAGATCACGGCGTCGGCCTCGGAGATCGTCCGGGGGTCGAAGGGGTCGTAGCCGCTCGAGCCCTGGGGCTCGACGGCGAACTCGACGCCCGCCTTCTTCGCGGCGGCCGTCAGGGCGTCCGCCGCCATGTAGGTGTGGGCGATGCCCGTCGCGCAGGCCGTGACCGCGACGATGCGCGCGGGATGCCCGTCGACGCGGGGGCCGTCCTCGACGGGGGCCGCGGCGGCCGCGGCCTGCGGAGCCGACGGCGCCTCTCCCCCGTCCTCGCCGATCGCGGCGCGGACGATCGCGACGGCCTCCTCGGCGTCCTTCGCGGCACGCAGGGCCGCGAGGAAGTCCTCGTCCATGAGGTGGCGCGCGAGGGCCGACAGCACGGCGAGATGCTCCTCCGCCGCCGTGTCGGGGGCGGCGATCATGAAGACGATGTCCGCGGGGCCGTCGGAGGCGCCGAAGTCGACGCCCGGCGAGAGGCGGGCGAAGGCGAGCGAGGCCTCCGTGACGGTGGCGCTCTTGGCGTGGGGGATGGCGATGCCGCCGGGCAGGCCCGTCGCGTCGGTCTCCTCGCGCGCCCACGCCGCGGCGAAGAGCTCGTCGGCGTCACGGGCACGGCCCTGGGCGACGAAACGCGCGGAGAGGGCGCGGAGCACAGCCTCCTTGTCTGCTCCGAGGTCCTCGTCGAGACTGACGAGCTGGGTGGTGATGGTGGACACGATGCCCTCCTGATCTGGTTCGGGTGGGGGGAGCGCGCGCTCAGGGGATCGCGCGGACGGGGATGTCGCCGGCCGGGAGGTCGGCGGGGGAGGCGAGCTGCGTTCCGGGCAGCGAGGCCGTCGCGGAGCCGTAGCGGACGGCGCTGCGGAGGAGGTCGTCCTCGCTCGCGCCGGCGAGGAACGCCAGCAGGTACCCGGCGAGCGAGCTGTCGCCCGCGCCGACGGTGCTCTGCACCTGCACGCCGGCGGGGATGGGCGCGTGCCACGCGCCGTCCGCCGTCACGAGCACGGCTCCCTCGCCGCCCAGCGTGACGAGCGCGGCGCCCACCTTCGCCGGGACGACCTCGCGCGCGATGCGCGCGACGGCGTCGACGAGGTCGGGCCCCGCCGGCACGCCGACGCCCGCGAGCTCGGCGAGCTCGAGCTCGTTCGGCTTGATGAGATCGGGGTGCGCCGACGCCACGGTCGCGGCGAGCGCCGGTCCCGAGGTGTCCACGACGACGAGCGGCGCGGGATCGACGCCCGCGCGCACGGCCGCGGCGACGCGCGCGTAGAAGCCGTCGTCGACGCCGGGCGGGAGCGAGCCGCACAGCGCGACGGCCTCCGCGCGTGCATCTCGCGCGGCCACGACGACCGCGTCGACGAGGGCGTCCGCCTCCTCGGCCGAGAGCTCTGCCCCCGGCAGGTTGACCTTCGTCGTCGTGCCGGCGGGGTCGGTGACGGCGATGTTGGAACGCGCCAGGCCCGCGACCGGCACGGCTCGGGCCGCGACGGCGTCCGCGAGGACGCCGGCGTAGGGATCGCCCTCGGCGAGCGGGAGCACCGCGAGCGCGTCGGAGCCGGATCCGCGCAGGACCCGCGCGACGTTGACGCCCTTGCCGCCGGGGTCCTCGTGCGACGCCACCGCCTGCTGCACCTCGCCCGGCCGCAGCGGCTCGGCGAGCACGACGGTGCGGTCCAGCGACGGGTTCGCGGTGAGGGTGACGATCATGCGACCCACACCTCCACTTCTGCGTTCTCGAGGGCTTCCGCGAGCGCGTCGTCGGGCTCTCGATCGGTGACGAGGAGGTCGACCTCGTCGAGGCGGGCGAACCGCTGCAGCGACTCCCCGCCGAACTTCGAGGCGTCGGCGAGGAGGATGACGCGGCGCGCGGCGCGCACGATGGCGCGCTTGACGTCGGCTTCGTCGGGGTCGGGCGTGCTCAGGCCGAAGTCGGCCGTGAGCCCGTTGGTCCCGACGAAGGCGATCTCGGGGCGCAGCGAATCGATCGCCTCGACGGTGCTCGCGCCGACGGCGGCCCCCGTCAGCCCGCGGAGCCTTCCGCCGACGACCGACAACGCGATCTCGTCGGTCGCGCCGAGCGCCGCCGCGATCGCGACGGCATGCGTGACGATCTCGACGCGCGCTCCGGCGAGCCTGGCCGGCAGGAGATCGGCGAGCGCGGCCGTCGTCGTGCCCGCGTCGATGAGCAGGGAGCCGCTGAAGTCGTGTCCGAGCACGTCGAGCGCCCGCGTCGCGATGGCGCGCTTCGACGCGCCGTGGCGCCCGGACCGCTCGCGCAGATCGGCCTCGGCGAGGCTGCCGCGTCCGGCGGGGACGGCGCCGCCGTGCACGCGTCGCAGGACGCCCGCCTGCTCGAGCACGGCGAGATCGCGGCGCACGGTCTCGGTCGTCACCCCGAGCCGCACGGACAGATCGGCGACCGCGACGCGGGAGTGCTCGCTCAGCGCCTGCTCGATGAGCTCCCTGCGCTCCGTCGCGTACATGCGATCCTCCTTCGGATACCCACAGAATACAACTCAAACCCACACGAAACAATATCCGTTCGCTCAGACCCCGACAGGGGCGTCCGGCGCCCCCGCCACGTTTCGCACGCGACCGGCGTTTCCCCGGAGCCGTGCAGACATCCCCCCTAGGCTCTCGGCGTGATGCACATCACCGCGACGCTCCCCCCGGGCCGGCAGTTCGCCCTCACGTGGGCGATCGAGGACTCCTGGGGCGGGATGACGTCGGCGATGCTCCACAGGAGCCGGGCCTTCGTCCGACTCGGCGGGCAGCCCGTGACGGTCCTCACGTTCGATCCGGACCCCGGGTATCCGGAGCGCGAGGCGAGGCTCCGCGCGGCCGGAGACCTCATCGAGGGGATGCGGCTGCTCAACATCTGGGACTGGCTTCGGCAGAACGCCCTCCCCGGCGGCTCGGCGAGACTCGACCGCCATCCGTTCACACCGCTGTCGGAGCTCCCGCCGGATCCGAGCGAGCGCATCACGGAGCGCCGACGCGGAGACCTCGTCCTCAGCCGCGTGCGCTCGGGCGCCGACGGCGGCATCCTGCAGACCGATCACTTCCGCGAGGACGGATCGCTCCTGCTGTCGGAGCGCCGCGACGGGAAGGAGCGCGGAACGCAGGGCGGCAAGTCGGTCGTGCTCTGCGACGGCGACGGCCGGCCGGTGCGCTCGTGGGGGCGCATCGCGCACCTCTACCACGCGTGGCTCGACCGGCTCACGGCATCGGGCCCGGCCTTCCTCGTCGTCGACAGCAAGACCGTCGCCCAGTGGGCGCTCGAGTACCGGCGCCCGCGCGCCGTGACGATGCACGTCGTCCACGCGTCCCACCTCGTCGGCACCCGCCGCCCCCACGCGCCCCTCCGCGAGTCGCGCCGGAAGGTGTTCGAGAACCTCGGCGGCTTCGACGCGGTCGTCCTGCTCACCCGGCGTCAGCGCGACGACGTCGTCGCGCTGCTCGGCCGCCGCCGCACTCTCGAGGTGATCGCGAACAGCCGCGACCTGCCCCCGTCCCCCTCCCTCGAGCGACGGGCGGGGGCCGGGATCATGCTGGCGAGCCTCACGCCCCGCAAGCGCGTCGGACACGCGATCCGCGCCGTGCACGCGGCTCGGGCGCGAGGGGCGGACGTCGAGCTCGACGTGTGGGGCGACGGCGAGGAGCGCGACGCCCTGGCGGGGCTCGCCGGCGACGGCGTGCGCCTCCGCGGCCACTCCGCGGACGCGGCGACGAGGCTCGCGGAGGCGTCGTTCCTGCTGTCCGCCTCGACGTCGGAGGGCTTCCCCCTCGTGCTCGTCGAGGCGCTGGCCGCCGGCTGCGTGCCGATCGCCTACGACGTGCCCTACGGACCGGCCGACGTCATCCGCGACGGCGTGAACGGCTTCCTCGTGCCCGCGGGCGACGAGGAGGCGCTGTCGGCGGCCGTCGAGCGGTTCGTCGCCCTGCCCGAACGGGACCGGGCCCGGATGCGCGCGGCGGCGGTGTCGTCCGCGCAGCGCTTCACCGACGAGGCCGTCACGCGCGAGTGGGGCCGGGCGATGCGTCGCGCGCATCGGCGGAAGCGCCTCCGCCTGGCCCGCTGAACAGCGCCGCGACGCGCCGGCCTGCGGCACGCGCGGCCCGGTGCGACGGCCGCTCCGCCACGATGAAGAACAGCCAGGCGACGACGATGCTGAGCGGGAGCCCGACGAGCCCGACGAGCGGCCAGTTCTCGTCGCCCCAGGCGAACGCCAGCGTGGCGAGCACGGGGGCGTGGACGAGGTAGAGGCTGAACGAGATGCTGCCGAGCCACCGCATGACGCCCGTCTGCATGAGCCGCCCTGCGAGGGGCGAGCAGACGACGACGAGGACGAGTCCCGCCGCGCCCGCTCCGGCGAGCCCCCAGACGGCGTCGCTCAGGGGCGTGGAGGCGGGGATGAACGGACGGGTCCACCACGCCGCGATGAGGAGGAGCGCCGACCCCACGCCCAGCGCCAGCCACAGCATCGGGCGCGGGCGCCGGCGCGCCCACGCCGTCACGTCGTCGAGGCGCACGGCGATGAGGCACCCGAGGAGGAACGTCGGGAGGTAGACGAGCGCATCGAGGTCGAGGGGCCGCTCGTCGAGCATGCGGCCCGCGACCATCGCGAGGACGCACACGGCGGCGACGGGCCACGCCCACCGGCGCAGCAGCAGCGCGACCGCCGCGAACACGGGGAGGAGGATGCTGAACAGGAGCTCCCAGCGCAGCGACCACAGCGTGTTGACGGTGTCGTAGGACGCGGGCGTCAGGGATGCCTCGCGGAGCGCGAGCACCCAGTCTGGCGTGACGATGTTGGCGTTCACGATCCAGACGTCGGCCGTGACCTGAGCGGGATCGCGCGGGAGGGCCACGACGAGCGCCACCGACAGGAGGATGGCCGCCCACACCGGCAGATAGAGGCGCACGAGGCGCGACGCGTAGTAGCCCGGCCAGGAGAACCCGTCCCGCAGCGCCGGCAGCGTGACCACGAGGCCGGACAGCACGAAGAACACCTGCACGGCCTCGGTGCCCGCGAAGCCGAGCTTCAGCGGCGTCTCGGTCGCCGTCTCCCAGATGAGCCGCGCCGTGCCGTCCTCGGCGAACGGACGCGCGATGAGGCTGACGTGGTAGAGGACCACCACGAACGCCGCCGCACCGCGCACGCCGTCGAGCGCGTGCAGCCTCTCCGCTCTCGGTGCCCCCACCCGACCACCCTATGCGCGGCCGGCGGGCCGGCGCTCAGCGCTCTCCCACGCGGGCGTGGTGCGGTGCCTCGCGATCAGCTCAGGCCGCTGTACGCGTGGAGCCCCTCGAAGAACATGTTCACGACGGTGAAGTTGAAGATGACGGCGACGAAGCCGACGATCGAGAGCCATGCCGAGCGGGTGCCCCGCCAGCCGCGGGTCGCGCGGGCGTGGATGTAGCCGGCGTAGAGCACCCAGATGATGAAAGTCCACACCTCCTTGGTGTCGAAGCCCCAGTAGCGGCCCCACGCGTCGTTGGCCCAGATGGCGCCGGCGATGAGCGTGAAGGTCCAGAAGATGAATCCGATGATCGCGAAGCGGTACGCGAGCCCCTCGAGCGCCTCGGCGCTCGGGATGGTGCGCAGCATGCTCTTCTTCGCCGGCCCCTCCGCGGCCTCGACGGCCCGGCGCTCGCGGCGGGCCTGCAGGAGCTGCAGGACGGAGAGCGCGAACGCCAGCGCGAGGAACGCCGTCGCGAGCGACGCGACGAAGACGTGGATGACGAGCCAGATGGACTTCAGCGGGTCCATGAGCGGGACGACCTCGACGTAGAACAACGACGAGCTTCCCAGGAGCACCGCGACGAGGCCCGTGATGAACGCGCCGAGGAAGCGCAGGTCGCGCCAGAACAGCACGCCGAGGTACACGGCCGTGATGAGCAGGGTGCCCGTCATCGCGAACTCGTACATGTTGGACCACGGCACGCGCGCCGCGGCCACGCCGCGCAGCACGGTGGCGCCGAGGTGGAAGACGAGACCGAGCCAGGTGAGCGAGGTGCCGATGCGGCCCCACACGTAGCGCGGGGGCCGCTGCGGGGCGGCGTCCGCGCCGGGGGCGGCGGTCGTCGCGCCTCGCGCGCCCACGCCCGCGAGCTGCCTCTCGGCGGCCGCGTCCTTGGCGGCGATCGACGCCTGGGAGCGGTTCGCGAGGTCGACGGAGTAGGCGAGGAAGCTCAGGACGTAGAGCGACACCGCCGTCCAGACGAGCACGACGGAGTAGGTGTCCAGCGTCACGGCATCGAGCTGCATGGCGTCCATCCTAGATCTCGTGGGCGTACGGCGGTCGGGGTCATCCTCGCAGCGCGGCCTGATGCGTGGTCCGGAGCTGTTCGACGGCCTCGCCGAGCGTCGGGTCCTCCCCGCGCGCGAGGCCCGCGTACTCGATCCGCACGCCGTCGCCGTCGGGCGTCGCCTTGACCCACATGCGCCGGCGCGGCACGAACAGGGCGACGAGGAGGCCGAGCGTGGCGAGGATCGCGAAGAGCAGCACGACGGGCGCCGAGGCGTCGTGGTGGATCTGCAGCGACGCGAACCGCTTGACCGACTCGGTGTACCCGAGGGCGGGGTCGGCGTCCTCGGGCGTGGCGTCCTCGAACGTGATGGTTCCCAGCCCGTTCGGGAGGTCGGCGGTCTCGCCGGGGGCGAGCTCGATGGAATCGGTCTCGGTCTCGGTCCCCGTGAGCTTCTCCATCCCGGTGGGGTCGAGCGTGTACACCGAGCGCGGCGTGCCGTCGTCGATGCCGAGGTCGCCCGCATACACGTCGAGGGTCAGCATGGGGTTGAGCAGGTCGCCGTAGGCGGAGGCGAACGCGCCCGAGCTGTTCTGGACCTGCGTCGGATAGAAGAAGCCGACGAGCCCGAGCTGCTCCGGCATGCCGTCGGTCACCTTCACGACGCCGAGCGACGTCATGTTCGCGTCCTGCGGCAGGAACGGCACGGAGTCGGCGTAGACGACGTCGCCGTCGGCGTCGCGCACCGTGATGGTCGGCGCGTAGCCGTTGCCGAGCAGGTAGATGGCGTCGCCGTCGAGCTGGAGCGGATGGTTGACGCGCACCGCCTCCTCGGTGGTCCTGCCGTCCGTGTGCGTGACGGTGACGTTCGCGGAGAAGTCGCCCGCCTGGCCGGCGCCGTTCGTCCCGGGCTCCACATAGGTCACGTCGAACGTGTCGAGCTTCATCGAGTACGGCGACAGCGCCGCGTCGGAGACGAAGCGGCCCCGGTTCATGGAGGAGTAGTCGAGGAGCGAGTTCACGAACGTCGTCCCCTCGACCACGACCCGCTGTCCCGTGTAGGCGAAGCCCCCGCCGACGCCGACCGTGACGAGGATGCCGACGAGCGCGGCGTGGAAGACGAGGTTGCCGGTCTCGCGCAGGTAGCCCCGCTCGGCGGAGACGGAGTAGGAGCCTCGGCCGTCGTAGCGCTCGACCCGATATCCCTGCGACCTCAGCTGGGCGGCCGCGAAGTCGACCGCGTTCGCGGCCTCGCCGTCGGGGTCGTCGCCCGCCTCGATGCGCTCCTCGCGGAAGTCGTCGAGGCGCCGGAGCCGCACGGGGGTGCGCGGCGGGCGTGAGCGCAGCGCCTTCCAGTGATGCTGGGTGCGCGGCAGGATGCACCCGATGAGCGAGACGAAGAGCAGGATGTAGATCGCCGAGAACCACACCGACTGATACACGTCGAACAGCTGCAGGGCGTCGAGCACGGGGAAGAGGTCGGGGTTGTCGCTCTCCCACTGCGTCACGCCGTTGGGGTTCGCCATCCGCTGCGGGAAGATCGACCCCGGCACGGCCGCGATCGCGAGCAGGAGCAGCAGGACGAGCGCCGTCCGCATGCTCGTGAGCTGGCGCCATCCCCACCGCAGCCATCCGACGAGGCCGAGCGAGGGCTGGGTGATCGTGTCCTCGGAGTCGAAGTGGTCGGACGGCCGCAGCGGCTCGCTCCCGTCGCGTGGCGGTGCGGTGTGCGTGTCGGTCACGGGCTCTCCCTGGTCGGGGGTCACAGCGGGAGGACGATCGTCTGGAAGAGCGCGCCGAGACGCGACATGAGCCCGCCCCAGACCCCTGTCACCATGAGCACGCCGAGCAGGATGAGCAGGACGCCGCCCGCGATGTTCACGGCGCGCACGTGGCGGCGGAGGAAGGACACCGAGCGCGTCGCCCAGCCGAGCCCGAGCGCGACGAGGAGGAACGGGATGCCGAGCCCCAGAGAGTACGCGACGCCGAGGAGCGCCGCGCGCCCGGGGTCGCCGATGTTCCAGGCGAGCGTCGTGATGGCCGCCAGGGTCGGGCCGATGCACGGCGCCCATCCGATGCCGAGCGCGATGCCGAGAAGGGGGGCGCCGACGAGCCCCAGGCCGCCCTTCACCTGCGGACGCGCGATCCGCTGCGCCGACCCGAAGAAGCCGAGGAAGACGAACCCCATGAGGATGACGACGACGCCCAGGACGCGCGTGACGATGTCGCCGTAGAGCAGCGAGAAGCGCTGCGTCGCTCCCCCGGCGACGCCGCCGAGCACGATGATCGCGACGAAGACGAGGGTGAAGCCCGCGATGAACAGCAGCACGCCGCCGACGAGGCGGCCGCGCGACCCTCCGGGGACGTCGAACGCGGCGCCGTCCGCTCCGCGCGGCGCGACGGCGCCGCCGATGAACCCGAGGTATCCCGGGATGAGCGGCAGCACGCACGGCGAGAGGAACGACAGCAGTCCCGCGAGCAGCGCGACCGGGATCGCGAGCCAGAGCGTCCCGCCGACGACGAGGGCGTCGACGTTCACGAGGCGCGCCGCGTGGTCGTCACGCCGTCTCCGCGAGCGCGTCGGCGACGAGCGTGGAGAGGATGGACGCGCCTTCGAGCTGCCCGATGATGCGCGCGGCGACACGGCCCTCCGCGTCGAGCACGAGGGTCGTGGGAGTGGCCTGGATGGGCGTGGCCGCCGCGAACGCGAGCTTCACGGCGCCGTCGTTGACGTCGATGATGCTCGGGTAGGTGATCTCGTACTGCTTCGCGAACGACTTCGCGGTGTCGGCCTGGTCGTAGGTGTTCACGCCCACGAAGCTGACCTCGTCGTCCCGGTACTCCTGCCACACCGACTCGAGGTCGGGGGCCTCCACACGGCAGGGGCCGCAGGCGGCGTACCAGAAGTTCACGACGACGACGTCTCCCGCGGTGTCGTCGCTCGTCAGCTCGTCGCCGTCCTCCGTGACGCCGGCCCACTCGACGGGCTCGCCGCGCTCCTCCTGCGGGATCTCCTCGACACGGAAGTCGCCGGAGATGTAGCCCTGGTTCGTGCCCGACAGATACGCCTCGGTCGCGGGGTCCGCCGAGCACGCCGCGAGCGCCGCGGCGAGCACGAGGACGGCGGCGGCAGCACCGGCACGGCGGGCCTGAGGGGCACGCGTCTTCGGGGACGTGGCTGCTGGGGGACGCACGGATCCCATCCTACGTTCCCGCTCCCGCACTGGCTGGGTCGGGGCTGTGCGTCCCGCCGCGTCGGGCCGCCGCGCTGCGGGTCACACCGCGCCGACGTCCACGGCGCCGTCGGTCGCCCCGGGCTCGGCGTAGTCGGTCTCGCGCCACACGTCGCCCTTGCGCTCGAACGACGTCACGCTCGAGAGCGCGCACCGGCGCGTGCGCGGATCGTGCCGCAGCGGGAGCCCGGCGACCCGCAGGTGCGCGATCCAGATGGGCGACTGGTGCGTCACGATCACGACGTCGCCGTCGTCCGCGCGATGCCACGCGTCGTCCATGGCCGCGGTCATCCGCTCGGCGATCTGCGCGTACGGCTCCCCCCAGCTGGGAACGGACGGCCGACGCAGACGCCACCAGTTCGTCGGGATGAGGACCGCCTTGCTCATGCGCGTGCCCGCGAAGGCGTTCCACGGCTCGACGACGCGGTCGTCGACGCGCGGGGCGAGGCCGAACAGCGCCGTGAACGGCTCCGCGGACTCGCGCGTGCGCTGCAGCGGCGAGCAGACGAGCTCGGTGAGCGGCCGGTCGAGGCCGCGCACGTACTCCGCAGCGGCCCGTGTCATCCGCCGCCCGTCGTCGCTCAGCCCGAAGCCGGGGATGCGCTCGTAGAGCACGCGACGCGGATTGAAGACCTCTCCGTGGCGGACGAGGTGGAGTCGTTCGGCGGGCACGGCCCCAGTCTAGGGACGTGCGTCACGCGGCCGGGGGTTCGACCGCGTGGTCGTCGTTCTTCCGGCGGGCGCGGACACGGACGACGACGAACCACGCCACGACGGCGACGACGACGACGATCACGACGTTCTGGACGACGTCCATGTACTCCTCGACGATGTGCCAGGACTCGCCGAGGTACCACCCCACGAGGATGAACGCCGTGTTCCAGATGAGGCTGCCGGCGGTCGTGTACAGCCCGAAGCGCCACAGCGGCATGCGGACGACGCCCGCGGGGATCGAGATGAGGCTGCGGAAGATGGGGATGAAGCGCCCGAAGAAGACCGCCTTGCCGCCGTGCGTGCGGAACCAGGCGACCGTGCGGTCGACGTCCTCGACGTAGACGAGGGGGAGCTTGTCCGCGACCCAGCGCAGGCGGTCGATCCCGAACCAGGCGCCGATGCCGTACAGCAGCAGGGCGCCCACGAGCGAGCCGATCGTCGTCCAGAGGATCGCCTCCCAGAGCGCGAACTCGCCGGCGTGCGCCGCGAGTCCCGCCATGGGCAGGATGGCCTCGCTCGGAAGAGGCGGGAAGAGGTTCTCCAGGGCGATCGCGAGCCCCGCCCCGTAGGGGCCGATGACGCCCATCAGCCCGACGACCCAGTCGACGAGTGTCGAGAGCCATCCCTGGTCGGCCGCGGCGGCCGCCTCGGTCGTCGTCATGCGGGTGTCGTCCCCTCGTGGCGTGCGGATGAGCCTCCGACGCTACCGGCATCCCCGTCCACGTTGCTGTGAAGCCCCGCACACGGCTGTCCGGGAGGCGCCCCGTCCCGTTCGGCCGCATGCGCCGTCCGCCCGGCGGCGGCGGACCCCGCCCGTAGACTGAGGGAGTTCGTCACCCCGACCAGAAGGATTCCTCCGTGCTTCGCACCCACACGGCCGGCTCGCTGCGAGCCGAGCACATCGGTCAGACCGTCACCCTCACGGGCTGGGTCGATCGTCGTCGCGATCACGGAGGCGTCGCCTTCCTCGACCTGCGGGACGCCTCGGGCATCGCCCAGGTCGTCATCCGCGACGAGGAGACGGCGCACCCGCTGCGGAACGAGTTCGTGCTGCGGGTGACCGGCGAGGTGTCGCACCGCCCGGAGGGCAACGCGAACGCCCATCTCGCGACGGGAGACGTCGAGGTCATCGCGACCGAGGTCGAGGTGCTCAACGAGTCGGCGCCCCTCCCCTTCCAGGTGTCGACCGCGCTCGACGGCACCGAGACGATCGGCGAGGAGGTCCGCCTCAAGCACCGCTACCTCGACCTGCGCCGCCCGGCCCCCGCGGCCGCCCTGCGCCTGCGCTCGAAGGCGAACGCCGCGGCCCGCGAGGTGCTCGCCGGCCACGACTTCGTCGAGGTCGAGACCCCGACGCTCACGCGCTCGACGCCCGAGGGCGCGCGCGACTTCCTCGTCCCCGCGCGCCTGAGCCCCGGCAGCTGGTACGCGCTCCCGCAGTCGCCGCAGCTGTTCAAGCAGCTCCTCCAGGTCGGCGGCGTCGAGCGCTACTACCAGATCGCCCGCTGCTACCGCGACGAGGACTTCCGCGCCGACCGCCAGCCCGAGTTCACGCAGCTCGACGTCGAGGCGAGCTTCGTCGACCAGGAGGACGTCATCGCGCTCGGCGAGGAGATCGTCTCCGCGCTGTGGCGGCTCATCGACGTCGAGGTCCCCACGCCCATCGAGCGCATCACCTTCGCCGACGCCATGCGGCTCTACGGGTCGGACAAGCCCGACCTCCGCTTCGGCAACCCGATCGTCGAGCTGGCCGAGTACTTCTCCGGGACGACGTTCCGCGTCTTCCAGCAGGAGTACGTCGGCGCCGTCGTGCATCCCGGCGGCGCCTCGCTGCCCCGCCGGCAGTTCGACGCGTGGCAGGACTGGGCCAAGTCGCGCGGCGCGCGAGGCCTCGCCTACGTCACGTTCGGCGAGGACGGCGCGCTCGGCGGCCCCGTCGCCAAGAACCTCACCGACGCCGAGCGCGACGGCCTCGCCGAGGCGACGGGCGCGAGGCCGGGGGACGCGGTCTTCTTCGCCGCGGGGACGACGGGCGAGGCGCGCGCGCTGCTCGGCGCCGCCCGCGTCGAGATCGCCCGGCGCACCGGTCAGATCGACGAGGACGCCTGGTCGTTCGTGTGGGTCGTCGACGCGCCGCTGTTCAAGCCGACCGGCGAGGACGACGACGTCGACCTCGGGCACTCGGCGTGGACGGCCGTGCACCACGCCTTCACCTCGCCCAAGCCCGAGTGGATCGACCGCTTCGAGGAGGCTCCCGGCGAGGCGCTCGCGTACGCCTACGACATCGTCTGCAACGGCAACGAGATCGGCGGCGGCTCCATCCGCATCCACCAGCGTGCCGTGCAGGAGCGGGTGTTCGAGGTGATGGGCATCGCCGAGGAGGAGGCGCAGGAGAAGTTCGGCTTCCTGCTCGACGCCTTCCAGTTCGGCGCCCCCCCGCACGGCGGCATCGCGTTCGGCTGGGACCGCGTGGTCTCGCTGCTCGCCGGGGCGTCGTCGATCCGCGAGGTCATCGCGTTCCCCAAGACGGGCAACGGCTTCGACCCGCTGACGGCCGCCCCCGCGCCGATCACCCCTGCGCAGCGCGCCGAGGCCGGCGTGGACGTCGAGCCCAACGAGGGCTGAGAAGAGAGCGCGGTCCGGCGCGCCGGGCCCCGGTGGGGCGTGGCGGACCGCTCAGACCTCGAAGTCGATCGCGGCGCGTCCGCTGCGGATCGTCCCGATGAACGACGCGGTCTCGACGTGTGCCGGATGGACCTGGTAAGCCTCGAGCGCGGCGACGTCGGGGAAATGCGACTCGAGCACGATGTCGAAGTTCGAGCCCTCGTAGGCGACGTTGCGAGAGACGGTGAGGTCGAGCAGGTCGGGCACGACCCCGACGAGCGCCTCGAGACGACGCTTGGCCTCGGCGGCGTGCTCCTCGCGCGTGGCCTCGTCGGTCGCGGCGAGCTGGAACAGGACGATGTGGCGGATGGCCATGGCGGTGCCTTTCTCGGGGTCAGGAGGCGGCGGCGAGCGCCGCGCGCAGTCGGTCGGGCGACACGCGCCAGTGTCCGTGGAGCTGCCCGTCGATGAGCACGACGGGGATCTTCTCCCACCACTGCGCGGCGAGCGCCTCGTCGTCGGCGATCGAGCGCTCGACGATCTCGATGCTGTCGGCGGTCTCGTCGGGGAGATCGGCGACGACCTGGTCGACGACCTCGCGTGCGACGTCGCACAGGTGGCAGTCGGGCTTGCCGATCAGGGTGAGCTGCGTCACCGCGTCACGCCTCGACGTCGTAGCCGGCGTTGCGCCAGGCGCTCGTGCCGCCCGCGACGTTCGTGGCCTCGTAGCCGCGCGCCGTGAGCGCCTCCACGACGCGGCCGGAGCGGCCGCCCAGCTCGCAGATGACGTCGAAGGACTCGGCGGGGAGCTCCTCGAGCCGGTCGCCGATCTCGGACAGGGGGATGTTGACCGCGCCGGGCACGTGCCCCGCCGCGAACTCGTGCGTCTCGCGCACGTCGATGAGAGGCACGTCGCCGCGGGCATGGAGGTCCTGAACCGTGATCTCGTTCATGCTCTCCAGTATCCCGCACACCAGAAACGCCGGCCCGTGGATCACGGAACCGGCGTCGCGGGGAGCCGCTGCTACTTCTTGTTGCGGCGCTGGTGGCGAGTCTTGCGAAGCAGCTTGCGGTGCTTCTTCTTCGCCATGCGCTTGCGGCGCTTCTTGATGACAGAACCCACGGGAACCTCGCTATGTCAGGGGTTGGATGTCGGATGCGGCGACGCCGCGGACACCCGGGATCGGGCACGAAGAAAACGTGCCTCCGATCATCCTATCGTACCGCGGCGACGGAGCCTGAACGGCGGCGGGACGTCAGCCGGCGTCGGCGATGCCCCGCTCGGCAGGACGCTCCAGAGCGGCGGTGACGGCCGACTCGGGGACGCGGTAGCTGCGACCGAAACGCACGGCGGGGAGCTCACCCGAGTGGACGAGTCGATAAACGGTCATCTTCGAGACGCGCATGATGTCCGCGACCTCGGCGACCGTGAGAAACCGCACATCGGGCAGTTCAGCCATTCCCCCACGACCCTCTCTGTTCGATCCTGACAACTCTAGGGGTAAACGGAGACCGGTGTAAACCCGCGTGACGCCTGTGAACGGTGGGGCGTCGCGGATCGCGCCGCCTCTTTCACAGCCGTTTCATCGCGGCGGCATCGTCGCTTGAGAGACCGGCTCGCCAGCGTGGGGGTCATGACCGATCAGAACCTCTCGACGGCGCCGGCCCCGAACGCGGGCGCGGATGCCCACCCGGACGCGGCGCGGTACCTGGCGGCGACACGGCCGTCGACGGACGACGCCCCCGACGCGGACGCCCCGAAGGCGGACCGCGGGGCCCGCAAGGGCCGCCGCGGCTGGAAGGTCGGAGGCGCCGTCGCGGGAGGCGTCGTCGCACTCGGACTCGTCTTCGGCGGCGGCGTGGCCACGGGCCTGGCGATCGGCGACACCGGCCAGGGCGGCCCCGGCTTCTCGACGGAGCAGGGGCCCGGCGACGGGGGCTTCGGGGGCGGCACCCCGCCGGAGATGCCCGGGAACGGCACGACTCCGGGCGACTCCACGGGCACGGCGCCGGACGGGACCGCACCCGACGGCTCGACGTCCAACGGCTCGACGTCCGACGGCTCGACGTCGGACGGCTCGACCTCGGACGGCTCGACGACCTGACGCCAGGGGTGGTCCCGCCCCGGTCCCGCTACGCGCCGAGGCGGCGCAGCGCGGACTGCACGACGTTCTTCGCGGACGCGGCGGCGCGCCCCACGGAGTCGGCGACGCGCGCCGCCGGCTCGGAGAGGCCCGGAGCCAGGTACGCCGCAGCCTCGTCGGCGAGGCCGGCGTCGTCGACGAAGAACGACACCAGCCAGTCGTCGACCGCCTCGAGCGGCTCGGGCGACAGGCTGTAGAAGCGGTGCTGCCCCTCCTCGCGCACGGACACCAGCTCCGCCTCGCGCAGCACCTTGAGGTGCTTGGACACCGTGGGCTGGCTCACGCCGAGCTCGGACACGATCTCCGACACGCTCGTGCCGTCGTGGCCATCGGTCGACCGACGAAGCAACAGCTGCAGGATGTCGCGCCTCGTGCCGTCCGCGATCACGTCGAAGATGTCCGCCATGCCGATAGGTTAGCCGGGCGCGGCGCGGAGTACCATGATGGGCGACTTCGGCGCGAAGGGGGATGCGGATGGCGGCCAGCCGGTCAGCGGGCTACGCCGACTCCGCACGACGGGCGACGCGCGCAGCGGGGCACTTCTTCAAGGAGTTCACGACCTCGTCGCCCTCGCGCTTCGCCATCCTCGTCTTCGTCAGCCTCATCCTCATCTTCACGGCCCTGCTGTCGCTGCCTGCGGCCAGCACGCAGCACTCGCGCACCCCCTTCGCGGACGCCCTGTTCACCGCCGTGTCGACGATCTGCGTGACGGGGCTCTCCACGGTCGACACCGCGACGCACTGGTCCCCGTTCGGGCATGTGGTCATCTTCGTGGGCGTGAACATCGGCGGGCTCGGCGCGCTGACCCTGGCGTCGCTGCTCGGCCTGGTCATCTCGAAGCGTCTCGGCCTGCGCGCCAAGCTCATGGCCGCCGGCGACAGCAATCCGCTGCGGTCGCACGGCGGAGTCGTCAACGAGAGCCAGACCGTGCGCCTCGGCGAGGTCGGCCAGCTGCTGCGCACCGTGGCGCTGTCGACGCTCGTCATCGAGGGGGCCGTCGCGCTGCTCCTCTACTTCCCGGTCGTCTGGGCCGGCTACAGCTGGTTCGAGGCGCTGTGGATCGCCCCGTACTACGCCGCGATGTCGTTCACGAACACCGGCTTCACGCCGACGGTGGGCGGGCTCGAGTCGTTCCATCACGACTACTTCTTCCTGTCCATCCTTATGGTCTCGGTGTTCCTCGGCAGCATCGGGTTCCCCGTCATCTACGCCCTCTCCCGGCATCTGACCACGCCCAAGCGCTGGCCGCTCCACACGAAGCTCACCCTCATCACCACCGTGATCCTGTTCTTCGCCGGCGGGATCGTCCTCCTCGTGCTCGAGTACGGCAACCCCGGGACGTGGGGGACGAGCGACGCGTGGGACACCGTGTTCCAGGCCTTCTTCCTCTCGGCGATGACAAGGTCGGGCGGCTTCTCCGTCATCGATCCCGGCGCGCTCTACGAGTCGTCGATGCTCGCCGCGTGCATGCTCATGTTCGTCGGCGGCGGCTCGGCGTCGACCGCGGGCGGCATCAAGGTCACGACCCTCGCCGTGCTCGCGCTCTCCGTCTGGTCGGAGGCGAAGGGGCGCCGCAGCGTCGAGGTGTTCGGCCGTCGCATCCCGAGCGACGTCCAGCGCGTCGCGGTGGCCGTCGTCGCGTGGAGCGCGACGATCGTCGCGCTGTCGACCATCCTCATCGCCCAGATCACGAAGGCGCCGCTCGCCGAGGTGCTGTTCGACGTCATCTCGGCGTTCGCGACGGTGGGCCTCACGACGGGGCTCACGTCCGACCTCCCGGATCCGGCCGTCTACATCCTCGCCGTCACGATCTTCATGGGCCGCGTTGGTACAGTGACCCTCGCGGCGGCCGTGGCCGCGACGTCCAGGACGCAGCATTACGCGCTGCCCGTCGAAAGGCCCATCGTTGGTTGAGCAGATCCGCAGCGATGCTCCCGTCCTCGTCATCGGGCTCGGGCGTTTCGGCGCCGCGTGCGCCGGCGAGCTCGACCGCCTCGACAGGGACGTCCTCGTCATCGACGACAACCTGGAGCTCGTGCAGAAGTGGTCCGAGCGCGTCACGCACGCCGTGCAGGCCGACGCCCGCAGCATCGAGTCGCTCTCGCAGATCGGCGCCGCCGACTTCCAGGTCGCCGTCGTCGCCGTGGGCTCCTCGATCGAGGCGTCGGTGCTCATCACCGCGAACCTCGTCGACCTCAAGGTGCCGCAGATCTGGGCGAAGGCCGTCTCGCAGTCGCACGGCAAGATCCTCGCCCGCGTGGGCGCCAATCACGTCATCTACCCCGAGCGCGAGGCCGGCGAGCGCGTCGCCCACCTCGTGAGCGGCCGCATGCTCGACTTCATCCGCTTCGACGACGACTTCGTGCTGGCGAAGATGTACCCGCCGAAGTTCATCCGCGGCACCGGCCTCAACGAGTCGGGCGTGCGCACGAAGTACAACGTCACGGTGGTCGGTGTGAAGAGCCCCGGCAGGGCGTTCCGCTACGCGGAGGGGAACACGGTCGTCACGAACCACGACCTCATCATCGTCTCGGGCACCAACGAGGACATCGAGCGCTTCGCCTCGCTCGACCGCTGACGCCCCGCACGGCTGCGGGGCGCCCGAGAGACTCGGACGCCCCGTAGCGGGTCACGACGAGAGCGATGCGCCGTCGGTCGCGATGACCTCGCGGTACCAGTCGAAGCTGGCCTTCGGCGTCCGGTCGCCGGTGCCGCGGCCCTCGTCGTCGAGATCGACGTGGACGAGCCCGTATCGCTTGGTCATCTGCGAGGTCGACGCGCTCACGATGTCGATGCCGCCCCACACCGTGTAGCCCATGAGGTCGACCCCGTCCGCCACGGCCTCCGCCGCCTGCTGGAGATGACGGCGCAGGTAGTCGATGCGGTAGTCGTCGCGGACGCTGCCGTCCGGCTCGACGCGGTCGCTCGCCCCGAGCCCGTTCTCGACGATGAAGAGCGGGACCTGATACCGCGTCCACAGATCGGTGAGGGCGATCCGCAGGCCGATCGGATCGAGGTGCCACCCCCACTCCGACGTCTCGAGGTGCTCGTTCTTGATGGTGCTGAACAGGTTGCCGCCCGTGGCGCCGTACTTCGAGGGATCGACCGCCGAGACGAGCGTCATGTAGTAGCTGAACGAGAGGAAGTCGACCGTGTTCTCGGCGAGGATCCGCTCGTCCTCGGGCTCCATGCGCACCTCGATTCCGTGCTCGCGCCAGTGCCGGCGGATGATGCCGGGGTAGGCGCCGCGCACCTGCACGTCGGAGTGGGCGAGGTTCATGTCGTTGTCGTGCTGGGCCTGCTGCACGTCGGCGGGGTCGGACGTCGCGGGGTAGTGCAGCATCCGTGCGAGCATGCATCCGATCCTCGCCTCCGGATCGATCTCGCGGGCGCGGCGGGTGACGAGAGCGCTCGCGACGAACTGGTGGTGCAGCGCCTGGTACGCGCGCTGTGCGCGGTCGCCGCTCCCGTCGTCGATCACGCCGCCGCCCGTGTACGGCTCGATGACGGTCGTGTTGATCTCGTTGAAGGTCAGCCAGTTGCGCACGAGGCCCTTGTACCGTCGCAGGACGACGTCCGCGTAGCGCTCGAACAGCGCGATCACGCGCCGGTTCGCCCATCCGCCGTACTCCGTCACGAGGTGCAGGGGCATCTCGTAGTGCGACAGCGTCACGACGGGCTCGATCCCGTGCTCGCCGAGGCGCGCGAAGAGCCGCTCGTAGAACGCGAGACCGGCCTCGTTGGGCTCGTCGTCGTCGCCGTCCGGGAAGATGCGGCTCCACGCGATCGACAGGCGCAGGGCCCGGATGCCGAGCCGCGCGAAGCTCTCGACGTCCTCCTCCCAGCGCTCGTAGAAGAGCGAGCCGCGGCGCTTCGGGTATCCGGCGGTGCCGGGCGTCGCGGCCGCCCTCGCGATGCGCTCGGGCGTGGGGCTCATGAGCTCGTGGAGATCGACGTAGTCCGACGCCTTCGCGAAGGGGACGACGTCGGCCTGCGAGAGGCCCTTGCCGTCGGCGTCGTAGGAGCCCTCGGCCTGGTTCGCGGCGAACGCGACGCCCCAGAGGAAGCCGTCGGGGAAGGCCGTGCCGGTCATCGGGTCGCCTCCTTCGCGGACGCCCCTGCGCCGTCCGGGCTCCGCAGCGCGAACAGCTCGTCGCCGGCCGAGACCGCTCCCGTGCGCGCGTCGACCACGGCGTCCGCGGGGCCCTCCGTGACGACCACCACGACCGACGTGTCGTGCGTGAGCGCGACCTGGTCGAAGTCCACCGTCAGGATCCGATCCCCCGCCGCGACGCGGTCGCCCTGCGCGACGTGCGCCTCGAAGCCGCGGCCTTCGAGCGCCACGGTGTCGATCCCGACGTGCACGAGCAGCTCGACGCCGGCGTCGGAGCGGATCCCGAACGCGTGGTGCGTGGGGAACAGCGCCACGATCTCACCGCTCACGGGCGCGACGATCTCGTCCGATGCGGGTCGCACCGCCACGCCGTCTCCCATGATCCCCTCGGCGAAGACGCGATCGGGCACGGTCGACAGGGCGACGGCCTCGCCCGTCACGGGGGAGCCGACGAGGAGGCCGTCGGCGGACGACGGGGCCGTCGCGCCTTCCGGCGCCGCGACCGAGTCCGCGTACGCCGACTCGTCGAAGCCCAGCACGAGCGTCATCGCCGTGGCGACGACGAACGCCACCGCGAGACCGACGATCGCCCAGCCGAACGTCTCGCCGACGAGGCCCGGGAGCCCGGGGACGCCGCTGTTCCCTGCCAGCACGTAGGCGTCGACGCCGAAGCCCAGGCTGATCGCGCCGCCGGCGGCGGCGCCGATCATCGTCGCGATGAGAGGACGGCGCAGCGGGACGACGAGACCGTACAGCGCAGGCTCGGTGACGCCCATGACGCCCGTGAAGGTCGTCGAGAACGCGAGGGACTTGAGCGTCTTCGACTTCGCCCGCAGGGCCACGCCGAGCGCGGCGCCCGCCGTCGCGAAGCTCTGGACGTACGTGAGCGGGAGGAAGCGGTCGGCGCCCGTCTGCGCGAGGTTCGTGAGGATGAACGGGACGAGCGCGTAGTGCACGCCCGTCATGATGATGAGCGGGAGCAGCGCTCCGATGACCGCGCCGGCGACGACGCCGCCGTTCTCGAGCGCCCAGCTGATGCCGCCGGAGACCCCGTTGCCCACGAACGTGCCGAGCGGTCCGAGCACGACGAGGGTGATCGGCGTGACGACGACGAGCGTGAGGAGCGGCACGACCATGAGCCGCACGGGCCGCGGGACGATGCGGTCGAGGCCGCGCTCGACCCACGACATGAGATAGACGCCCAGGAGCACGGGGATGACCGCGTACGAGTAGGTCGTCGCCGTGACCGGGACGCCGAGGAAGTCGACGGCGTCGCCGGAGCCGAGCGCCGTGACGAGCGAGGGGTACACGAGCACGCCGGCGAAGGCGACCGCGACGTACGGGTTCGTGCCCAGCCTGCGCGCGGCCGTCATGGCGACGAGCACCGGGAGGAAGTAGAACGCCGCGTCGCCGATCGAGCTCAGGACGAGGTAGGTGCTCGACGCGGTGTCGATCCATCCGGCGAAGGACAGGAGCGCCAGGATCCCCTTGAGCAGGCCGGCCCCGGCGATCGCCGGGAGGAGGGGCGCGAAGACCCCGCCGATGAAGTCGAAGAAGCCCTGGAACGGGTTCTTCGACGCGGGCGCCGCCTGGGGCGCCGCGTCGCCGCCGAGCCGCGGCACGGCCGCCGCGATCGCGCGGAAGACGTCCGGCACCCTGTCGCCGACGATGACCTGGTACTGGCCGCTCGCCTCGTTCACGCCGACGACGGTCGGGATGGCGGCGAGCGCGGCGGCGTCGGCCCTGCTGTCGTCGTGCAGCGTGAATCGCAGCCGGGTGATGCAGTGGAAGGCCGACGCGATGTTGTCGGCGCCGCCGACGCCTTCGATGATCGCGGCGGCGTCCTTCTCGTATTTCATGACGGGCTTTCTGGTTCGGAGGAGAACGGCTGACGCGGATGACCCTGACGCGCCGACGGGAGGCAGCCGGCTCAGACGAACCGGCTGACGTGCATGGCGATGTAGACCTTCTCGGTCGATGTCATCGCGTGGTCGTGGACATCGCGCGTGTACGCGTCGATGCGGTCGATGACGGCGAACACGCGGGGCATCTGCTCGCGCAGGACGTTCATGAGGTCGGCGTCGTCGCGATCGATCTCGGTGCCCGAGAGCACGCGCTGGGCGAAGTACCGCACGTGCGTCGCGAAGCGCGCGTACGCCGGGTCGGCGTCGTCGTAGGAGATGCCGAAGCGCAGGCGCACGATGTCGAGCACGTCCCGCGTGAACGTCGTGAGCGCCGCAGCAGACCCGTCGCCTCCCCCGACCTCGGCGGTGATGAGGTGCAGCGCCACGTTGGCGGCCTCCGCCGACGGCATCGTCGTCCCCGTCGCCCGCTCGACGACGGCGAGCGCCTCGAGCGCGACGGCGTACTCGTTCGGATAGAAGCGGCGCACCTCGCCCTCGAGCGCGCTCGCGAGGTCGACGTCCTCCCGCGCCCGCTGCACCGCGAACGCCAGGTGGTCCGCGAGGGCGGCGTAGATCGAGTCGCTCAGCCTCTCGCTCAGCCGATCCCGCGCGAGGGTCACGATCTCGTCGGTGGCCCGGAGGATGTCGGCGGGCACGTGCGCCGCGACCTGCGCGAGATGCGTGCCCTGGGCGCTGTCGTCGAGACGGAAGACCTTCTCCACCGACGCCGGGTCGATGTGGTCGCCGGGATGCGCGTGGAAGCCGATCCCCCGCCCGAGGACGATGACCTCCCGCATCGCGTCGTCGAGGGCGTCGACGACGCTGTTGTTGAGAACACGGCGGACGATCATGGCAATACCTCGTGAGGATGGGGAGGACGGTCGTCGACGACGCGTCCGGGTATTGCCCGCAGAACCGCGGTAGCAAGCCGCAACCACCGTACGTCCGCACCGTGCGACGGCGCAAGTCCGCCCGTCCGGGCGCCCCACGACGTTCGCGGGGGCTCACGGGTCAGGCGCCCGCGGCGAGCTCCCGCGCCCGCGCGATCGCGGCATCCGTCGCCTCGCGGAACACGCCGCCCAGCGCCGCGCGCTGCAGCACGGCGACCGCCCGCTCGGTGGTCCCCTTCGGGCTCGTGACGCGGCGGCGCAGCTCGGCGGGGTCCTCGCCGGTCGCGTCGAGCAGCGCGGCCGCTCCGATGAAGGTGCCCTCCGTCATCGCGCGCGCGTCGGCCTCCGAGAATCCCTGCTCCACGGCCACGCGCGTGAGCTCCTCGACGAGCAGATAGACGTAGGCGGGCCCGGACCCCGAGATCGACGACAGCGCGTCGATCCGTTCCTCGGGCACCTCGATCACCGTGCCGACGGTCTCGAACAGGCGCCGTACGATCGCGGTCTCCTCCGCGGACGCGACCGGTCCGGCCGCCAGCCCCGTCACGCCCTTCCCGACGAGCGCGGGGGTGTTGGGCATCGACCTCAGCACGGCCGTCTCGTCGCCGAGGATGCTCGCGAAGGTCCGCAGCGTCACGCCCGCCGCGAGGCTCACGACGATCGCGTCGTCGCGCAGCACGGGCGCGATCTCGCGCAGCAGGTCGGGGACCATCGCGGGCTTCACCCCGACCAGCACGACGCGCGCGGACGCGGCGGCCGCGACGTTCCCCGACGGGTCGTCCTCGAGCGCGACGCTCGTGACGCCGTCGAGCCCGGCGAGCTCCGCCGCCTTCGCGGCCGAGCGGTTGGTGGCGAGAACTCCGCCGTCGACGGGCAGGCCGCTCGCGACGAGACCGCGCAGGATCGCGCCGCCCATGGAGCCGGCGCCGAGGAACGCGACGGATGGCAGGGAATCGGACATGCCCTCATCCTATGGACGGCCTCCGACCTCGCGCTGGGCGTCCGTTCCCGCCCCGCGCGGCAGGCGTCCGCCGAATAGACTTCGAGCATGAGCGCACAAGGCGGCAGCAAGGCGATCCTGGCGGCATTCGCGGCGAACCTCGGCATCGCGATCGCGAAGTTCGTCGGATGGATCATCTCCGGCTCGTCGTCGATGCTCGCGGAGGGGATCCACTCGGTCGCCGACTCCGGCAACCAGCTGCTCCTGCTGCTCGGCGGCAGGAAGGCCCGGCGCAAGGCCGACAGGGAGCATCCCTTCGGCTACGGGCGCGAGCGGTACGTCTACGCCTTCGTCGTCGCGATCATCCTCTTCTCCGTGGGCGGCGTCTTCTCCGTCTACGAGGGCATTCAGAAGATCACCGACCCGCACGAGCTCGAGAACGTCTGGCTGCCGATCGTCATCCTCCTCATCGCGATCGGCCTTGAGAGCTTCTCGCTGCGCACCGCCGTGAAGGAGAGCGACCAGGTGCGCGAGAAGGGCCAGTCGTGGGTCTCCTTCGTGCGCCGGGCCAAGGCGCCCGAGCTGCCCGTCGTGCTCCTCGAGGACGTCGCGGCCCTCACGGGTCTCGTGCTCGCCCTGGCGGGCATCGGCCTCACGGCGATCACCGGCGACGCGGTGTTCGACGCGATCGGCACCCTGTGCATCGGCGTGCTCCTCGTGCTCGTCGCGATGGTCCTCGGCATCGAGACGAAGAGCCTGCTCGTCGGCGAGGGCGCCACCGACTCGGACTTCGACCGGATCGTCGCCGCCATCGAGTCGGGTCCCGAGGTCGAGAAGCTCATCCACGTCAAGACGCTCTACGTCGGTCCCGACGAGCTGCTCGTGGCGGGCAAGATCGGCCTGCCGCAGGACATCTCGGTCGCCGAGGCGTCGCACGACATCGACCTGGTCGAGGCGCGCATCCGAGCGGCCGTCCCCGCGGCGCGCATCGTCTATCTGGAGCCCGACGTGTACCGCTCGCCGTCCGAGCCGAGCCTGCCGACCGAGACGTTCATCCTGAAGTCCTCGGACTGACGCCCGCGCGGGCTGCCAGACTGGGCCCATGGAGTTCTGCGTCTTCACCGAGCCCCAGACGGGCGCCGACTACGACACCCAGCTCGCCTTCGCCCTGCAGGCGGAGAGATCGGGCTTCGACGGGTTCTTCCGCTCGGACCACTACATGGCGATGCACGGCGCGGACGGACGTCCCGGCCCCACGGACGCCTGGACGACGCTGGCGGGTCTGGCGCGGGAGACGAGCACGCTCCGCCTCGGGACGCTCGTGTCATCCGTGACGTACCGGTGGCCGGGCATCCTGGCCGTCCAGGTCGCGCAGGTCGACGCCATGTCGGGCGGCCGCGCCGAGCTGGGCCTCGGCACCGGATGGTACGAGGCCGAGCACCTCGCCCACGCGATCCCGTTCCCTGCGAAGCGCTTCGGGCTGCTCGCGGAGCAGCTCGAGATCGTGAACGGCCTGTGGTCCGCCCCGGCCGGCGAGCGCTACGCCTTCGAGGGAGAGCACTACCGCATCGTCGACTCCCCCGCCCTCCCGAAGCCGACGCAGGAGCGCATCCCCGTGATCGTCGGCGGCGCGGGTCTCACGCGCACGCCGGAGCTCGCGGCGAGGCATGCGACGGAGTTCAACATCGCCTTCCAGCCCGAGGACGTCATCGCCGATCGCTTCGACCGTGTCCGCGCGGCGTGCGAGCGGGAGGGCCGCGACCCGGCGACGCTCGGGCTCAGCGTCGCCCTGCCGACCCTCGCGGGGGAGTCCGAGGCCGATCTCGCCCGGCGGGCGGCGGCCACCGGCGTCGACCTCGACGCCTTCCGTGCGGGCGACGGCTTCAGCGGCACGGCGGAGGAGATCGCCGAGAAGGCGGGCCGGCTGCGGGACCTCGGCGCCTCGCGCCTCTACTTCCAGCTCATGGACATGTCCGACCACGACCACGTCGCCTATCTCGGCGAGGAGCTGCTGCCGCGGCTGCGCTGAGGAGCCGCCTCACCCCTCGCCGAGCATCTCGTCGACCGCGTCGCGCTGCGCGGCGATGAACGCGCCGAAGTCGTCGCCTTCGAGGTAGGCGTCCGTCCATCCGTTCGCCTGCAGCGCCTCCCGCCAGGCGTCGGTCTCCCGCATGCGCGACAGGTCGTCGATCCACGCGACGCGGTCGGGCTCGGCGATGCCGGGCGGCGCGGCGAACCCGCGCCAGTTGCGGAAGACGAGGTCGACCCCCGCCTCCTGCAGCGTCGGCGCGTCGATCCCCTCGGCCCGCTCCGGGCCCGAGACGGCGAGCACCCGCACCGAGCCCGCGCGCACCTGCGGACGGGTCTCCCCGCTTCCGCCGAACGCGACGTCGACCGCGCCCGTCAGCAGACCGGACAGCAGGTCGCCGCCGCCGCTGAACGCGGAGAACGCGATGTCCCCGGGGGCGATCCCGAGAGCGCGCGCCACGCCGACGGCGAGCAGGTGGTCGGGGCCTCCCGCCACCGACCCGCCGCCGACCCGGAGCCTGCGGGGGTCGGCACGCCAGGCCCGGAAGAACTCGTCGGCGGTGCGGAAGCCCGTGCTGTCGTCGACGAGAAGAGCCCCCGGCTCCTCGGAGACCCGGGCGAGGGGCGTGATGTCGAGGAGCTCCGCCCGCGTCCCCGACGTCCTCCAGGCGCCGACGACGCCCATGCCCATGGCGAGCGCGAGCCCGCCGTCGCCCTCCTCGGCGATCGCGCGGACAAGCCCCAGCACGCCGCCCGCGCCCGGCACGTTGAACACCTCGGGGTGCTCGGACGTGATGCCCTCGGCGGCGAGGATCTTCGCCACGGTGCGCGCCGTGAGGTCGTATCCGCCTCCGGCCGCTGCGGGGACGAGGATGCGCCGCGCGGTCACGTCGACGGGCTCGGCCCCTCCGTCCGGGCGTCGGGGCGCGCAGCCGACGGCGCCCGCCAGGAGCGCGGCGCCGAGGCCCGCCGCCGTGACGCGCAGGAACTCCGATCTGCGCACGCGGCCTCCGTTCCTCGGCATCGGGCCGTTCGGCATAGGGTGTCCCTGTCCGTACCTGCACGTCGGCAGCGCCGCCCGACCGGCTTCGCGCACACCCTATCCGCTCGTGGGAGGCTCCCGTGCCCGGTCCTCGTCCCCCGCGCCGTCTCAGTCTCGCCGCCCAGCTGCTCGTGCTGCAGCTCGTGATCCTGCTCGGCGCCCTCGGCGGCGTGCTCTGGCTCTCGATCAGCCAGTCGCTGCGCACCTTCGAGTCGCAGGAGAGCCGTCGCACGCTCTCGGCGGCCGAGTCGCTCGCCGCCACCCCGCTCGTGCGCGCCCTCCTGCCGGACGCGGACGCCTCGGGCCGTGCGGCGCTCGCGCCGGCGGTCGAGTCGGTGCGGGCCGTGGCGGGCCTCACCGAGGCCGCCGTCATCGACGCCGCGGGCTCGGTCGTCTCGTCGAGCGACGTCACGCTCGCCGGGGAGCCGGCGCCGAGCGGCTATCTCGCCGGCGACGCCGGGCGCGCCTGGACGGGCACGACCGAGGTCGACGGCAGGAGCCTGCTGCTCTCGCGCGTGCCCGTCTTCGCGGAGTCGGGCGAGCGGATCGGGCTCGCCGTGGCGGCGCGCGCGTATCCGGGATGGCCCGAGCGCCTCGGCGCCGCGGTACCCGACATCCTCGTCGCCCTCGTCGTGTTCGGGGCGGTCGGGCTGGGCGGCTCGTACCTGCTCTCGCGCCGGCTCAAGCGCCAGACGCTCGGCATGGAGCCCGGCGAGATCGCCGCCGTCGTGGAGCACAGGGAGGCGCTGCTGCGCGGGGTCAAGGAGGGCGTCGTGGCGGTCGACACGGACGGGCGCATCACGGCGCTCAACGACGCCGCCCGCGCGCTGCTCGGATGGCACGACGTGCGGGAGGGGCGCACCCTCGAGGAGACCGGGGCGCCGGCGTCGGTGCTGCTCGCCCTCGCTCCGGACGGCGGGCGGGCGCATCCCCTCGACGAGCAGGTCGACGCGCCGCTCGTCGTGGGCGACCGGCTCGTCGTCGCGAACCGGCGTCCCCTCCGCTCCCACGGCCGCGACATCGGCGCCGTGACGACGCTGCGCGACCGCACGGAGCTCATCGCCCTCGAGGACGAGCTCGGCGCCAGCCGGATGACGGCCGAGCTGCTGCGCGCCCAGACCCACGAGTTCGCCAACCAGCTGCACACGGTCGCGGGCCTCATCCAGATCGACCAGGCCGCGGGGGCCCTGCAGTACATCTCCGGCATCGCGTTCACCCGGTCCGCCCTCGTCGACTCGGTCACCGACCGGATCGCGGATGCGCCGCTGGCGGCGCTGCTCATCGCCGCCTCGTCGGCCGCCGCCGAACGGCACGTCGTGCTGCGCATCGACGAGGACTCGCGGCTCGAGCCGGTGCCGGCCGCGCTCTCGCGCGATCTCATCACCGTCGTCGGCAATCTCGTCGACAACGCCGTCGAGGCCGCGTCGGGGACGGACGCCGCCGCGGTCGACGTCGACGTACGCGACGCCGGCGGGGTCGTGACGATCACGGTGCAGGACTCCGGCCCCGGCCTCGAGGGGCACGACCCCGAGCTCCTCTTCCGGCGGGGCTTCAGCACCAAGCCCGGCGGGATGCCCGGGGGCCGCGGATACGGCCTGGCGCTCACCCGGCAGGTCTGCCGCCGCCGTGGCGGCGACGCGACCGCGCGGGAGCGCGACGGAGCCGTGTTCGTGGCGACGCTGCCCCGTGAGGAAGGGAGCCGGCCCGCATGATCGACGTCCTCGTCGTCGACGACGACGTCACCGTCGCCCGCATCCACGCCGGCTTCGTCGCAGCCGAGCCCGGCTTCCGCGTGTGCGCGGTCGCGCACACCGCGAGCGCGGCCCTCGACGCCCTGGAGCGGCACGGCCCCGAGCTCGTGCTGCTCGACATCCACCTGCCCGACGGCAGCGGGCTGGACCTGCTCACGCGGATGCGGGCGGTCAGGCCACAGCTCGACGCCATCGTCATCACGGCCGCCCGCGAGCACCGCACGGTCGCCCAGGCGCTGCGGGTCGGGGCGGCGGGCTACCTCATGAAGCCGTTCCCGCGCGAAGACCTCAGCGCGCGGCTCTCGGCGTACCGCGCGCACCTCCACGGCGCGGACGAGGGCGGGGTCGCCGATCAGGCGGCGGCGGACCGTCTCTTCGGCGCCCCGCCGGCCCGGGGAGCCTCTGCGCGGGGCGTCGCCGAGACGACGCTCCGCGCCGTGCGCGATGCGCTGGCCGCCTCGCCGGAGGACCTCTCCGCGCAGGAGACGGCCGAGCGCGTCGGCGTCTCGCGCGTCAGCGCCCGCCGCTACCTCGAGCATCTGCACGACCGCGGCGAGGTGCGGGTGCAGCTGCGCTACGGGGCGGGGCGCCCCGAGCGCCGCTACCGCCTCGTGCGCTGAGCCGTCTCCGCCTCGACGGGCTCGGCAGCGGCCGGGCTCGCGGTCCGCCGCGCCCTTAGCCGTCCCACGATCGAGATCGCGAGCGCGCCGAGCAGCAGCAGGTAGATCGCGATCGGGATGGGTCCGGCGACGAAGGTCGCGTAGTCGCCGCCGGAGCTCAGGAGGGCGTCGCGCAGGCTCGTCTCGGCGAGCGGGCCCAGCACCATCCCGATGAGCAGCGGGGCCAGCGGGACCTGGAACCGGCGCATGGCGAAGCCGAGCAGCCCCGCGCCGAGCAGGAGCAGCAGCTCGAACGAGGAGGACGACGTCGCGAAGACGCCCAGGCCGCACATGAGCGCGATCCCTCCGTAGAGGTAGGGCCGCGGGATGAGCAGCAGCTTCGCCCACAGCTGCGCGAACGGCAGGTTGAGGACGAGCAGGACGATCATCGCCAGGAAGAAGCTCGCGAGGAGGCCCCAGACGAGGTCGGGGGCCCGCTCGAACAGCAGCGGACCGGGCTGCAGCCCGTACTGGCGGAACGCCGCGAGCATGATCGCCGCCGTCGCCGACACCGGCAGGCCCAGGGCGAGCAGCGCCCCCATCGCGGTGCCCGTGGTGGCGTTCCCCGCCGCCTCGGGCGCAGCGAGGCCGCGGATGGCGCCCCTCCCGAACTGCGGATGCGCTCGCCGTCTGTCGAGGCCCTTCTCGGCGGCGTACGCGATGAACGTCGGCACGTCGGCGCCCCCGACGGGGATGACGCCGAACGGCAGCCCGATGCCCGTGCCGCGCAGCCACGCCGGGAGCGCCTCGCGGAACTCCGCCCGGGACAGGAACGGGCGGCCTTCGCTGCGCAGGATGCGCGAGGTCGGATCCCGCCGGATGCGGGAGGCGACATGGAAGACCTCGCCCAGCGCGAGGATCGCGACCGTGATCGTGACGAGCGAGACGCCGTCGAACAGCTGCGGGACGCCGAAGCTGAAGCGCTCGGCGCCCGAGACGGAGTCGATCCCGATCGTCGCGATCCCGAGGCCCAGCACGAGCGACGCGAGCCCCTTCAGCACGGAGTCCGACACGACGGACGACGTCGCGACGAACGCGAAGAGCGCGAGCGCGAAGTACTCGGCCGGCCCGAACTCCGCCGAGAGCGCGGCGAGGGCGGGAGCGAGGAACACCACGACGATGCAGGAGATCATCCCGCCGATGAACGCTCCGATCGCGGCCGTCGCCAGCGCCTGCGGGGCCCGGCCCGCTCGCGCCATCCGGTGTCCCTCGAAGGTCGAGGCGATCGCGGAGGCCTGCCCGGGGGTGTTGAGGAGGATGGCCATCGTCGAGTCGCCGAAGAGGCCGCCGAAGTAGACCCCGGCGAACATGATGAACGCGGCGGACGGGTCCAGGGCGAACGTCATGGGCAGCAGCAGCGCGACCGCCATCGACGATCCGAGGCCCGGCAGGACCCCGACCGCGGTTCCCAGCAGGCAGCCGATGACGACGAAGAGCAGGTTCATCGGGGTGAAGGCGTGCCCGAACCCCTCGAACAGCAGCGACAGGGACTCCATCACAGTCCTCCCAGGATCCCGGACGGCAGGTTCAGCCCGAGCACGACGCCGAAGGCGAGGTAGACGAGGCTGCTCATCATGAGCGCCACGACGAGGTCGACGACGGGGCGCCGAGAGCCCATCGACCGGGCGACGCACCAGAACAGCAGCGCTCCCGCGACGATCCATCCGGCGGGCATGAGGAGCAGCGAGAACGCGAGGAACCCTCCGGCGGCCCAGCCGACCGCCGTCCAGTCGGAGAAGGTGCGGTACGAGACCCGCGCGGCGGCCTCCGCCTCGGCGCGCGCGGTCTCGGAGACCTCGTCGAGCGCGCTGTACCGCGCCGGCTCAGCGGGCTCGGGCGTGCGGAGGTATCGGAGGGCCAGCAGCACCGCGACGACGTAGCCGGCGACCGCGATGAGCGTCGGGAAGAACCTCGGCCCGGGCGAGGTGACGCCCGGCGGCACCTGCATGGTCACGATCCCCACCACGAGATAGGTCGAGAACGCCGCGAGGATCGCGGGGACGACGAGGCCGGAGCGTCCGGTCCACCACGAGGCGGAGGCGCGGCGGGCGTCTTCCGCGGCGTCGACGCCGACCGTGCTCACAGCCCCAGCTCCTTCACGAGCTCGGCGGTGCGCTGCTGGTCCTCGACGAGGAAGCGCTCGAGCTCCTCGCCGTCGAGGTACGAGTCGACCCAGCGGTTGCGCGCGAGCGCATCGGCCCAGGCCTCCGACTCCGCGGTCTCGTCGACGATGGCCTTGACCGCGTCGAAGTCCTCGTCGGCGATGCCGGGGACGGCCACGAGGCCCCGCCAGTTCACGAGGTCCACGCCGTAGCCGAGCTCCTCGAACGTGGGGATGTCGACGTCGGCGAGGCGCTGCGGCGCGGAGATCGCGAGCGGCTTGACGCGTCCCGCGTCGATCTGGTCGGCGACCTCGTTGTACCCCGTGACGGCGACGTCGGCGGTGCCGGAGAGGAGGGTCTGGATGGCCTCCCCGCCGCCGGACTTGGGGATGTACGTGATGTCGGAGGGGGCGATCCCCTCGACCTGCGCGAACTGGGCGACGAGCAGATGGTCGATCGAGCCGGCCGAGCCGCCCGTGAACCGGATGCCGCCGTGGTCGCCGGCCCACGCCGCGGCGAACTCGTCCACGGTGTCCCACGGCGCGTCCGCGTGGACGATGAAGACGGCGTAGTCCTCGGCGATGCGGGCGATGGGGCGGACGTCGGTGAGGTCGACGGGCGAGTCGTTCATGACGATGCCGCCGAGCATCGCCGCTCCCGTCGCGAGGAGAGTGTTCGACTGGCCCTCCATGGTGACGAAGGAGCTGAGGCCGATGGTGCCGCCGGCGCCGGGGATGTTCACGACCTGGACGTTGTTCGCGATGCCGTCCAGGCGCATGGCCTGCTGCTGCTCGCGGGCGAAGCCGTCCCATCCGCCGCCGACGCCCGCCGGCGCGATGAGGGTCAGCGACGAGCGCGGGTCGGTGCCGGTGCTCCCGGACGCGAACGAGAACGCGGTCGCCGAGACGACGGAGGCCACGGCGACGACGCCGAACACGATCCTGCCGATCGCGCGCGCCCACCGGGGTGCGCGCCTCGTCGGCAGCACGCCCGTGTACACCGCCGCGGACGGGTCGTTCCTGGCATCCGCGTCCTTGATGGACTCGGAGAACATCATCTGTCCCTTCAGAGGATGAACGAAGGCGGGTCGTCCTCGACTCGCTCGTCCAGGCTGCCCGCCGGGGCACGTTCGCGCATAGCTTGCGTAAGTTGCGTCAACGACGCGCTCAGCGCCGTCTCTCGAAGAACGCCCTCAGCCGCCGGGTCGTCTCCTCCTCGCGCACGCCGCCGACGACCTCGGCGCGCGCGGGCAGGCGCCGGTCTCGCACGACGTCGTAGCGGGACCCCGCCGCTCCGGCCTTGTCGTCCCACGCCCCGAAGACGAGCCGCGAGACGTGCGCCTGCAGCAGCGTGCCCGCGCACATGACGCACGGCTCGAGCGTCACGACGAGGGTGCAGCCCTCAAGGTTCCACGAGCCGATCGCGGCGGCGGCCTCGCGCATCGCGACGACCTCGGCGTGCGCGGACGGATCGTGCGTCTCCTCGCGGCGATTGCGTCCCTCGCCGAGCACGGCGCCGTCCGCCCCGAGCACGACCGCGCCGACCGGGACCTCGCCGGCCTCCGCGGCCTCGTCCGCGAGGCGGAGGGCGCGCCCCATCGCGGCGAGGTCGGCCGGCGAGGGTGTCATGCGTCGAGCCTAGGCGGCCCCGACCCGGGCGGCCGGGACGACAGGACCGGCGCTCACCAGCGGACGCCGAGCATCCGCGCGCTGCGCTCCCCATGCTCGCGGACGATCTCGGGGTCGTAGGCCTGCGCGTTGGTGCGCCCGATCCTGCGGTTCTCGTCGTAGTACTCGCCCGATGCCCAGTCGGCTCCCGGCTCGCCGGCGATGAAGGACGCGAGGGTCGCGCCGCCGCGCTCGGGGGAGATGAGGAACCTCTTCAAGAACCCGTGGTAGATCCACCGGAGAGGGCTGGTGGTGTCGGAGGCGAAGCTCGTCGCGACGTTCCCGGGGTGGAACGCGACCGTCGACAGCCCCCGGTCGTGGAAGCGCTCGTGCAGGGCCCGCGTGAACAGGATGTTCGCGAGCTTGGCGTTGCCGTAGGCCCGGTTCGGGCGGAAGGCGTCCCACGTCTCGAGGTCGTCGAGATCGATGCGGCCGAACAGGCGGGCGGCGACGCTGGAGGTGTTGACGACCGCCGCCCGGCTGTCGACCAGCCGGTCGATCAGCAGGTTCGTGAGCAGGAACGGCGCGAGGTGGTTGATCTGGAACGTCTTCTCGAACCCGTCGACGGTGCGCGTCGGGCCGGAGAAGATCCCGCCGGCGTTGTTGGCCAGCACGTCGATCCGCTCGCAGGACGCGAGAAGCGCGGCGGCCAGGTCGCGGACCTCGTCGAGACGCTCGAAGTCGGCGATCCGATGCTCCGCGCCGACGCGCTCGGCGACGGCCTTCGTCTTCGCAGGCGACCGTCCGACGAGGATCAGCCTGTCGTCCCCTCCCGCGAGAAGGTCCGCGGCGGCCGCGCCGATCCCATCGCTCGCACCGGTGATCACGATCGTGCGCATGTCGGTCTCCGTCCGCCCCGGTGAGGTTCGCCCTCGTACCGCCACGGTAGCCTGAGTCCATGCGCTTGCACGTCGCCGACCACCCGCTCATCACGCACAAGCTCACGGTGCTCCGCGACGAGAACACGTCGTCGCCCGTCTTCCGTCAGCTCACGGAGGAGCTCATGACGCTCCTCGCCTACGAGGCGACGCGCAACGTGCGCGTCGAGCCCTTCACCATCCGGACGCCGGTCACGGAGACCACGGGGGTGAAGATCGCCGACCCGAAGCCCCTCGTCGTCCCGATCCTGCGCGCCGGCCTCGGCATGCTCGAGGGGATGACGAAGCTCGTCCCGACGGCGGAGGTGGGCTTCCTCGGCATCGTCCGCAACGAGGAGACCCTGCAGCCCACCACGTACGCCGAGCGCCTCCCCGACGACCTCAGCGACCGGCAGTGCTTCGTCCTCGACCCCATGCTCGCGACGGGCGGCTCGCTCGCGGCCGCCATCGAGTACCTCTTCGACCGCGGCGCGACCGACGTCACGGCGGTCTGCCTGCTCGGCACGCCCGAGGGCCTGCACGCGATCGAGAGCCTCGTCGGCGACCGCGACGTCACGCTCGTCCTCGGTGCGCTCGATCGGGGACTGAACGAGCGCGGGTACATCGTGCCCGGCCTGGGGGACGCGGGCGACCGCCTCTACGGCACCGTCTGAGGCACGCCCGGCCGCACCGCCCCGACCAGGCGCGCGAACGCGCTCATGCGCGCGACGCCCTCCGCCGCGTACGGCAGGTCGTCGAGCAGCGCGGGCGAGTGGACGAGATACGCCGCCACCATGGCGCGCGAGATCGCCACGTTGAGCCGGTTCTGCAGCAGCAGGAAATCCGTGCCGCGAGGCGCGTCCCGGCCCGACGACGCCGCGAGCGTGACGATCGAGACGGCGGCCTCCTGACCCTGGAACCTGTCGACCGTGCCCACGCGGACCCGACCGTGGCCCGCGCCGCGGAGCGTCTCCTCGACGAGCCGCTGCTGCGCGTTGTACGGCGCGACGACGATGACGTCGTCCTCGGCGAGCGTCCGCGGCGGCAGCGGATGGGCGATGCCGTCGTCGTCGATGCGGATGTCGGTGAACGCGCGGCCGAGCACGTCGCGCACGATGCGCACGACCTCGTCCGCCTCCGCCTGTGACTCCGTCGCATCGCCCCGGTGGCGCACCGGCACCGGATGCACGCCCGGGACGAGGCCGTCGATCGCCCGTCGATCGGCGCCGTCGCGCGACGCGAGCCGGCCCGCGTAGGAGAGGTGCGACACGGCGTCCGCGACGGCGGGGTGCATCCGCCAGGAGGAGGCGAGGAAGTACCCGTGCGTCTCGGGCAGCACCTGCTGGCCGGCCATCACCCATCCGAGCGCGGAGGTGTCCACGGGCTCCGGGTGGACACCCTGGCTGACCTGCGGCAGCTGCTGCGGATCGCCGAGCAGCAGCAGCCGGCGTGCTGCGACCGACACGGCGATCGTCGACGCGAGGGAGAACTGGCCCGCCTCGTCGACGACGAGCAGGTCGAGGCCGCCGCGCGGCACGCGCCCGGCATGGCTGAAGTCCCAGGCGGTGCCGCCGATCACATGGCCGTCGGGATGCTCGGCGGAGAACGGCGCGACGCCGTTCTTGGGGATGAGCGTGAACCGGGGATCGCGGGGCTCCGACCCGCTCTTCGGCGCCTTGGCGATCCTCTCCCCCGGCACGCCCGCCGCGACGACGCGGTCGAGCATGTTCTCCACGACGGCGTGCGACTGTGCGACGACGCCGACCCGAAAGCCGTGGTCGTTCACGAGACGCGCGATGACATGGGACCCCACATAGGTCTTGCCGGTTCCGGGAGGACCCTGCACCGCGAGGAAGGAGCGGTCGAGGCCGAGCAGGGTGCGGACGATCGCGTCGACGTCGTCGCCCGCCGACGGGACGACGGTCCCGCGCGGCGACCGGCGCCGCAGGATGTCGGTGGCGGGGTCGGCCGGGAAGCCGTCGCCGCCGTCGACCGCCTCGCCCGCACGGACGAGGGACTCCGCCCACTCGTCGACGGCGCCCTGCTGATTGCCCGCGCGCGGCGGCGGGGACGGCGTGAGCGCGATCGGCAGCTCCTGCCAGGTCTCGCCGCCCGCCGCGCGCTCCTCGATCACGGCGCCGTCGTCGAGGACCTCGACGACGCGCGCCTGCCTCGGGACGTGCACCCAGCGGGGCGAGGCCTCGCTCGGGAACGGCGCCGGGCGCGCGTAGAGCAGATAGGGCTCGCCGCCGTCGCTCAGGCGCGTGCCGGGGGCGAGCTCGCCGCGCAGCGCGACGAGTCGGCGGAGCGATCTCGCGCCCTCCGGCCGATCCCAGTCCTCGACGACGCGCGAGCGCTCCGCGTCGATCGCGAGCACGTCTCGCGTGTCGTTCCAGAGCCCCAGCGGCTCGCGCAGCCGCTGGAAGTGCCCGTGCCAGAAGCTCTTCGCCTCGCGCGGGTAGTAGTCGATCGCGGCGGCGGCGAGACGGAGCGCGTCCTCGTCGGCCGTCGGCGCCGACGCCGGGTCGACGGAGACGCGGGAGTCGCGCAGCGTCGCCGCGCGTGCGGCCAGCGCCAGCGCGAGCGGCGACGGCGCATAGGCGTGCTCGTCGGCGTCCTCCGGCGGGGCGGGCGTCACGCCCGTCTCGCGGGCGCGCTCGACGAGCCAGTCGCGCAGGCGCCGCGTCGAGACGCAGTCGTAGCGGTTGTAGTCGGCGAGGTCGTCGAGGATCTCGCGCGCCGCGTCCTCCCGGCCGTCGCCGAGCAGCGCTCGCGCCTCGACGTAGCGACCGATGGAGTCGTCGCCCTTCTGCACGTCCTGCGTGCGCACCTCGTCGCCCATGTAGAGCGGCTCGAGCCTCTTGATCGAGTACGACCGCGACCCGACCCGCAGCGCCCGGCGCACGATCGGGTACAGGTCGACGAAGACCTCGTCGCGCAGCATGCGGTCGACGTCGGCCTCGCGCACGCCGTGCCGTGCCGCCATCGCCGACAGATGCGTCGGCTCGTAGGGCGCGTAGTGGTAGATGTGCATGTCGGGATGGGCGGTGCGGCGCGCGGCGACGAAGTCGCAGAACCTCTCGAGCGCCTGCTTCTCCTCCGCGAGCGTGTGCGCCCAGAGCGCGGAGTACCGCTCGTCCAGATCGATCCATCCGAAGAGGTAGTCGATCCCCCACGACGCCGCGGCGGCGCCGACCTGCTCGCTGTAGAGCGGATCGCCCTCGAAGTCGAAGAAGATGTCGCCCCGGCTCGGCCGCGGCATGGCCCCGAGCGCGGCGGGCTGCACGACCTCGTAGGCGGGGATCGGATGGGCATCGACCGGATGCGCGTCGGCCGGGTCGTCCGCGGCGGGCACGCCGGCGGGGCTCCGGAGCTGCAGGCGCGCCTGTGTGCGCAGCGAGTCGAACGTCTCGGCGCTCATCCTCTCCGGCCCTGTCGCCGCCGTGGCCAGCTCGTCGATCGTGCGGATGCCCGCATCGCGCAGCCGTGCCCGCTGCGTCGGACGCATGCCGGCGACGAGGAGCAGGTCGCGGTGCACGACGACCTCGAGCTCGCACGTCGCACAGCGTCCGCAGGCGACGACCGACAGGTCGCCGCGCTCGTCGCCCCACGCGATCGGCTCGGCCCCGGCGCCGCTCTCGACGCGGCGGTCCGAGATGAGGGCGCGCAGCCGGTCGCGGCGCACCTCGAACAGCGGCAGCAGGTCGTCCACCCGATGCGTCGACACCGTGCCGTCGCCCAGCAGCAGGTCGACCTCCCCCGAGCGGGGAACGCCGAGTCGATCGAGCTGGTCGACGTATGCCGCGAGCTGCATGAGCGCCGTGACCCGCGCGGTGCGGGCGAGCTTGCTGTCCTGCACGCGCCACCGGCCATCCGCCTCCCGCACGAGGAAGTCGGCGAACCCCACGAACTCGTCCGTCGCGAACGCCGCCTGGAACAGCACCCGCGCATCCGAGCCGAGGGCGTCGATCGTCCGGTCGACCGCCGCGCCCAGCGCCTCGGCGTCCGCGGACGACGCCCTCTCGATCTCGACGACGCCGTCGCCGACCTCGTCGCGGTAGCGCGCGAGCACGCGCTCCTCGTGGCGATCGCCCAGACGCGCCGCGCGCTCGAGCATGGCGTCCTCGGGCTCGTCGACGGCCGCCGTCCGCCCCAGCTTCGCGTCGATCGCCCGCAGCCAGGCGAACTCGCACTCGGCGGCCGCCTTGAGGTCGCTCGCGCTCCAGACGATACGCTGCTCTGCCGGGATGTATCTCACGCTCCGACGCTAGCCGGGCGCGCCGACATTCCGCGCCGTCATCCCCCGAGCGAGAACCCGCCGTCGCTCGTGAGCACCTGCCCGACGACCCACGACCCGGCGTCGGACGCCAGCCATCCGACGAGCTCCGCCGGGTCCTGCGGCCGCCCGAAGCGCCCGAACGGCATGGCGGCGAGCGTCTCCTCGACGCCGTCGAGCGGCCTGTCGGTCGTCTCGGGGTCGAGATAACCCGTGTTCACGGGCCCTGGGTTGATCGTGTTCAGCACGATTCCCTCGTCGAGGAGCTCGGCTGCGGCGGTCGACGTGATGCCCGCGAGCGCGGCCTTGCTCGTCGCGTAGGCGATCTCGCCGCGCATGGGCCCGTGGATCTGGCCCGAGGTCATCCAGAACACGTGCCCCCGCGGCGCGGCGAAGGGCCCCGTGCGCTCCCCGCGCTCGCCGGGCATCCGCGCCCTGTCGGTGCCCGCGCCCGACACGCGCCGGGCGTACTCGGCCGTGAGCAGCAGCGACGAGCGGGCATTGGCGTCCCAGAAGGCGTCGAGCCGCTCCGCCGTCATGCCGAGCAGGCCGCCGTCTCCCCCGCTTCGCGCATGGTTGCAGACGACGACGTCGAGCCGGCCCGTCAGGGCGAACGCGGCGTCGAGGAGCGCCGGGATCTGCGCCGCGTCCGCGAGATCGGCGCTCGCGTCGCCGAGGCGCGCGCCGTCGACGAGCGCCTCCCGGACGCCGTCGCGGACCGCATCCAGGTCGTCTCCGCCCCACGGCTGATCGAGGTCGTGCGGCCGGAAGTGATGGAAAAAGACGCTCGCGCCCCGCGACGCGAGCGTGCGGGCGACGGCGAAGCCGATGCCGCGGCGGCGGGAGACGCCCGTGACGAGCGCGGTCCGCCCGAGCAGGGGGAGCGAAGGGGAAGCGTGCATGCGTGAGCCTTTGCGACATGCGCCGACGGCGCGACGGGTCGGGAGCGGAGGCCGGCTCACAGGCATTGCATGCTGCGAGCGTACTCCCCTCGCGGGGGCTTGTCCTTGATCGGTGCGGAAGCACGGTGCACGGTGCACGGTGCCCGAACACCGGAGATCCGGCGAACACCGGATGCTTTCGCCCGTATCGATCCGGCGTTCGCGGGATCCCCGGCGCTGAGGGCCGGATGACGGCTTCCGCACCGGCGAACGGGGCGCGCCGCTCAGCCTCGGGCGGACAGGCGGCGTTGGATGCGGCGGGCGGGCCCGGCGAGCCCCGCCACGAGGATGACGACACCGGCGACGAGCACGACGGCGACGGTCCCCGTGACCGGGTCGACGGCGAGCACCCAGTCGATCGTCGCCGACTGCGCGTCGAGATAGCGCCCAGGGCTCGTCGCGACCCACAGCCCGGCGCCTGCGAGGGCCGTGAAGACGACGCCCCAGATGACGGACGCCCAGCGGATGCGCGGGCTCTCCTGCTCGGTGCCCGCCGCGAGCGCGGGCAGCACCTCGGCATCGGTCGGGATCGACGCCGTCGCGATGGGGGCGAAGACCCGCGTCTCGCCGTCGCGTGTTTCGTCCGTCCTGGATTCCCGCTCGCTCATCGCGTCTCCTCCTGCACCTGGATGATGATGCTTCCCGACCCCTGCGTCACGTCGATCGTCCGCACGATCCCGGTGTCGGCGTCGCCTGTGTGGCGCCACGTCACGACACCGTCCTCGGGGACGAGGTGCTCGACCTCGATCTCGCCCCCGGACGACGTGACGACCTGGACGTCGCCCTCCGCCAGGCGGAGCGTGGCGTCCAGCTCGACATCCGGGTCCACCGTCAGGAACGTCGTCCCGCTGCGCAGCCGGACATCGGCTTCACCCGGCTCCGCGTCGTTCGCCGTCACCGCGAGGTGCAGCTCCCCGAACGTCTGCTCGATGGCGTACTCCCCCGCGCCGATCTCGTATCCCGTCGACGAGGCGATCCCGAAAAGCCCGACGCTCGCGAACAGCGTCCCCCCGCCGACGACCGTGCACACCACGGTCATGAACGCGAGCGCCCCGCTGCGCCGCCGGAGGAGGCCCGCCGCGATCATCCCGGCGGCGGCCACGCCGCCCGCGGCGAGCAGCGCACCGGAGATCGACGCGACCATCTGGTCCGTCGGGGACGGCCATCCCTCGTCCTTCATCACGACGAGGGCGGTCACGGCGCCGAGCACGAGGGCGAGGCCCAGCGTCGACGCTCCGTAGGCGAGCGAGATGCGCGGACGGGATGCCCGTCGCTCGGCACGGAGCCGCGCCGACTCCTCCGCGAAGGCCTGCGACGCGGCCCTGCGGCGAGCGCGCTCCTCCTCCCTCGCGACCCGGTCCGCGTCGGCCTGCTGCTCGCGCCATCCCTCGTGCTGCTGATGCCAGGCCTCCTGCTGCTGGCGCCACGCGTCGAAGTCGGCGTCCCCTCCGAGACCGGCGGACGGATCCGCCGGAAGGGCCGCAGGGACGACGCCCGCGTCCTCCGGGTCCGCCTTCGTGGCAGGCTCCGGGGACGGCCCTGCGATGTCCGTCGCGCCCCGCTCCCCGATCCTCCCCGCGGACGGCTCCCCGAAGGGCGGGGCGACAGCCCCCGCTGCCGCCCCGCGGTCGGCGAGGGCTCCCTGGCCCCCGCCGAGGCCCCCGCCCGATCCGGGGGACGAAGACCGCGCGGGCCGCCGCACGAGCCAGAGGACGAGTCCGACCAGGCCTCCGACGACCGCGAGCGGAAGCAGGCCGGCGCCGACCGCATCGGCGAGGCCCCGCGAGTCGGGCCATCCGAACACGAGCCCTGCGAGCCAGCTGCCCGCCCACGTCGACACGACCGCGAGGAAGACCGTGATCCCCACGCCGAACAGCGCGGGGTCGTCCGCCCGCCCGCCGCCGAGCGGGCTCCTCCCCGTCTCGTCGGGGAGGAAGGCCCATCCGATCGCGTACAGCCACAGGCCCGGGAAGCCGAAGAGGGTCGCGACGACGAAGACGCCGCGCACGATCGCCGGGTCGACGCCGATGCGATGGGCGATCGCGGAGCAGACGCCCCCGATCCATGCGTCGGAGCGCACGAGGCCGAGCGAGCGGACCCAGAGGCCGAAGCGCCCGGGAGCGGGCGGCGCCGCGGCGCCCGGTGCAGACGCGGTGGTCGATTCGTTCATGCTCCGATCGTCGCGCGAGGCCGGCCCGTGCCGCCATGAGGGATGACCCTGATCCGACCCCGAAACCGTCCCGCCATATCGTGCCGGGGTGCTTTCATGGGGAGCATGACCGCTCTGCCCCTCCCCGTCGCCGGGTTCGCGCCGCACCCGCCGCTCGTGCGTCCGCGTCGCATGATGGTCGCCGGCGTCGCGGAGGGGCTCGCCGAGCACCTCGGATGGCGCACGGGCGTCACACGCGCGCTGTTCGTCTGCACGACGGCCGTGTTCGGTGCCGGCGCGCTGCTCTACGCGTGGCTGTGGGCTTTCGCACCGCTCACGCCGGGGGACGCACGCGTGACGCGCCGGGCACCGGTCTCGGTCGTCCTGCTCGGCGCCGCGGCGACGATCTCGCTCGTCACCACACCCGCGCTGCTCGACATCGTCCGATACGGCGACGGGGTCATGTCGCTGACCGTGGTCGCAGCCCTCGCCCTCGCGATCCCGCTGACGGCTGCCGGCGGCGTCTGGTCGGCCCTGTTCGACCGCACGGACCCGGCGCGCGGCCCCGCGCACGACCGCACGGCACGTGTGAGTTCCACGGCGCTTCTGGTCCTGCTCGCGTTCGGCTCGCTCCTCGTCGGCAGCGGCAGCGAGTACGGCGTCTTCGCCCTCCTCCTCGCGCTCGCCGCCGTCATGTGCATCGCCGCGGTCTGGTCGTCGACCTGGATCGCGCGTTTCCGCGAACTGCAGACCGCACGCGTCGAGGGCATCCGGGAGGAGCAGCGTTCCGCGATGGCGGCGCACCTGCACGACTCCGTGCTCCAGACGCTCGCCCTCATCCAGAACCGCGCGGGCGCGTCGAGCGAGGTGGGCCGTATCGCCCGCGCCCAGGAGCGGGAGCTGCGCGCCTGGCTCTACGACGCCGACGCTCCGGCCGACAGCGACCTCGCGACCGACCTGCGCGACTACGCGACGGCCCTCGAGCTCGACTACGAGGTCGCGATGACGGTCGTCTCCGCCGGCTCGTCCACCGAGCGCGCCAGCGGCGAGGTCGCGGCGGCCGCGCGCGAGGCGATGCTCAACGCCGCACGGCACGCGGGCGGCGACGTCTCCGTCTACATCGAGGGATCGCCCGGCGCGGTCGACGTCTACGTGCGCGATCGCGGTCCGGGGTTCGATCCGCAGGCGGTTCCCGACGACCGGCTCGGCGTGCGGGAGTCGATCGTCGCACGGATGCGGCGCATCGGCGGCGTCGCCACGGTCTCCCCGGGCGAGGGCGGCACCCAGGTCCACATCCGCTATCCGGCGGCGGGTGCCCGTGCCTGAGCTGACGGTCGTCATCGTCGACGACCACTCGATCTTCCGCTCGGGCCTGCGCGCCGACCTCGACCGGGCGCTCACGGTCGTCGGCGAGGCGGCGGACGTCGCGAGCGCCGTGTCGGTCATCGCCGAGACCCGGCCCGACGTCGTGCTGCTGGACGTCCACCTGCCCGGCGGCTCCGCAGGATCGGCGGGGGGTGAGGACGTGCTGCGGCAGGCCGGCCCCCTCGCACCGGCGACGCGGTTCCTCGCGCTGAGCGTGTCGGATGCCGCGGAGGACGTCGTGCGCGTCATCCGCGCCGGCGCCCGCGGCTACATCACGAAGGGCGCCTCCGGTGCGGAGGTCTCGGAGGCCGTGCGGCTCGTCGCCTCGGGCGACGCCGTGTTCTCCCCGCGGCTCGCCGGCTTCGTCATCGACGCCTTCGGGGCGGCCTCGGGCGAGACGGCGACGGCCGACGACGAGCTCGACCGTCTCTCGGCGCGCGAGCAGGAGGTCATGCGCCTCATCGCCAGGGGATACGCGTACAAGGAGGTCGCCTCCGAGCTGTACATCTCCGTCAAGACCGTCGAGACCCACGTGTCGGCCGTGCTGCGGAAGCTCCAGCTCTCCTCGCGGCACGAGCTCACGGCGTGGGCGACGGCCAGGCGCCTGCTGTAGTCACTCGGCGCCGCATCCGGTCCCGCGCGCGCCGTCCGGCACCCGAACACCGGGGATCCCGCGAACACCGGATGCTTTCGCCCGTATCGATCCGGCGTTCGCGGGATCCCCGGCGCTGAGGGCCGGATGACGGCGAGCCCCACCCGCGCACCCGCGCGTCGCGGGGTGCGAGACTGGACCCGTGAGCGACTTCGACTTCGGCAGCGCATACCGCCACGGCTTCGCCCGCGTCGCGGCGGCGACCATCCCGCTCGCGATCGCCGATCCGGCCGCCAACGCCGAGACCGTCCTCGCGAGCGCACGGGAGCTCCACGACGACGCCGTCGCGGTCGCGGTCTTCCCCGAGCTGTGCCTCTCCGGATACGCGATCGACGACCTCGTCCTGCAGGACGCGCTGCTCGACGACGTCGTGACCGCGATCGAGACGATCGTCGCGGCATCCGCCGACCTGCTCCCCGTGCTCGTCGTCGGCGCGCCCCTCGTGCACGGCAGCCGGGTCTACAACACCGCGGTCGTCATCCACCGCGGGCGGATCCTCGGCGTCGCGCCGAAGTCCTACCTGCCGACCTACCGCGAGTTCTACGAGCGCCGCTGGTACGCCCCCGGCGACGATCAGCGCGGCACGATCCGCGTCGGCGCGCGCGACGTGCCGTTCGGACCGGATCTGCTCTTCGAGGCGACGGATGTCCCCGGCCTCGTCGTCCACGCCGAGGTCTGCGAGGACATGTGGGTGCCCGTGCCCCCGTCGTCGCTCGCAGCGCTCGCCGGCGCGACCGTGCTGCTGAACCTCTCCGGCAGCCCCATCACGATCGCGCGCGCGGACGACCGCCATCTGCTGGGCAAGTCGGCCTCGGCACGGTGCCTCGCGGCGTACGTGTACGCGGCGGCGGGGCTCGGCGAGTCGACCAACGACGTCTCCTGGGACGGCCAGACGTTCGTCTACGAGGCGGGGGGCCTGCTCGCCGAGACGGAGCGCTTCCCCGACGGCGCGCGTCACGCCGTCGCCGACGTCGACCTCGACCGGCTGCGGCAGGACCGGCTCCGCCAGGGCACGTTCGACGACAACCGCCGCACGCTCGCCGGCCGCACGGAGTTCCGCACGATCTCCTTCGAGCTCGACCCGCCGCGCGGCGACGTGGGACTGCGGCGAGCGCTCGATCGCTTCCCCTTCGTGCCCGACGACCCCGCCCGCCTCGCGCAGGACTGCTACGAGGCGTTCAACATCCAGGTGACGGGCCTCGTGCAGCGCCTGCGGGCGATCGGCGACCCCCAGCCGGTCATCGGGGTGAGCGGCGGGCTGGACTCCACGCACGCCCTGCTCGTCATCGCCCGCGCCATGGACCGGATGGGCCGGCCCCGCAGCGACATCCTCGCGTACACGCTGCCGGGCTTCGCGACGAGCGACCACACGAAGTCGAACGCGATCGCGCTGGCCGAGTCGGTCGGCGCGACGATCGAGACCATCGACATCCGGCCCGCCGCGACCGAGATGCTGCAGAGGATGGGCCATCCGTTCGCCGACGGCGAGCCCGTCTACGACGTCACGTTCGAGAACGTGCAGGCGGGGCTGCGCACCGACTACCTCTTCCGGCTCGCGAACCACCACGGCGGCATCGTCGTCGGGACGGGCGACCTGTCGGAGATCGCCCTCGGCTGGGCGACGTACGGCGTGGGCGACCAGATGAGCCACTACGCCGTGAACACGGGCGTGCCGAAGACGCTCATCCAGCACCTCATCCGCTGGGTCGTCGCGGAGGGCCAGGGCGTCTCGCACGACGAGGCCGTCGTGCTGCAGTCCGTGCTCGACACCGAGATCAGCCCCGAGCTCGTGCCCGCGGGCCAGGACGGCAAGGTGCAGTCGACGGAGAGCACGATCGGGCCCTACGCGCTGCACGACTTCACGCTCTTCCACGTGCTGCGGCACGGCTTCCGCCCGTCGAAGATCGCCTTCCTCGCCGAGCGGGCCTGGGCCGATCCCGATGCAGGGGCCTGGCCCCCCGGCTTCCCCGTGGCGGACCGCTACGCCTACGACCTCGCGACGATCGTGAAGTGGGAGCAGGTGTTCCTCGAGCGCTTCTTCGGCTTCGCGCAGTTCAAGCGCTCGGCGATCCCGAACGGCCCCAAGGTGTCGCCCGCGGGATCGCTCTCGCCGCGCGGCGACTGGCGCGCGCCGTCCGACGGCAACGCCCGCGCCTGGCTCGCCGAGCTGAGGGCCGCACTCCCCGGCCTCGTCGACTGAGCTCATCCGGCCCGCGCTCCCGCGCCCCTTCTTCCCCACGAGAATCCACAGACGCCGCAAGAATGCGCGCGCCATCCGGACTCTCACCGGCCGGATGGACTCTCACCGGCCGGATGGACTCTCGCCGAGCCGGGGCGGTGCCCCGCGCGTATCGTGGCGACATGGACGGCTTCGCGGCGGTCGACTTCGCGCTCGCGCGAGAGGTGCTGCAACGCGGCATCGCGGCGCTGTACGTCGTCGCGTTCCTCTCGACGCTGAACCAGTTCCGCCCGCTGCTCGGGGAGCGCGGGCTCCTTCCCGCCCCCGCGCTCCTGGACCGGGCGCGCTCGTCGTCCCGCGCGGCGAAGGCCCTCCGTCCGACCGTCTTCCGCTGGATCCGGTACACGGACCGGCGGCTCGTCGCCCTCTGCGCCGGCGGCATCGCCGTGGGCCTCATGCTCGTCGTCGGGCTGCCGCAGGCGGGTCCGCCGTGGGCGCCGATGGCCTGCTTCCTCGCGCTGTGGCTCGGCTACATGTCGGTCGTCTCGATCGGGCAGACGTTCTACGGCTTCGGATGGGAGATGCTGCTCCTCGAGGCAGGGTTCCTCGCGGCGTTCCTCGGGTCGCAGGATCAGCCCCCACCGACGGCGATCGTCGTGCTCTTCTGGTGGCTCGTGTTCCGTCTCGAGTTCGGCGCCGGGATGATCAAGATCCGCGGCGGGAGGGAGTGGCGCGATCTCACCGCGCTCACCTACCACCACGAGACCCAGCCGATGCCGGGGCCGCTCAGCCGCCAGGCGCATCTGCTGCCGCGCTGGTTCCACCGCCTCGAGGCGATCGGGAACCACATCGCCCAGCTCGTCGTGCCCTGGCTCCTGTTCGCGCCGTTCCTCGGGCTCTGGCTGCCGGGTGCCGTGCCGCAGCTCGTCGGCGCCATCGCGGCGGCGATCGTCGTCGCTACGCAGCTGTGGCTCGTCGTCACGGGCAACTTCGCCTGGCTCAACATCGCGACGATCGTGCTCGCCTTCTCGGCGATCGCGGTGCCGCCCGCGGGCGTCCCGGCCGCGTCCATCCCCGTCCCCTGGCTCGTCGTCACATCCGGAGTGACGGCGCTGTACCTCGTGCTGAGCTGGCAGCCGCTTCGGAACCTCTTCTCCCGACACCAGCTCATGAACGCGAGCTTCAACCGCTGGAACCTCGCCAACGCATACGGGGCGTTCGGCACCGTCACGAAGGAGCGGATCGAGTTCGTGGTCGAGGGCACGCTCGATCAGGACGATGCCGGATGGCGCGAGTACGGCTTCCGCGGGAAGCCGGGCGACGTGCGCCGGCGGCCCTGTCAGGTCGCCCCGTATCATCTTCGGCTCGACTGGCTCATGTGGTTCCTCCCGCTCGGACGAGGCCTCGACGGCTGGTTCCTCGCGCTCCTCCTGCGTCTTCTCGAGGCCGATCGCGCCACCCTGCGGCTCCTCGCGCACGATCCCTTCGGCGGTCGCCCGCCGCGCGCCGTCCGCGTCGTGTCCTATCGCTACCGTTTCGCCACGCGGGCCGAGCTCCGCGACACCGGCGTGCGCTGGGTGCGCGATCGGCGCCGCACGGTCGTCCCGCCGTCCTCGCTCGACGCGTGACGCACTCCGTCCGACCGCCCGGCCTCCGTCCTCCCGTCCGCCGACCGGCATCCGCCCGACGGCGGCGGATGGGCCGGCGCTGGCCGGATGCGCTCAGCGCGACGCGCCGGGCGCCTCGGCCCAGATGCGGCGCTCGCGGGCGATGCGGACGAGCACGTCGCGCACGAACAGGACGGCGGGGCGCGACTCGCCCTCGGCCGTGACGGCGCACATCCGCCGGGAGGCGAGACGGCTGCGGATGGGCACCTGGACGCATCCGGCCGGCGTCGCGGGCTGCTCGGGCATGATCGCGACGCCGAGGCCGGCCGTCACGAGGCCGCGCACCGTGATGAGGTCCTCGCCCTCGAACGCGATGCGCGGGGTCAGCTCGCTGCGCGCGAAGAGCAGGTCGAGCGAGTCGCGCAGGCCGAACCCCTCGGCGAGGGTCACGATGGGCGACGCCGCGATCTCGGGCACCGACACCGACGGATGCGCTGCCAGCGGATGCCCGTCGGGCACGAGCGCGACCAGCGGCTGCTCGAAGAGCGGCACGACGTCGACGCGGTCGCCGAGGGGCGGCCTGTCGACGACGAGCGCCAGGGCGACACGGCCCCCTCGCAGCTGATCGATGAGCAGCGTCCTCGCGCCCTGGTGCAGCTCGAAGCGGATCTCCGGGCGATCCCGCCGCACCTCGCTCAGGACCTCGGGGATGAAGCGCTCGCCGAGCGAGGTCTGGAACGCGAGGGCGACCGTCACGGCGGACGATCCCGTGACGGTGTCGACGCCCTCCTCCAGCTCCTGCAGCGCGCGCCGGAACGCCGGGAGCAGTGCCCGGGCGTCGGGGGTGAGCCGAACGCCGCGGCCGTGCCGCTCGACGAGGGCGGCGCCGAGCCGCTGCTCCAGGGTGCGGATGGCGCGGCTCACGTTGGGCTGGGGCATCCCGAGGAGCTCGGCGGCCGCCGTGACGTGCTCGGTCTCGCCGACCGCGACGAGCACGGGGACGAGGGGGAGGATGGCGCGGAGTCGCGGAAGATCCATGCTCTGATGATATCGAACAAGGTATTCTGGTATTGGAACCGCATGGATGTCGCGCGCTAGCGTTGCCGTGTGACCTCGACCGCCGCGGGCCCGCGACAGCGCGCCGACGCCGAGAACGCGCCGACGCGCCGCCTCTCGGTCGCGATGTGGTGCGCCGGCGTCGCGACCTTCGCGCTCCTCCACGCGCCGCAGGGGCTCCTCACCTTCATCGCGGCCGACACCGGGCGCTCCGCCGCCGCCGTCGCGTGGGTCGTCTCGGGAGTCACCCTGGGTCTCGCGCTCTCCCTGCCGGTGTGGGCCGTGCTCGCCGGGCGCATCGGCATCGCCTGGTCCATGCGCGTCTCCGCCCTGTCCTCCGCGCTCGTCGCGCTCCTGCTGCCGTTCGCCCCGACCCTCGAGGCGCTCGTCGCCGGCCGCGTCCTGCAGGGTGCCGCGATCGGGGGCATCCCGGCGCTCGCCGTCGCGATGGTGCACGAGAGGCTTTCGGGACGGCTCGCGGGCGTCATCGCGGGCGGCTACATCGCCGCCGCGAGCGTCGGGGGTCTCGCGGGGCGGGTCGTGGCCCCCGTCCTCGCCGACCTCGGCGGATGGCGGAGCGGGCTGCTCGTCCTCGACGCGCTCGGCGCGGCCGTGACGATCACGATGGCCGTGCTGCTCCCCCGCACCGAGCCGTCCCGCACGCCCGCACGGCGAACGCTCCGCACCTTCGTCGCGCAGCTGCGCGATCGGCGCCTGCGTGCGCTCTTCCTCATGGGAGGGGTGCTCCTGGGCGCCATGCTCGGCATGTACAACGCCATCACGTTCCGCCTCGAGGCGCCGCCCTATGCACTGCCCGCCGCCGTGGTGTCCTTCGTCTTCCTCGCGTACCTCGGCGGCACCGCGGCCGCACAGCTCTCCGGGCGGCTCACGGCGCGCTTCGGCCTCCGGACGCCGCTCCTCGCAGGCTGCGCGCTCATGCTCGCGGGAGCCCTGCTCACCTGGGCGATCCCGCTGCCGCTCGTCGTCGCGGGCGTCGTCCTCGTCACGACGGGGATGTTCCTCGCCCACTCCGTGGCGAGCTCCGCGGTGGCGGGGATCGCAGGTCCCGACCGCGCGAGCGCGGGCTCGATGTACAACGTGTTCTACTACGCCGGGTCGAGCCTGTTCGGATGGCTGTGCAGCGCTGCGTGGAGCGCCTTCGGATGGCCCGCCGTCGTGGCCGTGCTCTCCGGCCTCGCGATCGCGGCGGCCGCCTGCGCGCTGTCGGCGACGGCGCCCGGCCGTCAGCCGCGGGCGTTGTAGACGGTGATCGCACCCGCGTCGGCGGCGGCGCGGTACTCGCGGAAGACGGCGATCGCCTCGTCCTTCGCGACGCCGTCGATCACGGCGATGCCGCGGGCCTCGAACGCGGCGGCCCAGTCCTCGATCATCGGCCCCTCGTCGAACGTCGTGATCTCCTCGCACTCGGGTCCGGAGCCGGCGATCGCGAGCGTCGTGATGCCCGACCACATCGCCGCGCCGTAGCACTGCACGCACGGGCGCCAGTTGACCACGAGCTCGTGCCGCGGCTGTCCCGCGCCGCCGAGGTCCCACGCGCCCACACGGGCCTGGGCGAGACCGAGCGCGGTCACCTCGGCGTGGCCCGACGTGACCCCCGTCGAGAGCACGACGTTGACGCCGACGGAGACGATGCGCCCCGTGTCGGCCTCGGCGACGAGCGCCGCGAACGGCCCGCCGTTGCCCTCGCGCCAGTTGCGGTCCGCGAGACGGTTCACGAGGGCCATGCGCTCCTCGAGGGTCGGGACGACGTCGGGGACGTCTGCGAGCTCGTCCTCGATCCACGAGGGCAGGGCGATGGTGTACGAGGCGGCGAGAGGCGGGAACTCCATCCCGCCAGCATGCGCCATCCATGTGTCGCGCATGTGTCGCGACCCCGCCCGGCGAAGAGGCGCCGACAGATCATCCGCGCGAAACGACAGATTGTGCGTCCGCCCGCTCACGGGGCGCGCGCGGGCGCTGGAATGGGGGAAGACGTCGTCGCACCGAAGCACGGCGCGGGTCTCCGCCGGAGGAGACCGGCAGCAGGAGGAGAGAGCACATGGGTTCAGCGAAGACCAGACGTCCGATGTCGAACAGGACGTTCCTCGCGATCTGGATCCCGGTCGTCGCGTTCGTCGCGATCGTGGCCGTGGGAGCGAACGTCGCGATCGGGATGTTCCGCGGCGCCATCGAGTCGTACATGGGGACGGGCACGTACGTCGTCAGCAACACCGCCGAGGGCGAGCAGCTCGACACCACGTACAACGAGGCCGGCTACGCGACCGAGGGCGAGGCGAAGGCCGCTTCCGCGGAGCTGGTGGAGGACATCGCCGACGAGGGCATGACGCTGCTCAAGAACAACGGCGCGCTGCCGCTCGGCACCGGCGCGGTCACCCTCCTCGGCCGCGGTGCGGCCGACCCCGTGTACGGCGGGTCCGGATCGGGCACGGCCGACACCCGCACGGCCGTGGACATCCGTCGGGGCCTCGAGAACGCCGGCTTCACGGTCAACGACACCGTGTACGAGGAGCTCGCCGCCTTCGCCGAGGCGAACCCGGCGTCCGAGGGCGGCCGGACGAACATCGTCATGGACAAGCCGGAGGAGTCCAACTACGACATCGGCGAGATGCCGGTGTCCGACTACTCGCAGGACGCGCTCGACAGCTTCGCCGAGTACGGCGACGCGGGCGTCGTGGTCATCGGCCGCGGCGGCGGCGAGGGCGGAGACCTCGCCACGAACATGGAGGCGTGGGACGACAACGCCGAGCCTGGGCAGCACCAGCTCGAGCTGAACCAGGACGAGAAGGACCTCGTCGCGCTGGCCGCCGAGAGCTTCGAGACGGTCGTCGTGGTGATCAACGCGTCGACCTCGATGGAGCTCGGCGTCCTCGAGGACGCCCCCGCCGTCGACGGCATCGTCCTCGCCGGGTCGCCCGGCGTCACCGGCTTCAACGCGCTCGGCGGCATCCTCAGCGGCGCGGTGAACCCCTCCGGGCACACGGTCGACGTGTTCTCGCGCGACTTCACGGCCGATCCGTCCTTCGTGAACTTCGGAGACTTCTCCTACTCGAACCTCGACGAGGCGTACTTCGTCGACTACGAGGAGGGCATCTACAGCGGCTACCGGTACTACGAGACCGCTGCGGTCGAGGGCTTCGTCGACTACGACGACGCCGTCGTCTACCCCTTCGGGTACGGGCTGAGCTACACGACGTTCGACTGGGCCGTCACGGACTCCGAGACCGGTGCCGTCGACGGCGAGATCTCGGTGGACGTCGAGGTCGCGAACACGGGCGACGTCGCCGGTCAGGACGTCGTCCAGCTCTACTACACCGCCCCCTACACCCCCGGCGGCATCGAGAAGGCCCACGTCGTGCTGGGGGACTTCGCCAAGACGGCGGTCATCGAGCCCGGCGCGTCCGAGACCGTCACCGTCACGATCGCCGTGGAGGACATGGCCTCCTACGACTCGGCCGATGCCGCAGCGTACGTGCTGGAGGAGGGCGACTACGAGATCACGCTCCAGACCGACTCGCACACGCCGAAGGACGGCGTCGACCCGATCGTCTACACGGTCGACGAGACGGTCGCCTACTCCGACGGCCGCGCGAGCGACGCCGATGCCGCGACGAACCGCTTCGACGACGTCACGGCGGAGTTCACGGAGGGTCGGCGCACCGAGTTCTCGCGCGCCGACTTCGCGGGGACCTTCCCGACGGCGCCCGAGGGCGACGATCTCGTCGCGAGCGAGGCGACGGTCGCGGCGTACGAGCCCTTCGACGCCTCCGTCCTCGCGGACGAGGACGCCGAGGAGCCGACCTGGGGCGCGGACGGCGACGTCTCGCTCGTCGACCTGCGCGGTCTCGCCTACGACGACCCGGCCTGGGAGGAGCTCCTCGACCGGCTGGAGCTCGACGAGGTGCTGACCATGCTGAACTCCGGCGCCTACAACACGGCCGCCTTCCCCGAGATCGGCAAGATCCGCACGAACGATCTCGACGGTCCCGCCGGGTTCTCCTCGTTCATCAACCCCGAGCTGTGGACGGGCACCGCGTTCCCGTCGGAGTACCTCATCGGGCAGACGTGGAGCAGGGACCTCGCCGAGCGGATGGGCGTGGCGATCGGCGACGAGGCGCTCACGATGGGCGCGAACGGCTGGTACGCCCCGGCGGTCAACCTCCACCGGTCGCCGTTCGCCGGACGCAACTTCGAGTACTACTCGGAGGACCCCGTGCTCTCCGGGGCGCTCGCGACCCAGGTGGTGGACGGCGCGCTCACCAAGGGCGTGTACTCGTTCACGAAGCACTTCGCGATGAACGATCAGGAGACCAACCGCGTGAACGGCGATGGGCTGTCGACGTGGGCGACCGAGCAGACCATCCGGGAGCTGTACCTCAAGCCCTTCGAGACGGTCGTCAAGGACGCCAGCGGCGAGGTGGAGTACTACGACGCCGACGGCGTGCTGCAGACGACCGAGATCGGCTCGACGGCCATCATGAGCTCGTTCAACCGCATCGGCGCGACGTGGGCCGGCGGCTCCGAGGCGCTCATGCACGACGTCCTGCGCGGCGAGTGGGGCTTCGAGGGCTTCGCGATCACGGACTTCAACCTCTACGGGTACATGTACCCCGACCAGGCCTGGGACGCCCGCGGCACGGACCTCATGCTCACGTTCGAGGGCTCGAAGACGATCGAGGACACCGCGAGCCCCGCCGCGCAGGAGAACCTGCGGTACGCCGCCCACAACATCCTCTACACCGTCGCGAACTCCAACGCGGTCAACGGGATGGCGTCGGGCGCCACGCTGAGCTACCAGCTGGCGGGCTGGGAGATCGGCGTCATCGCCGGGACCGTCCTGCTCGCGCTCCTCGTGGTGGCCGGGGTGATCTGGATCATCGTCCGGGTCCGCCGCCACAGGGCCCACCCGTCCATCGCCGCGGCGGGCGCCGAGTCCTACTGACCGGCATCCGCCACACGACCCGGGGCCGGGAGGCGCGCCTCCCGGCCCCGCACAGGAAGACGTCATCGTGAACGAGACCACAACGCTCCTCTCCGAGCTCACCCTGCTCGAGAAGGCCGCACTGCTGAGCGGCGAGAACACCTGGCAGACACGCGCCGTCGAACGGCTCGGCATCCCCGCGGTGTGGATGTCGGACGGCCCGCACGGCGTGCGCAAACAGGTCGGCTCGGCCGATCACCTCGGCATCCACGGCTCGGAGCCCGCCACGTGCTTCCCCACGGCGGCGACCGTGGCGAACAGCTGGGACGAGGGCCTCGCCGCCGAGATCGGCGCCGCACTCGGCGCCGAGGCCGCATCGCAGGGCGTGCACGTGCTGCTCGGTCCCGGGCTCAACATCAAGCGCAGCCCGCTCGGCGGGCGCGGCTTCGAGTACTTCTCGGAGGACCCCGAGCTCGCGGGCCGCCTCGCCGCCGCCTATGTGCGCGGCATCCAGTCGCAGGGAGTGGCGGCGACTCCGAAGCACTTCGCGGTGAACAGCCAGGAGCTCCGGCGCATGGTCAGCGACTCCGTGGTCGACGAGCGCACGCTTCGGGAGCTCTACCTCACGGCGTTCGAGATCGTGGTCCGCGAGGCGAGCCCGTGGGCCATCATGTCGTCGTACAACCTCGTGAACGGCGTCTACGCCCATGAGAACCCGCATCTCCTCATCGACGTCCTCCGCAGGGAATGGGGCTTCGACGGCGCGGTCGTCTCCGACTGGGGCGGCGGGAACGACGCCGTCGCCGCGGTGCGCGCGGGCGGCACGGTCGAGATGCCCTCGCCCGGCTACGACTCCGTGCGGCAGATCGTCGCCGCCATCGAGGCCGGCGACCTCGACGAGGCGGACCTCGACGCCCGGGTGGGCGAGCTGCTCGACCTCGTCCGCCGCGTCACGGAGCGCGCCGTCACCGCGCGCTTCGACGTCGACGCCCACCACGCGCTGGCGCGCAGGGCCGCGGCGGAGTCGGCCGTCCTGCTGAGGAACGAGGGCGGCCTGCTCCCCCTCGGGAGCGGCACGCGCGTCGCCCTCATCGGCGACTTCGCCGACACGCCGCGGTATCAGGGAGCCGGCTCGTCCGCCGTGAACCCCACACGCCTGACGAGCCTGCGCGAGGCGATCGGGGACACGGGCCTCGTCCTCACCGGCTTCGCGCGCGGCTTCCGCCGCGACGGCGCGGCGGACGCCGGCCTCCTGGCGGAAGCGGCCGCGCTCGCGGAGACCGCCGACGTCGCCCTGCTCGCGCTCGGGCTGCCCGAGATCTCCGAGTCCGAGGGCCTCGACCGTTCGGGCCTCGCGCTTCCCGCCGTGCAGGTCGGCCTCCTCCGGGCGGTCGCCCGGGCGAACCCCCGCACGGTGGTCGTGCTGAGCGCCGGCGGTGTCGTCGAGACGCCGTGGCTGGACGACGCTGCAGCCCTCCTGCACGCGTACCTCGGCGGGCAGGCCGGCGCCGAAGGGGTCCTCGACGTCGTCACGGGTGCGACGGGCCCCGGCGGGCGTCTGGCCGAGACCGCGCCCGTCCGCCTCGGCGACACCCCGACGGCGGGCCGGTTCCCCAGCACGCAGCGCACGAGCGAGTACCGCGAGGGCCTCTACGCCGGCTACCGCTACTACGAGACGGCCGGCGTCGACGTGGCCTTCCCCTTCGGCTTCGGCCTCGGCTACACGACGTTCGCGTACTCCGGCCTGCGGGTCGAGGACGGCACGGCGACCTTCACCGTGACGAACACCGGCGACGCCGCCGGCGCCGACGTCGCGCAGCTGTACGTGCGCAGGCTCGGCGGAGGCCGGGTCCACCGCCCCGCGCGCGAGCTCAAGGGCTTCGCGAAGGTGCGGCTCGAGCCCGGCCGCTCCGAGACCGTGACGATCGGGCTCGGCGAGCGCGCGTTCCGCCACTTCGACGTCGCCGAGGGGACATGGCGGATCGAGCAGGGCGACTACGAGATCGCCGTCGGGCCGAACGTGCGCGATCTTCCGCTCACCGCCGTCGTCCCCGTCGAGGGCACCGTGGCCGCGGGCACGCCGGATCCCGCGCTCGCGGTCTACGCCGCGGCAGACATCCGCAACGTCTCCGACGACACGTTCGCCGCCCTCCTCGGCCGCACCGTGCCGCCGGCGGGCTGGGGCAGGGGCCCGCTGGAGGTCAACGACCCCATCGACCGGCTCCGCGTGGCGCGCAGCGGCCTCGCGCGCCTGGCGTTCCGCATCCTCGACGCGCGCCGCCGGAAGGCCGCGAGGTCCGGCCATCCGGATCTCGACATCCTCTTCGTCTTCAACGGCCCCTTCCGGCTGATCTCCAAGATGAGCGGCGGACTGGCCACGCGCCGGCTCACCGACGCCCTGCTCACGCTCGTCAACGGGCAGACGATCCGCGGCCTCGGCCGTGTCGCCGCCGCCTTCTTCCGCGGACGCCGCGAGGAGAAGCGCACCCGCGAGGCCTTCCGGTCCGCCGCGTCGCCCGACGCCGGCCGCCTCACCTCGACCAGGAGCGCCTGATGTTCGCCTCGATCGGGACGTGGTGGCGGGGCTTCCAGGAGAGGCATCCGGAGCTGTCGAGGTTCCTCATGTTCTTCGTGCTCTCCAACGGCGTCACCGTGCTGCAGCTCGCCCTCATGCCGGTCTTCCGCTGGGGCCTCGACGCGTTCACCGGCCTCGTGGACGTGTCCTTCCAGGTGCTTCCGGTGGGCTCGAACGTCGACGGCAGCCAGTACTACATGTTCGACTACGCCGCCGGACAGCTGCCCGAGGGCGGCGGCGGGCTCGCGTACTTCCTCGCGGTGCAGATCACGCTGCTCATCGCGCAGGTGATCAACTTCTTCCTGCAGCGCAACATCACGTTCAAGTCGAACACGTCGATCTGGGTCGCGGCCTTCTGGTACGCCATCGCCTACGTCGTCATCACGTTCATCGCGGCCGCGGCGCAGGGCTTCTACAAGGCGCCCATCTACGACCTGCTCATGAACGGCTGGGGCTGGGGCGGCACCGGCCAGGTCGTCGCCGACGTCGTGACGATGATCGTCAACTCGGCGATCTCGTTCTGGGTGTTCTATCCCATCTTCAGGGTCATCTTCCGTCAGCGGCAGGACGAAACCCTCGCCGCTCCTGTCAACTGAGCGTCCGGACGGGCAGACTAGAGCCATGCCTCTGCTGACGATCGTGGTCCCTGCGCACAATGCGGAAGGCTACCTTCACCGCGGACTGGTGCCGCTCCTGCGCGTGCGGCACGACATCGAGGTGATCGTCGTCGACGACGGATCGACCGACGGCACGGGCGCCATCGCAGACGACTACGCCCGGCGCCGTCCCGACGTGTTCCGCGTCGTGCACCAGGCCAACGGCGGGCACGGCGGGGCCATCAACACCGGCATCGCCCATGCCGCCGGCGACTATCTGAAGGTGCTCGACGCCGACGACTGGCTGAGCATCCCCGCGCTCGAGCGGACGCTGCAGACCCTCGCGGGACTCGAGCAGCACGGCGGCGTCGACGCGCTGTTCACCGACTACGTGCACGACAGGGTGGGGAAGAACAACCGCGTCTCGCGTTTCGACTCGGTGTTCCCCGACGGACGCATCTTCGGATGGGAGGACACCGAGCGCTTCAGCAGACGGCAGTACCTCATGATGCACGCGATCGTCTACCGGACCGACGTCGTGCGCGCGTCGGGTCTCGTCCTCCCCGAGCACACGTTCTACGTCGACAACCTCTATGTCGTCGTGCCGCTCGCGCACGTGCGCGCGATGTACTACCTGCCGGTCAACCTCTACCACTACTTCATCGGCCGCGCCGACCAGTCGGTGAACGCCGACGTCATGCTGCAGCGCGTCGACCAGCAGCTGCGGGTGAACAGGCTGGCGCTGCACGCGCTGCCCTCCCCCGCCGCGGTGGCGAGCGGAGAGATCCCCACGCCGCTCTACGCCGCCCTCCTGCACTACGTGGAGGCGATCTGCGCCGTCACGTCGGCGACGCTCGCACGGGGCGGGACGCGCGAGCACGTCGAGGCGCGGAACGCGTTCTGGCGCGAGGTCAAGGCCGAGAGCCCGTGGGTCTACACCCGCCTGCGGCGCGGCTTCATGGGCGCGAGCAGCAACCTGCCGGGCGAGGCCGGCCGCCGGGTCACCTCGATCGCCTACCACGTCGCCCGCCGCGTGGTGGGCTTCAGCTAGGGCGCACGCGGAGTCGCGGCGCGAACGTCCCTCAGACGGGAAGGAGCAGGGATGATCCGGATCGGCGTCGTCGAGGACGACCCGGGCAGCATCGACCGGCTCCTGTCGCACCTCGACCGGTTCCAGCGGGAGCACGGCGAGCGGTTCCACGTCGGCGCCTTCCACGACGGCGCCGACATCCTGGAGGACTACCGTCCGGACTGGGACCTGCTCCTCCTCGACATCCAGATGGAGCGCGTCGACGGGATGACGGCGGCGAGACGCATCCGCGAGGTCGACTCCGAGGTCGTCATCGTCTTCGTCACGAGCTCACCGCAGTACGCGATCAGCGGATACGAGGTGGACGCCCTGAGCTATCTGCTCAAACCCGTCGCGTACGCCGCGTTCGAGCAGGAGATGATCCGCAGCCTGACACGGCTGCGTCGCCGGGAACGCCGCCATCTGCTCTTCACCTCGACGGACGGCGCCGCACGACGCGTCGACGTCGCCGACGTCCTCTATCTCGAGAGCGTGAAGCACCACGTCCGCATCCACACGCTCGACGACGAGCACGCCGTCGTCACGACGCTCAAGGCGATGGAGGCGGAGCTCGGGGCCGAGGGCTTCTTCCGCTGCAACAGCGGCTTCCTCGTGAACCTGCGCCACGTCACGGGCGTCGAGGGCAACGACTGCCGCGTCCGCGGGGGCGTCCGACTGCAGATCAGCCGCCCCCGGAAGAAGGACTTCCTCGCAGCGCTCGCCGCCTACATCGGCGCCCGCGGGATCACGGCGTGATGAGCCGTTCGGCGCCGGTGCCGACGGGAGGAGAACACGGCGGCAGGAGGACGATGCCGCGCGATCCGGCCTCCCCTCCCGGCCTCCTCCTCCCCTCGGCCGGTCCCGGCGCATGAACGACATCGTCGCGGAGGCGGTCACCGACATCCCGCGCCTGTTCACCGCCCTCGCCGAGTGGGGTGCGTGCGTCGTCTACATCGTCATCGTCCGACGTCGGATGCGGTGGCTGCCGTCGGTCGCCGTCGCCGCGGCCGGGCTCGCGGCGCTCGTCGCCGTGCAGACGTGGGCGGGCACGCTGCCGCTCGCGCTGTGGATCCCGGGGATGCTCGCCGGCGCGCTGACGATGTTCGCGCTCGTCTTCGCCTCGCTGCGCATCCCGGCCGTCACCGCCGGGTACCTCACCGCACGCGCCTTCGTGCTCGCCGAGCTCGCGGCCTCCCTCCACTGGCAGCTCGACCGCTTCTACCTCGCCGACTCCGGCGCGCTGCCGCAGACCCTGTTCTTCGGAACGGTCTACGCGCTCGTCCTCGCCCTGGCCTGGGTCGCCGAGCGCCGGCATCTGCCGCGCGGCGCGCACGTCGAGATCGGATGGCGCGATCTCGTCGGCGCGCTCGCCATCGCCGCCGTGACGTTCGGCATCTCGAATCTCAGCTTCACGAACGCGAGCACGCCGTTCAGCAGCCGGCTCGGACCCGAGATCCTCTACATCCGCACGCTCGTCGACCTCTGCGGGTACATCGCCCTGTACGTGCAGCACGAGATCCGCCGCGAGATGCGGACGCGGCGCGACGCCGAGGCGATGTCGCGGCTGCTGCAGAGCCAGCACGACCAGTACGAGATCTCTCGACGCGCCATCGACGAGGTCAACCGCAAGCACCACGACATGAAGCACCATCTCGACGCCCTTCGCGCCGAGACCGATCCCCGCACCCGTGCGCGGATGCTCGACGACCTCGAGGGGTCCATCCGCGACTACGGGGCGCAGGTGCGCACGGGCAACAGGGTGCTCGACGCCGTGCTCACGGCGAAGCGGATGCGGGCCCGGGAGGACGGCGTCGAGGTGTCGTACGTCGTCGACGGCGGCCTGCTCGACTTCATGGATCCGCTCGACGTCACCTCCGTCCTCGGCAACGCGCTCGACAACGCGATCGAGGCGACGCGACGCGTGCCGGACGCCGACGAGCGGCTCGTGCGCGTGGCCCTCTTCGCCCAGGACGGCTTCGTGATGCTGCGCGTCGAGAACACCTTCGACGGCGTCGTGCGCCGCGCGGACGACCGCATCGTCTCGCGCAAGGACGAGACGGGTCACGGCTACGGCCTGCGGAACATCGAGGCGGCGGTCGAGAAGTACGGCGGCTCGGTGTCGATCGGCGCCGACGAGCGCTGGTTCTCGCTGCGCGCGCTGTTCCCTCGCGGCTGACTCAGCCCCTGTCGGAGCGGAAGAGGCTTCTCAGCACGAAGAAGACGATCACCGCGACGACCGCCACGACGCCGAGCCGGAAGACGAACCACATGACCGAGAACAGCACGTTCACGATCCACCACGCGATGACGACCGCGACGACGACGCCGAGGACGGTCCAGATCGTGCTCTTGTTCACGACTCCAGCCTAGGCCGCATCGCCATGTGTTTCTCCTCCGAGCCCGGGGGCGGCGAATGCTCCTAGCCTGGAAGGCGCGCCCGCCATCGGACGCGCGGATCAGTTCGAAGGGACATCACCATGGCACGGATAGGCTCCAGCGACCTCGACGTCTTCCCCCTCAACCTCGGCGGCAACGTCTTCGGATGGACGGCGGATCGAGAGGAGTCGTTCCGCATCCTCGACGCGTTCGTCGCGGGCGGCGGGAACTTCATCGACACGGCCGACTCGTACAGCGCGTGGGTGCCGGGCAACACCGGGGGCGACAGCGAGCGCGTCATCGGCGCATGGCTCGCGGCCCGCAAGCCCTCCGGCGTCACGGTCGCGACGAAGGTGAGCCAGCACCCCGACTTCACGGGACTCGCCGCCGCCAACGTGCGCGCGGCCGCCGAGGCGTCGCTCCAGCGCCTGGGCGTCGAGCAGATCGACCTGTACTACGCGCACTTCGACGACGAGACGGTGCCGCTCGAGGAGACCGTCGCGGCGTTCGGCGCGCTCGTGAAGGACGGCCTCGTCCGCTACACGGGCGTGTCGAACTACTCCGCCGAGCGCATCCGCGAGTGGATCTCGATCGCACGCGACCTCGGCGTCGCCGAGCCCGTGGCGATCCAGCCCCACTACAACCTCGTCGAGCGCGGCATCGAGAAGACCGTCCTCCCCGTCGCCGAGGAGTTCGGTCTGAGCATCGCGCCGTATTTCTCGCTCGCGAAGGGCTTCCTCGCCGGCAAGTACCGCACGACCGACGTCGAGGGCGCCGGCTCTCCTCGTGCCGCGGGCGCCGTCGAGTACGTCACCGAGAAGAACCTCGCGCTCATCGACGCGGTCGAGCGCATCGGCCAGGAGCACGACGCGTCGATCGCGACGACGTCGCTCGCGTGGCTGCGGTCGCGTCCGGCGGTCGTGGCGCCCATCGCGTCGGCGTCGCGTGTCGATCAGGTCGCTGACCTGCTCGCCGCCGGCCGCCTCGAGCTCACGGCGGACGAGATCGCCGAGCTCGACCGCCTGTCGGCGTAGGAGGTCGCCCCGGCGCCCGGGGCGTCGTCTCTCAGACGCTCACCTCCTGCGAGACGACGCTCCACCCGTGAGGACTGCGATCGACGCGCAGCTGTGCGGGGATCTGCTCCTTCATCGCCTCGACGTGGCTGATGACGCCCACCGTGCGGCCCCCCTCGCGCAGCCCGTCGAGCGTGCGCATGGCGACGTCGAGGGTCTCGGCGTCGAGCGATCCGAAGCCCTCGTCGATGAAGAGCGTGTCGAGGGCGATGCCGCCGGCGCGGTTCGTGACGACCTCCGCGAGCCCGAGGGCGAGGGCGAGGGAGGCGAGGAAGGTCTCCCCACCCGAGAGGGACCGCGGCGACCGGGCCTGGCCGGTGAAGCGGTCCATGACCTCGAGACCGAGACCGCTCGCCGCGCTGCGGTAGACGACGGCATCCGTGTGCCGCAGCGCGTAACGCCCGCCCGACATCTCGTCGAGACGTCGGTTCGCCGCCTCGACGATGCCCTCGAGCTCGGCGGCGAGGACGAACGTCTCCAGATCCATCTTCTTCCCGTTGCGGCCGGCGACCGCGTCGGCGAGATCGCGGACGACGGCGGCCTCACGGGCGGCTTCGGCGATCTGCCGGTGCGCCTGGTCGGCGCGGGCGAGCGCGTCGCCGAGCGAGGTCGCGAGCTGGCGCATGGCGCCCAGGCGGGCCTGCGCGTCGTCACGCGCGTCTGAGGCCGCCGCGAGCGCACGCTCGGCCTCGGCGACGTCGATGGGCTCGGCCCCCAGCACGAGCAGCTCCAGGTCGACGAGCGTCGCCTTGGTGCTGCGCAGGTCGGCGTCGTGCCGGGCGATGCGCTGCTCGAGCGCCTGCCGCGTCGCAGGCTCTCGGATGGCCGCGCGGGCCGCCTCGACGTCCGCGAACCCGGCGTCGTCGAGGGCGGCGGCGAGCGCGTCGGCGGCGTCGGACGCCGCGCGCTCGGCCCGGGCGGCATCGCGCTGCGCCTGCGCGAACGCGGTGGCGGCGGATGCGCGCGTGCGCTCGGCGGCGATCCGCTCCGCGACGGAGGCGGCTCCTCCCTGCGCGTCCGCGATGCGGGCGCGCACGCGCGCGATCTCGTCGTCGAGCGAGCGGATGCGCGCGGCGCGTTCGCTCCTGGCCTCGCCGAGGGCATCCCGTCGAGCGGCGAGCAGCGCCTCCTCGTCGGCGAGCGCGACACGGGCCGCGTCGATCCCGGCGAGCTCCGCGACGGCCGCGTCTGCGGCGGCGAGCCGCTCCGCGGAGGCCGCACGGTCGGCGTCGAGCGTCTCGACGTCGAGCCCGCCGGCCTTCGCCTCGGCCGCCACGAGCGCCTGCTGCGCGACCCGCCGCGCCTCGGAGGCGGCGAGCTCCGCCGTGGCCGTGGCCGTCTTGCGCTCTTCGGCCGCCTCGATCTGCTCGGCCGTGACGTGATCGTCGGCGCGCTCGGCCGGCGCGGGGTGAGCCGTCGAGCCGCAGACGGCGCAGGCCTCGCCGTCGACGAGCGCGCGGGCGAGCTCGCCCGCGTACCCGCCGAGACGACGTCGGTGCAGGTCACCGAGCTCCCTGTCGGCGGCCTCGCGGGCGCGCAGCGCCGCCTGGGCCGCCTCGACCGACCGCGCATACTCCTCGGCGAGGCTCGCCGCCGCCTGCGCCGCCGCCAGCCGGGCGGCGAGCGTCTCGAGCCGGTCGGCCGCGAGCGCACGGGCGGCCGCGATCTCCCCCGCCGCCGCCGCGGACTCGTCGAGATCGCGCCGCCGCGAGGGGATGGCGTCCAGCCGCTGCGCGACGTCGTCGAGGTCGGCGGACGCCGCCTCCTCCTCGTCGTGCAGCGCGGCGCGCGCCTTCTCGTGTGCGGGCAGTCCCTGCTCGAGCTGCTGCACGGGCTGCCAGGCGCCGATGTTCCGCTGCGCGGCCTCGGCCAGCGCGTCGAGCCCCGCCGGCTCGAGACCGGTGTCGCCGTCGACCTCGGCCCACGCGATGCTCGTCGTCCCGACGGCGTCGGCCGCCGCGACGACCGCGGCGAGCGCACGCGTCGCGGCGTCCAGCGAACCGCGCACGCTCTCGGCACGGCGAGCCGCGGCGAGCTCCTCTCGCTCCCTCTCGATCCCGGAGGCGGCCGCCTCGAGGCGATCGAGCGTCGCGCGCAGCTCGTCGCGCTGCGTCTGCTTCTCGCGGTCGCCGCGTCTCCGATCCCGTTCGGCCTCCGCGGCGGCGCGGCGTTCCCGCGCATCCGCCTCGACCGCCTCCGCGATCTCGACCTCGTGCCGCGCACGACGCTCGTGGAGCGCGAGCCGCGCGAGCCGCAGATCCTCCGGAGAGGCGACGGGGCCCGCCGTGACGTCACGATCCGCACCGGCGGCGGGCTCCGGCGCGACGATCTCCGGCAGCGCCTCGGCGAGGGTGTCCGCGTGGTCGAGGACGGCGGTGAGCGCGGTGACGCCGTGCGCGACAGCGCCCTCCGCATCGCTCTTGCGGCGGCCGAGCTCGGCCTCATACTCCTCGAAGCGGCGCGACCCGAAGAGGGTCCGCAAGAGCCGCTGGCGGTCGTTGTTCCCGGCGAGCAGGAACTCGGCGAAACGCCCCTGGGCGAGCAGGATGACCTGGAGGAACTGGTCCTTCGTCAGGCCGATCTCCTCCGCGACGAGGACGGCGACGTCACGGTCTCTGACGGCCTTCCACTCGACGTCCTCTCCGACGACGACGCCCATCCGGGATGTCGCCGGCGACGTCGTCATCCCCTCGCCACGCCGCTTGGGACGCTCGTACTCAGGCGCCCGCTCGATGCGCCAACGGGTTCCGCGCGAGGTGAACTCGACGCCGACCGAGGTCGGGTCGTCCGGCTCGCAGTGGTCGCTCCGCAGCCGCTTCTCGCCTCCCTCGTAGCGCGGGACGCTGCCGAAGATCGCGAACGCGACGGCGTCGAGGATGCTCGACTTGCCCGCACCCGTACGACCGCCGATGAGGAACAGCCCGTCGGCGGCGTACGCGTCGAGGTCGACGACCTGCCGCGTTCGGAAAGGCCCGAACCCCTCGATCTCGACGCGATGGATCCTCACGCGCGGGCCTCCGCGCCTTCACGGGTGCTCACGACGTCGCCGATGATCTCGCGCTCGGCGTCCGTCGCCCGTCGCCCGCCGCGCACGTGCGCGAGGAAGTCGTCCACGAGCTCGCCGTCGGACCGGGCGCTCTCGACCCGCTCCCGGAACGTGCGCCGGTCGGCGTCCGCGCCGCCCTCGGGCGCGATCCGGACGGTCGCGCAGTGCGGGAACCGGGCCTTGAGCTTGCGCATGGGCTCGAGCGGCGGGTTCGGATCGGTGAGGACGGCGCAGACCCAGTCGCCCTCGTGCGGCGCGAGCCGCTCATCGGTCAGCAGGTCGTCGAGCGGCCCGCGGAGGGTCGTCAGCCGGCGCGGGACGGGCAGGTCCATCCATTCGACGCCCTCGACGCCGTCCGCCCCGATGTCGACGATCCAGGCGCCGCGCGGCTTGCCGCCCTCGCCGAAGCTGTAGTGCAGCGGGGCGCCGGAGTACCGCACGTTCTCGGCGAGACGGGACCGCCCGTGGATGTGGCCGAGGGCGACGTAGTCCGGCCCGCCGAAGTCGGCCAGCGGCACGACGTCGAGCGTCCCCTGCCGGATCTCGCGCTCGACGCCCGCCGTCGGCTCGACATCGCCTGCGAAGCAGTGCGACACGACGACGGAGCGCCCGCCCCGCTCCGCGCGGTCGGCGTTCACGAGGCCCATGGCATGGCGGATGGCGTGCTCCTGCGTGCGGAGCTCGGCACCCGGCCAGACGCTCCGCACGATCGCCGGCTCGAGATACGGGATGCCGTAGAAGTGGACGGGGCCGTGCGCATCGTCGATCGTGACGGGGGCGCCGACGGCGCGCGGATCGGTGATGACGTGGATGCCGTCCCGCAGCAGCGGCGCCGTGAACCCGAGACGGGCGGCGTTGTCGTGGTTGCCGCTCGTCAGCACGATCCGGGCGCCGGTCGCGCCGATCTCGCGCAGCGCATCGGTCAGCACCGTGTAGCAGGAGGCCGCGGGCGTCCCGGTGTCGAACACGTCCCCCGCGACGACGACCACGTCGACGTCGCGCCGCCGCACCTCGCCGACGAGGGCTCCGAGCACGCCGCGCAGCGCGTCGAGCGTCGAGTACCCGTGGAAGGTCCGCCCGATGTGCCAGTCCGACGTGTGGAGGATCCGCATGACTCCACGGTACGGAGCGGGTCCGACATCGCCCGCACGACGCGGCGCGACGACGGATCTCGGGACGCGCGGCGAGACGGGGCCCTACGCCCCGTGCCTCGCGATCAGGCGGTCGAACGCCGCGTCCAGCTCGTCGTCCACGCTCTGCCGCGCCCCGTCCGCGAGGTGCCAGTCGACGATCTCGCGCGCGCCCGCCGCGAACGGCGTCGACGCGACCCAGCCGGGGACGAGCCGCTTGACGAGCGTGTTGTCGAAGAGCACCGAGTGCGCCTTGTCGCCCACGAGGCCCGGTCCCAGCGCGGGGATCTCCCGCGCGATCGCCTCCGAGGCGATGTGCACGATCTCGGGCTCGCGACCGAGCGCGCGGCCGAGGAGCCGGGCGACGTCGTCCCACGTGAGGCTCTCGTCGCTCGTGATGTGCACGGCCTGCCCGAGCGCGTGCGGGTTGCCGAACAGCCCCACGAACGCACGTGCGAAGTCGCGGGAATGGGTGAGCGTCCACCAGCTCGTGCCGTCGCCGTGCACCACGACGGGCCGGCCGTCGAGGATGCGCCGCAGCGCGGTCCATCCGCCCTCGAGCGGGACGAGCGACGGTCCGTACGTGTGGCTCGGGCGGACGATCGTGAGGGGGAAGCCCGTCTCGCGGTACGCCGCGACGAGGAGGTCCTCGCTCGCGATCTTGTCGCGCGAGTACTGCCAGAACGGGTTGCGCAGCGGGGTCGACTCGACGATCGGCAGCCGCGCGATGGGCTTCTGGTACGCCGAGGCGCTCGAGACGTAGACGTACTGCGCGGTTCGCCCGGAGAAGATCCGGACGTCGTCGGCCGCCTGCTGCGGCGAGAAGCTGCGGAAGTTCGCGACGGCGTCGAACGTCTCGGCCCCGATCGCGCCCTCGATCGACGCCGGGTCGCCCGCGTCGCCCACGAGCCCGCGGACGCCCGCGGGCGGAGCGGTCCGACCGCGGTTGAGGACGGTCACGTCATGGCCGCCCTCGACCGCGAGCGTCGTCACGAACGAGCTGATGTTGCCGGTCCCGCCGATGATGAGGATGCGCATGGCGTCACGCTACCGCCGTCGGGGGGGCGTGGCGGGCCGGCCGCCGCCGCTATCGCTCGGCGAGGACGCCCGCGCGCTCCGGATGCTCCGCGAACCAGTCGGCGACATACCAGCAGACCGGCAGGACACGGCGGTCGCCGAGCGCCTCGATCTCGGCGACGGCCCGGTCCGTCACCTCCGCGGCGTAGCCGTGCCCGCGGAAGGTCGGCACGGTGAACGCCCGCGTGAGGGCGACGGTCGCGCCGTCGTCGCGGTAGTCGAGCACGCTCACGAGGTCGTCGCCCCGGCGCAGCTCATATCGGGACGCCTCGCGCGCGTTGCTGAAGTCGAACTCGCCCATGCTTGGAGGGTACGCCCACCGAGGCCGGGCCGGGCCGGGCCGTCGCATATCGCCTCCGCCCACGCCCCGCGAAGAGGCACATCGGTCATATTTCGTCACGTTCGCCGTCACATCCGTTCTTCGTTTGACACACGGCGACGTCCCGGAGAATAATCGGCGTCATGACTGACAACGCACAGCCCTCGTCCGCCTGGGAGGCGAACAGGACTGCCGGCTCCATGATGGCCGGCCGTGTTGTCATGTGCTGTCGAATGTGCCGCTGAAGCCCGACGTCCGCTTCCGCATCACCGCCAGGGCAGAGCGAGACCCCTCTGTGGTCCCCGAGCCCCCGAGCCCCGGTCTCTCCGGTGGTCTCGACAACGCCGATTCCGGCGCCGGCCGCACATCAGATCGGGCGACTGCCGATCCGGCCCCTTCGCAGCACGACCGAACCCCCAGGGTTCCCACCTCTAAGGACTCCACCATCATGTCGACCTCCCTCCTCGAGCGCCCCGGCGCCGTCCGTCCGCTCGTCGGTGCCGCCCAGCCCGCACGCGTCCCCCATCTCCGCGCCGTCCCGAACACGGTCGACGAGCAGACGACGGCCCCGGCCAGCCCCTCCGGGGCCGCCCCGCGCGGCTTCGCCCTCTACGTCGGCCTCGACGAGGCCAAGGCCATCGCCGACGGCGTCTCGCTGAGCGCCATCGTCGACGCCCTGCGCCGCACGATCGCCGAGCTCTCGCCGAGCGCCGAGACCTACGCCGCCGTCGCCCTCGCCCCGCAGAACGCCGGCGGCCGCGACGTCGACGTCGTGCGACTCGCGCTCAAGGAGCCGGGCGCCGTCGCGCGCACGCAGCCCGAGTCGTCCGAGCCGGAGCACGCGGAGGGCGTCGTCGTCGACATCTCCCGCAAGCGCGTGCTGCTCGACGGCGAGTCCGCGGCGCTCACCTTCAAGGAGTTCGAGCTGCTGCAGTACCTCGTCCTCCGCGAGGGACGTACGATCGAGCGCACGGAGCTCGTCGAGTCGCTCTGGCAGGCGCACACCGACGAGGAGGCCCCCGGCGAGCGCACCATCGACGTGCACGTGCGGCGCCTGCGTTCCAAGCTCGGCCGCTACGAGGACATCGTCCGCACGGTGCGCGGAGTCGGCTACCGCTTCGACCGTCACGCAGACGTCACCATCCGCTACGGGGCAGGCACCCCGTCGCCCGACCGCTTCTGAGACCGATCGGACGACCGGCACGGGTTTGTCGGAGGGTGCGGCGTAACGTGGGCGCATGATCTCCCCGGCGGCGGCGCAGGCACGTCACGGCGCACGTGGACGCGATCCGCGGCCCGATCCGGGACCCCGGCTGGAGACGAGCTACCGTCCGCGGCACACGCTCGATCTCGTCGCGACCCTCTCCGGCTTCCAGCGCGGCGCGGGCGATCCCGCCCAGACCGCAGACCGCGGCGTCATCTGGCGGGCGACCCGCACACCGGCGGGCGTCGCGTGCACGGCGCTGCGGCAGTCGGCGGACGGGACGGTGCGCGCGGCCGCGTGGGGGCCGGGACGCCAGTGGGCGATCGCGCAGGTACCCGCGCTGTGCGGGGCGCGCGACGACGACACGGGTTTCGCGCCTTCGCTCCATCCGGTCGTGTCCCAGGCACATCACCGGCATCCCGGCGCGCGCCTCGGTCGCAGCGACCTCGTCTTCGACGCGCTCGCGCAGTCGATCACCGAGCAGAAGGTCACCCTCCGGCAGGCTTTCGGCGCCTGGCGCAGCCTCGTCACGTGGTTCGGCGAGCGCGCACCCGGGCCGGCCCCGCGACCGCTCTTCGCGCCGCCGGCCGTCGACGGCTGGCGGCGCATCCCCTCCTGGGCATGGCACCGGGCGGGCCTCGAGCCGCCCCAGTCGCGCGCCATCGTCGAGGCGGCGCGGCGCGGGGCGGCTCTCGTCCGCGCGGTCGAGTCCGCCGTGGACGGCGATGCCCGCGATCGTCCGCTCACGAGCATCCGCGGCATCGGCGTCTGGACGGCAGCCGAGACCCGCATCCGCGCGCTCGGCGACCCGGATGCCGTGAGCGTCGGCGACGTCCACCTCGCGCATCGGGTCGGCTACACGCTCACGGGGCACCGGACGGACGACGACGGCATGCTCGAGCTGCTCGAGCCGTGGCGCGGGCACCGGCAACGGGTGATCCGTCTCCTCCTCGCATCGGGGGCCGGCGAGCCCCGACGGGGTCCGCGGGTCCACATCGAGGATCACCGAGCCCGCTGACGGCGCGCACGAGGCATGATGGAGCCATGAACCGCGGCAAGAACGTCCTCGTCTCGGTCGGCGTGCTCGCCCTCGCGGTGGTCGTCGGGCTCATCCTGAACAACGTGTGGCTCGGTCTCCTGCTCGGCGTCATCGTCGGTCTCGGCCTCTTCATCGGCTTCGAATCGCGTCGCGGCCGCAATCAGGGGGTCAACGACGACGACAACGGCATCGAGCTGTAGCCGGGAGCGACGGCGCCCCGTGCGCGGCGCCGCCCGCCGTCAGCCGAGCACGTGCGCGCGGATGGCCATGGCGGCCGCACCGCGCGCCCACTCGACGAAGTCCGCGGGGCGCACGATGAGCTCGATCGGGGCGGCGCGAGGATCGCGCAGCTCGGGGATCGCGGCGTCGATCTCGGGCCGTGCGATGTCGACGAGGCCGTCCCCCTCCCCCGAGACGACGACCGTGCGCGCGAAGCTGAAGTCCGCGGCGAGGGCGATGAGCAGGCCGATGGCGCGCCCCGCCGCCGAGACGACGGCGGCGGGGACGGGGTCGCCCTCGCGGGCGAGTCGCAGCACCTCCTCGTAGCCGACGGAGCGCCCGAGGCCGATCGACACCTGCGAGCAGATCGCGTCGATGGTCAGCAGCGCCACGGCGCATCCGCGATGCCCGGCGAAGCACATCGGGCCGCCCCGATCGAGCGGGACGTGACTGATCGGGCTCACCCCGTCGTCGGGGCTCTGCACGACGCGACCACCGGCGATGAGGCCGAAGCCCACGCCCGCGCCGATCGTGATGACCGCGACGTTCTCGGCCAGGCGTCCGGCGCCGAACCACTGCTCGGCGTGCGTGAGCGCCACGAGGTCGTTGCTGAGCGTCGCGGGGAGCCCCGTCGCCTCCTCCACCAGGTCGGCGAGGCCCACCTCCTCCCGCCACCCCAGGAACGGCGAGTCGACCACCGTCCGCCCGCCGACGACGGGGCCGCTGATGCTCACGCCCACGCCGTCGGCGGCCGACCGCCGGGTGAGGCGCGCGACGACCGCGGCGACCGCGGCGACGACGTCCTCGACCGAGCGCGACGCGAGCGCGACGTCGAACCGGTCGATCTCGGCGCAGCGCAGGTCGGTCAGCACGCCGTGCGCCGCCTCCGCTGTCACCTTGATCCCGACGAACCGGCGCGTGCCGGGAACCACGTCGAGCGGCTGGGTGGGGCGCCCCACCCGCCGCCCCTGGGGCTCGGCGACGTCGGCCTCGACGAGGAGCCCCGATTCGACGAGCGGCTTCGTCAGACGGGAGAGACTCGACTGCGACAGTCCGAGACGCCGGGCCAGATCGCTGCGGGCGATGGGCCCGGAGACGAGGACCTCGAGCGCCACGGCGTGCGCGGACCCGTCCTGCTCCCCCCAGTCCGCGCCCATGACCCTCCTTTTCTACCATCTCGCGAGCAACTCGCCGCGCGAGACGCGAGAGAGCCGCACGAGACGCGAGAGAGCCGCGCCCGGCCCCGGCGTTGACGGATAATAACTTTTGCTATAGAACTAATTAACGCTCAGGCGAGCGTCGCATCCCCGACGAAGGAGTCCCATGTCCCCCGATGCCCGCACCGTCCAGCTCCGCGCGGCGGGGGTCGCGCTCGTGCTCGACGTCCCCGCCGCCGGCGCGCCGCGCGTGATCCACTGGGGCGCGGATCCGGGGCCGCTGTCGGACGCCGACGTCGACGCCCTGCGGCTCACGGGGCTGCCGGGCATCGGATCGGGCATGCCCGACAGCGGGATGCCCCTCACGCTCCTCCCCGCGCACGCCGAAGGCTGGCTCTGGACGCCCGGCATCGCGGGGCACCGCGACGGCACCGCGTTCTCCCCCGTGTTCACGGGGACGACCGCACGGCTCGAGCCCGTCGGGGACGACCCGCTCATCGCCCAGCGCGTGCGCATCGCCTCGGCCGACGAGGAGAACGGCCTCCGTCTCGCACTGCACGTCGAGATGACGCGCTCGGGCCTCGTGCGCACACGCGCCGAGCTGACGAACACGGGCGAGGGGGTCTACGACCTCGCCTCCCTCGACATCGCGCTGCCCGTCCCGGGACGCGCGACCGAGCTCTTGGACATGGCCGGGCGTCAGCTGCGAGAGCGGGAGCTCCAGCGGTCGCCGTTCACGATCGGCTCGCACCTGCGCGAGTCGCGCAGGTCGTCGGGTCACGAGGCGAGCGTCATCCTCGCGGCGGGCACGCCGGGATTCGGATGGCGACATGGCGAGGTCTGGGCCGTGCACCCGGCGTGGTCGGGCAACACGCGCGCCCTCGCGGAGCGCAACAACATGGGCATGTCGACCCTCGGCGGCGGCGAGCTCCTCCTCCCCGGCGAGGTGCGGCTCGCCCAGGACGAGACATACGTCTCCCCCTGGCTCTATGCGTCGACGGGCGTCGGCCTCGACGCCATGTCCGCGCGCTTCCACGACTTCCTCCGCGCACGACCCCGGCACCCGGGGTCGGCGCGTCCGGTGACGCTCAACGTCTGGGAGGCGGTCTACTTCGACCACGACCTCGACCGGCTGCTCGAGATCGCCGACCGCGCCGCCGAGATCGGCGTCGAGCGCTACGTGCTCGACGACGGATGGTTCCGGCATCGCCGGGACGACACCGCGGGGCTCGGAGACTGGTACGTCGACGAGGGCGTCTGGCCCGACGGGCTGCACCCGCTGACGGATGCCGTCACCGCGCGCGGCATGCAGTTCGGGCTCTGGTTCGAGCCGGAGATGGTCAACGAGGACTCCGACCTCGCCCGCGCGCATCCCGAGTGGATCATGGGCACGGGGCCGCGCCTGCCGCATCCGCAGCGACACCAGCAGGTCCTCAACCTCACCGTCCCGGAGGCCTACGCCCACATCCGCGACCGGATCCTCGCCCTCCTCGACGAGTACCCGATCTCCTACATCAAGTGGGATCACAACCGCGCCCTCACCGAGCCCGGGGACCGCACGACGGGGCGACCCATCGCACACGAGCAGGTGGAGGCGCTCTACCGGCTGCTGGACGAGATCCGCGCGGCGCACCCGGGCCTGGAGATCGAGTCGTGCGCGTCGGGCGGCGGCCGCATCGATCTGGGCATCATGGCCCGCACCGACCGTGTCTGGGGCTCGGACTGCATCGATCCGCTGGAGCGCCAGCAGATCGAGGCGGGCACCGCGCTCCTGCTTCCGCCCGAGATGGTCGGATCTCATGTCGCGAGCCCCGTCAGCCACACGACGGGGCGCGCGCACTCCCTCGGCTTCCGCGCCGGCACGGCCTTCTTCTCCCACATGGGCGTCGAGTGGGACGTGACGAAGGCGAGCGACGCCGACCGTGCCGCGCTCGCGGAATGGATCGCCCTGCACAAGCGGCACCGCGCGCTGCTGCACACCGGCCGCGTCGTGCACGCCGACGAGATCGGCGACGGCCTGTGGACGCACGGCGTCGTCGCACAGGACGGGGAGGAGGCGATCTTCGCCGTCGCGGCGGTGCGGACGGGCCCGTCCTGGCCGACGGCGCGCGTGACGCTGCCCGGCCTCGACGCCGGTCGTCGCTATCGGCTGACGTCGCTCGCACCCGCGGACGCATCCGACCGCCGCACAGCGCACACGGCGCCCGCCTGGTGGCCGGGCCCGGTGGAGCTCCCGGGAGCCGTCCTCGGGCAGATCGGCGTCCAGGTGCCCGCCCTCAACCCGGAGCAGCTCGTGCTCCTCCATCTGACGGCCGTCTGAGCCGCACCCTCATCCCTGTCGCGAAGAAGCGAGGAACGATGACATCTCTCACCACGGCGCACAAGCCCCCTGCGGGGAGGAGACCGCGCGGCGATACGCGCATCGCCGCCGTCTTCCTCCTCCCCGCCGCGGTCGGACTCGTCGCGTTCTACCTCTCTCCCGCGCTGCGCGGACTCTACTTCTCGTTCACCGAGTACGCCGTGCTCACGCCGCCGGAGTGGGTGGGCGGGGCGAACTACGTGCGGATGGCCGAGGACCCGCTGTTCTGGAACGCGCTCTGGGTCACCGCGATCTACGTCGTCCTCAACATCGGCGTCCAGACAGTGATCGCGATCCTCATCGCGGTGCTGCTGCATCGGCTCACCACGTCCACGGTCATCCGGGGCATCGCGCTGCTGCCGTACTTCGTCGCGAACGTCATCGTCGCGCTCGTGTGGTACTTCATGCTCGACTACCAGATCGGCATCGTCAACGTCGCGCTCGACGCGATCGGGCTCGACCGGATGGCCTTCTTCGGCGAGTCGGCCCTGGCCCTGCCGACGATCGCGTTCATCAACGTGTGGCGCCACATGGGGTACACGGCCCTGCTCATCTTCGCCGGCCTGCAGACGATCAATCCCGCGCTCTACGAGGCGGCCCGCGTCGACGGCGCCTCCGAGATCCGGCAGTTCTTCTCGATCACCCTGCCGCAGCTGCGCCCCGTGCTCGTCATGGTGCTCGTCGTCACGGTCACGGGGTCGTTCCAGGTGTTCGACACGGTCGCCGTGACGACGGGCGGCGGCCCCGTCAACGCCACGCGGGTGCTCAACATGTACATCTACGACCTCGCGTTCGGCCAGCTCGACTTCGGCTACGCCTCGGCGCTCGCCATCGCCCTCTTCGTCCTGTTGTTCGCCATCGCCTTCGTGCAGCTGCGCCTCATGCGCGCCGACGAGCACGACGAGAACTGAGGTGACCATGTCGCACACCGCATCCGAGACGCGTCTCATCGTGACGGGGAAGACGTCCCATCGCCGCCGCCGCATCGGCCTCGGGCGCGTCGTCGCGTGGGCCTGCCTCGTCGTGATCCTGCTCGTCACGCTCGTGCCGTTCTACTGGATGCTGCGCACCGCGCTCTCCTCGAACGGCGCGCTCTCCGCCGAGCCGGGAAACCTCCTGCCCGCGGACTTCACGTTCGACGCCTTCCGGCGCGTCCTCGGGCTCACGACCCTGGAGGAGAACCTCGCGCAGGGCGGCGCGGGCTCGGCGATCGACTTCTGGGTGTACCTGCGCAACTCCGTCGTCACGTCGACGATCATCACGGTCGGGCAGGTGACGTTCTCCGCGATGGCCGCGTACGCCTTCGCGCGCCTGCGGTGGCGAGGCCGCGACGCGGTGTTCGCCGTCTTCCTCTCCGCCCTCATGGTGCCCGGCATCTTCACCGCCATCCCGAACTTCGTCCTCGTCAAAGAGCTCGGGCTCCTCAACACGTATGCGGGGATCGTCCTGCCGACCGTCCTCATGACGCCGTTCGCGATCTTCTTCCTCCGCCAGTTCTTCCTCGGCATCCCGCGGGAGACCGAGGAGGCGGCGCTCATCGACGGCGCGGGGAGGGTGCGCTGCTTCCTGCGGGTGATCGTCCCCATGAGCGCGGCGCCGATCACGACCCTCGCCGTCCTGACCTACATCACGGCGTGGAACGAGTACCTGTGGCCCCTGCTCGTCGGCCAGAGCGAGGACGTGCGGGTGCTGACCGTCGCACTCGGCATCTTCCGGTCGCAGACGCCGCAGGGCACGCCGGACTGGTCGGGGCTCATGGCGGCGACGCTCATCGCGGCCCTCCCGATCGTCCTGCTCTTCGCCGTGCTCGGGCGGCGGATCGTGAACTCCATCGGCTTCAGCGGGATCAAGTGAGGTGACCAGGATGACGAAACACACGCGACGCACCGTCCGGCGATGGGCGGCGATCGGCTCCGCCGCCGCGCTGGGGCTGACGGGCTGCGCCTCGTCGGGAGACATCGCCGCCGACGGCTCGACGGTCATCACGTACTGGATGTGGGACTCGAACCAGATGCCGGGCTACCGGCAGTGCGCGGACGACTTCCAGGAGCGGAACCCCGGCATCGAGATCCGGATCGAGCAGTACGGATGGGACGACTACTGGACCCAGCTGACCGCGACGATGGTCGCCGAGTCGGCGCCGGACGTGTTCGTCGACCACACGTCGCAGTTCGGCAAGTTCGCCTCGCTCGGCCAGATCCTCGACCTCTCCGGATATCTGGACGAGTCGGACCTCGACCTCGGCCAGTACCAGGAGGGGCTCGTCGAGCTCTGGGCGGGTCCCGACGGGGAGTCGCAGTACGGGCTCCCGAAGGACTGGGACACGGAGGCGATCTTCTACAACGCCGAGATGGTCGAGGCCGCCGGGTACTCGCCCGAGGACCTGTGGGAGCTCGAGTGGAATCCGGAGGACGGAGGGACGTTCGAGGACTTCCTGGCCGCCATGACGATCGACGAGAACGGCGTGCGCGGCGACGAGGAGGGGTTCGATCCGCGCGATGTCGCGACGTACGGTCTCGGCTACAACGAGGCGGGCGGCGGTTACGGGCAGGTGCAGTGGTCGCCGTTCGCCCTCAGCAACGGGTGGGACTACTCCGACGAGAACCCCTGGGGCACGAGCTTCCGATACGACGAGGAGGAGTTCCTCGAGGCCGTCTCGTGGTGGCGCTCGCTCATCGAGAAGGGCTACATGCCGCCCCTCGCCCAGGCGACGTCGGGCGTCGGCACGCAGGAGTCGCTCGGCGCCGGCGCCTACGCCACGGTGATCGAGGGCTCCTGGAACGCGCTGGCGTTCTCAGAGCTCGGCGGGGTGGACGCCCAGGTCGCCCCGACGCCCATCGGCCCGGAAGGGCAGCGCGCCTCCGTCTTCAACGGGCTCTCCGACGCCGTCTGGTCGGGCACGCCGCATCCCGACGAGGCCTGGCTGTGGGTGGAGTACCTCGCGAGCACCGAATGCCAGGACGTGATGGCCGAGACGGGCAGGATCTTCCCCGCGATCACGACATCGTCCGACCGCGCGCTCGAGACGTTCGACGGGCTCGGCATCGACGCGCGCGCGTTCTCGGTCCACGTCGAGGACGGGACGACGGCGCTCACGCCCGTGACCGACCAGTGGGCGCAGCTGCAGACGATCATGACGCCGGCGATGGACGCGGTGATGGCGTTCGACGCGGAGCCCGAGTCGCTGCGCGACGCGAACGCGCGCGTCAACCGCCTCTTCGATGAGTAGCGCGGAGAACAGCGGGATGCTGATGATCGTCGGGGTGTCCGCATCGGCACCATCGGCACCAGAACTCCCGCTGCCCGCGATGGCCGGGATCAGCGGATGGCGAGCACCGCGTCGACGAGCGCGTCGGCGACCTCGCGCTTCGTGCCCGCGACGGAGGCGACGACCTCGTCGCGCGCGTCGATGATCGTCAGCGCGTTGTCGACCTGCTCGAAGCCCGTCGACCATCCGACCTCGTTGACGGCGAGCAGGTCGACGCCCTTGCGCCGGCGCTTGCGGACGCCGCGCTCGGCAAGGCTCTCGCCCGCTTCCGGGGTCTCGGCGGCGAAGCCCACGACCATCTGCCCCTCCGCCCGGCGCTCCACGAGACCCGCGAGGATGTCCTCGTTCTCGACCAGGGTGATCGCCGGGGGGACGCCGTTCGACGTCTCCTTCGTGAGCTTGCGATCGGACGCCTCGGCCACCCGGTAGTCCGCGACGGCGGCCGCCATGACGATCACGTCCGCCGCGGGCGCGAGCCCCCGCAACGTCTCGGAGAGCTCTGCCGCGGTGTCGGCGCGATGGACGCCGATGCGCGGGTGCGCCGCGGCCAGGGCGAGCGTCGCCTCGTCGGCATGGGCCACGACGAGCGTCACCTCCGCGCCGCGATCGGCGGCCGCGACGGCGACGGCCACTCCCTGCTTGCCGCTCGACCGGTTGCCGATGTAGCGGACCGGGTCGATCGGCTCTCGTGTCCCGCCGGCGGAGACGACGAAGCGCAGCCCTCGGGCGTCGCACCGCGCCGCGAGCACCCGCCCGACCTCCGCGTGGATGAGCTCGGGCTCGGTCATCCGCCCCGGGCCGCTGTCGTCGCCCGTGAGCTGTCCGCTGTCGGGGCCGATCACGCGCACGCCACGCGTGAGCAGCGTCCGGACGTTGGCCTGCGTCGCCGCGTGCCGCCACATCTCCGTGTGCATGGCGGGGGCGACGACGACGGGGGCGGCCGTCGCGAGCAGGGTGGTCCCGAGCAGGTCGTCCGCGAGTCCCGCGGCCATCGTGGCGATCGTGTTGGCGGTCGCGGGGGCCACGACGACGAGGTCGGCCTCCTGACCCAGAGCGACGTGCCGCACCCTCGCCACGTCGTCGTGCACCGACGTCGTGACGGGGTGGCGGCTGATCGCCTCCCAGGTCGGCGCGCCGACGAAGCGGAGCGCGTCCGCCGTCGGGACCACGTGCACCTCGTGGCCGTCCTTCACGAGCAGGCGGACGAGCTGCACGACCTTGTACGCGGCGATCCCGCCGGTCACCCCCACCACGATGTTCATCGTCTGCGATTCTTCCATCTACGGCGGGGCCGGGGCGACGATCGAGCGCAATAGGCTGAGACGGATCACCATGTGCACCGTCATCGTCCGCGTCCCCGAGACGCCCGCAGACCCCGTCCGCCTTCTCGCCGTCCGCGACGAGGACCCGGCACGGCCTTGGAACCGCCTCGGCGCGTGGTGGCCGGAGCTGCCCGGCGTCATCGGCGTACAGGACCGCCTCGCGGGAGGGGCATGGCTCGCCGCGGTCGGCGGCCGCCTGTCGGTCCTGCTCAACCGCGAGGGCCTTCCCGACCTCCCGGAGGCCGAGCTCGCCTCCCGCGGGGGCATCGTGCTCGACTCCGTCACGGGCGTCCCGCCGTCGAGCCGCCCGCGGACGCGGGGCTTCAACCTCCTGGAAGTGGACGGCGCCGACGCCGCCGTCGTGTCATGGGACGGATCCGCGCTCCGGCGGCACGCCCTGCTGCCGGGAACGCACATGATCGCCCACGACGACGCCGACGATGACGGGACGCCGCGCATCGCGGCGTGGCGCGACGCCTTCGCGCAGGCGCCCACGACGGGCGACGACGACGTCTGGTGGCACCCGTGGCTGCGCGTCCTCGAGGAGACCAGCGCACTCCCCCCGACGGACGATCGTGCCATCGTCCGCGACAACCGTCCGCACGGCGTGGGGACGCTGTCGCTCCTCGCATGCGTCGCATCGGTAGGGCCCACGGCCGCGGATGTCCGCTACGCGGAACTCCGGCAGGCGGGGGTCTGGAACCCGCTGACATTCCGGTGACGGAGGTGCGGTGTGTGGGTGGTCGTGGTGGGGTGCAGAAAAGGGCCGCCCGGCGTTGGGCGGCCCTTTTCTCACGTGAAGTCCGGCGGTGTCCTACTCTCCCACAAGGTCTCCCTTGCAGTACCATCGGCGCTGAGAGGCTTAGCTTCCGGGTTCGGAATGTGACCGGGCGTTTCCCTCTCGCTATGACCACCGAAACACTCTGCGATGCTTCGGAACATCAAGCTTCTCTATGAAACTATACGGGTGCCCATACATCGGGAACCACAAAGTGGACGCGAACACGCACTCTCGAAAAAACGACGATGAGTCATGTTGTTTTCAAGTCGTCGGCTTATTAGTACCAGTCAGCTCCACACGTTGCCGTGCTTCCACATCTGGCCTATCAACCCAGTAGTCTGCTGGGAGCCTCACACCCTCAAAGGGGCAGGGAAGTCTCATCTTGAGGCCGGCTTCCCGCTTAGATGCTTTCAGCGGTTATCCATCCCGAACGTAGCCAACCAGCCATGCACCTGGCGGTACAACTGGCACACCAGAGGTTCGTCCAACCCGGTCCTCTCGTACTAGGGTCAGATCCTCTCAAACTTCCAACGCGCGCAGCGGATAGGGACCGAACTGTCTCACGACGTTCTAAACCCAGCTCGCGTACCGCTTTAATGGGCGAACAGCCCAACCCTTGGGACCTACTCCAGCCCCAGGATGCGACGAGCCGACATCGAGGTGCCAAACCATGCCGTCGATATGGACTCTTGGGCAAGATCAGCCTGTTATCCCCGAGGTACCTTTTATCCGTTGAGCGACAGCGCTTCCACAAGCCACTGCCGGATCACTAGTCCCGACTTTCGTCCCTGCTCGACCTGTCAGTCTCACAGTCAAGCTCCCTTGTGCACTTACACTCGCCACCTGATTGCCAACCAGGTTGAGGGAACCTTTGGGCGCCTCCGTTACTCTTTAGGAGGCAACCGCCCCAGTTAAACTACCCACCAGGCACTGTCCCTGAACCGGATCACGGTCCGAAGTTAGATATCCAGAATGACCAGAGTGGTATTTCAACAACGACTCCACAACCACTGGCGTGGCCGCTTCACAGTCTCCCACCTATCCTACACAAGCCACACCGAACACCAATACCAAGCTATAGTAAAGGTCACGGGGTCTTTCCGTCCTGCTGCGCGTAACGAGCATCTTTACTCGTAATGCAATTTCGCCGAGTTCGTGGTTGAGACAGCTGGGAAGTCGTTACGCCATTCGTGCAGGTCGGAACTTACCCGACAAGGAATTTCGCTACCTTAGGATGGTTATAGTTACCACCGCCGTTTACCGGGGCTTAAATTCTCAGCTTCGCCCCAAAGGGCTAACCGGTCCTCTTAACCTTCCGGCACCGGGCAGGCGTCAGTCCGTATACATCGTCTTGCGACTTCGCACGGACCTGTGTTTTTAATAAACAGTCGCTACCCACTGGTCTCTGCGGCCACCACACCCTTTCCCAGGAAAACTGGTATAAGCGGGTGGCCCCCCTTCTCCCGAAGTTACGGGGGCATTTTGCCGAGTTCCTTAACCACGATTATCTCGATCTCCTTAGTATTCTCTACCTGACCACCTGAGTCGGTTTGGGGTACGGGCAGCTCGAACCTCGCGTCGATGCTTTTCTTGGCAGCAGAGGATCACCCACTTTTCATCCCCATCACATCTCACCCTGTAAGACTCCCGGATTTACCTAGAAGTCGGGCTACATGCTTGGACCAGGACAACCATCGCCTGGCTTGGGCTACCTTCCTGCGTCACACCTGTTAACACGCTAACCGCACCAGCATGGGGTCACGCGCTCCCCACCACGATGAGTCCCGAAGGACCCGGTGTGATGGCTCGGGCGCTTAGCACCACTGGATCAGCTTGGGCGGTTCTTCGCCGGTACGGGAATATCAACCCGTTGTCCATCGACTACGCCTGTCGGCCTCGCCTTAGGTCCCGACTTACCCAGGGAAGATTAGCTTGACCCTGGAACCCTTGGTCTTCCGGAGGACGTGTTTCTCACACGTCATTCGCTACTCATGCCTGCATTCTCACTCGTGTGCCGTCCACGGCTGGATCACTCCGCCGCTTCACCCCGCACACGACGCTCTCCTACCCATCCACACAACTGGACCCGCCCCCCGAAAGGAACAGGCCGGTCAAAAATATGAATGCCACAACTTCGGTGGCGTGCTTGAGCCCCGTTACATTGTCGGCGCGGAATCACTTGACCAGTGAGCTATTACGCACTCTTTCAAGGGTGGCTGCTTCTAAGCCAACCTCCTGGTTGTCACAGCAACTCCACATCCTTTCCCACTTAGCACGCGCTTAGGGACCTTAGATGGTGGTCTGGGTTGTTTCCCTCTCGACGATGAAGCTTATCCCCCACCGTCTCACTGCTGCGCTCTCACTTACCGGCATTCGGAGTTTGGCTGACGTCAGTAACCTTGTCGGGCCCATCGGCCATCCAGTAGCTCTACCTCCAGCAAGAAACACGCAACGCTGCACCTAAATGCATTTCGGAGAGAACCAGCTATCACGAAGTTTGATTGGCCTTTCACCCCTATCCACAGCTCATCCCCTCAGTTTTCAACCTAAGTGGGTTCGGCCCTCCACGACGTCTTACCGACGCTTCAGCCTGGCCATGGATAGATCACTTCGCTTCGGGTCTAGGACACGCGACTCCAAACGCCCTGTTCAGACTCGCTTTCGCTACGGCTCCCCCACACGGGTTAACCTCGCCACGTATCACTAACTCGCAGGCTCATTCTTCAAAAGGCACGCCGTCACCCCAACAAGGAGGCTCCGACGGGTTGTAAGCAAACGGTTTCAGGTACTCTTTCACTCCCCTCCCGGGGTACTTTTCACCTTTCCCTCACGGTACTAGTCCGCTATCGGTCATCTGGGAGTATTTAGGCTTACCAGGTGGTCCTGGCAGATTCACACGGGATTTCACGGGCCCCGTGCTACTTGGGATACCACTCATGGAAGAACACGCATGTCGGCTACGGGGCTACCACCCACTCCGGCCGGCCATTCAAAGCCGTTCGCCTATACGCTTCTATACCATCGAGACCACGGCAGCAGTCTCAAAACGGTCCCACAACCCCGAACGTGCAACACCTGCCGGCTATCACACACGCCCGGTTTAGCCTCCTCCGCTTTCGCTCGCCACTACTCACGGAATCACAATTGTTTTCTCTTCCTGCGGGTACTGAGATGTTTCACTTCCCCGCGTTCCCTCTACCCGCCCTATATATTCAGACAGGAGTCACCAGGACGACTCACACCGCCTGGCGGGGTTTCCCCATTCGGACACCCTCGGATCACAGCCCGCTTATCGGCTCCCCAAGGCTTATCGCAGATTGCTACGTCCTTCTTCGGCTCCAGATGCCAAGGCATCCACCGTTTGCTCTTAAAGACTTGACAAAACATGAGCCACACACCCCACCACACCCCCAAAAGGGCACAGCAAAAATGTGTGTTCGCATTCTTTCTAAAAGATGCTCGCGTCCACTGTGTAGTTCTCAAAGTACGGGCGGAACCCCACCCACCCCGGCACACACCGGTTCAGACGAGGCCCAACGAAGACCAACCACCCCCCACAACAGGGGACGCCTGAGCCCTCAGGACCCAACAACGTGCACACGCCCCACCCGAACCAGACCCCCCGTTCCCACCACACCGAAGCATGACGTACTGAGAAGACCTAGCCGACTGAGGCGCCTTGTCAAATGTTCCACCCATGAGCGACCAGCACCACACATCCGGTGATGACCTGGCCCCCTGCACACCCCCACCCCCACACACGTGAGAACAGAGATGCCCAGATGCTCCTTAGAAAGGAGGTGATCCAGCCGCACCTTCCGGTACGGCTACCTTGTTACGACTTAGTCCTAATTACCGATCCCACCTTCGACAGCTCCCTCCCAAAAGGGTTAGGCCACCGGCTTCAGGTGTTACCGACTTTCATGACTTGACGGGCGGTGTGTACAAGACCCGGGAACGTATTCACCGCAGCGTTGCTGATCTGCGATTACTAGCGACTCCGACTTCACGTAGTCGAGTTGCAGACTACGATCCGAACTGGGACCGGCTTTTTGGGATTCGCTCCACCTCACGGTATCGCAGCCCATTGTACCGGCCATTGTAGCATGCGTGAAGCCCAAGACATAAGGGGCATGATGATTTGACGTCATCCCCACCTTCCTCCGAGTTGACCCCGGCAGTATCCCATGAGTTCCCACCATAACGTGCTGGCAACATAGAACGAGGGTTGCGCTCGTTGCGGGACTTAACCCAACATCTCACGACACGAGCTGACGACAACCATGCACCACCTGTACACCGACCAAAAAGGGGCGACTGTTTCCAGCCGTTACCGGTGTATGTCAAGCCTTGGTAAGGTTCTTCGCGTTGCATCGAATTAATCCGCATGCTCCGCCGCTTGTGCGGGTCCCCGTCAATTCCTTTGAGTTTTAGCCTTGCGGCCGTACTCCCCAGGCGGGGAACTTAATGCGTTAGCTGCGTCACGGAGACCGTGGAAAGGCCCCCACAACTAGTTCCCAACGTTTACGGGGTGGACTACCAGGGTATCTAAGCCTGTTTGCTCCCCACCCTTTCGCTCCTCAGCGTCAGTCACGGCCCAGAGATCTGCCTTCGCCATCGGTGTTCCTCCTGATATCTGCGCATTCCACCGCTACACCAGGAATTCCAATCTCCCCTACCGCACTCTAGTCTGCCCGTACCCACTGCAGACCCGAGGTTGAGCCTCGGGATTTCACAGCAGACGCGACAAACCGCCTACGAGCTCTTTACGCCCAATAATTCCGGATAACGCTTGCGCCCTACGTATTACCGCGGCTGCTGGCACGTAGTTAGCCGGCGCTTTTTCTGCACCTACCGTCACCCCGAAGGGCTTCTTCGATACTAAAAGAGGTTTACAACCCGAAGGCCGTCGTCCCCCACGCGGCGTTGCTGCATCAGGCTTCCGCCCATTGTGCAATATTCCCCACTGCTGCCTCCCGTAGGAGTCTGGGCCGTGTCTCAGTCCCAGTGTGGCCGGTCACCCTCTCAGGCCGGCTACCCGTCGACGCCTTGGTAGGCCACTACCCCACCAACAAGCTGATAGGCCGCGAGCCCATCCCCAACCGAAAAAACTTTCCCACCACAGACCATGCGGCCATGATGCATATCCAGTATTAGCAACCGTTTCCGGCTGTTATCCCAGAGTCAGGGGCAGGTTACTCACGTGTTACTCACCCGTTCGCCACTCATCCACCCCGCAAGCGGGGCTTCAGCGTTCGACTTGCATGTGTTAAGCACGCCGCCAGCGTTCATCCTGAGCCAGGATCAAACTCTCCAAAAAAACCAAAACCCACCCCAGCCCAAAGACCAGGACAAGCGAGCTTGAAACTGACCAAAAAAAGAAACCACCAAAAAGATGATCCCCCATTGATCCAAAGGAATTCTCACCCCGGAAAAAACCGAGACGAGGATAAAATTTGGCACTTGACAAGTGCACGCTGTTGAGTTCTCAAAGATCAGACACACCCAGCCCCCGACCACACAGCCGAGCCCTCCGGGGCACCCACACCCCCCACCCGACGATCCGAAACGAACCACCAGGAAGAGACCATGTTCTCCGCCGCCATCCTGGGGAAGGGAGCCTACCGGCTCGACCACACCACTTGGCGGCGACAAGGGACAACATTACGCCGATGTGAACGGCAGGGCAAATCGGGACGCATGCTCGGCGTGTCGCCCGCGCGCCCGCGACACGGGCGCCGATGTCGTCGCCTCCCGCGACACTGGAGCCATGGATGCGCGCCTTCTCACATCACACGCGATGCGCGTCGCGGAGCAGTTCCCCGCGGTGACGCAGGAGCAGCCGTTCGGACCCGACGTCGAGGTCTTCAAGGTCCACGGAAGGATCTTCCTCCTCGTCATGGGTCCGCCCGACAGGCCACTGGTCACGGTCAAGGCCGACCCCTTCGACGCGGCGGAGCTGCGCGCCGCCTTCGCCGACATCGTCACCGGCCACCACATGAACAAGAGGCACTGGATCTCCATCGCTCCCGGCGACGCCGTCGACCGCGATCTGCTGCGGGAGCTCGTGACCGACTCGTACCGGCTCGTCGTCGCCCGTCTCCCGGCGCGCCGGCGTCCCGTGGATCCCGAGACCTTCGGCTACCGGCCCTGAGCCTTCCGCGAGGCTCTCAGTGCACTCCGAGCTTGAAAGTGCAAACTTGCACTCTATGGCCGAGAGTGCACTGAATCTGCGCGAGAGACGACGGCAGAAGACGCTCCGCCGGCTCACCGACGTCGCACGACGCCTGACGGGCGACCGCGGTTTCACCGGCTTCACGGTCGAGGAGCTCTGCGAGGAGGCCGGCGTCTCGCGCCGCACCTTCTTCAACTACTTCGCCGCCAAGGAGGACGCCGTCCTCGGCTTCCCCGTCCGGCGCGACGACGACGCGATCGACGCCGCCTTCGTCACCGGCGGAGCCGACCGCCCTCCCGGCGGCGTCAGCACGACCCTCCTCGACGACATGCTCGCCTTCTTCATCGCCCGCTGGGGCCGGTTGTCGCTCACGGCCTCCGAGGCGAAGCGCGTCTTCGCGATCATCGACCAGGAGCCGCGCCTGCACACCCGCATCCTCCAGCTGCTGCGCGAGGGCGAGCAGACCACGATCGCCCTCGTCGAGCGGCGCGAGGACCTCGCTCCCGGCGACATCCGCGCGAGCACGCTCGTGCACGTCGTCGGCACGCTCAACCGGATCGTCGCCGAGGAGTACCTCGCCACGCACGGCGACGCGCCGCCGTCCCTCGACGACTTCGCCGACCGTCTCCGCGAGAGGGCCGCCATCGTGCGCGCGCTCTTCGCGTGACCCCTTCGATCACCCGCCTCTCACCCTCCACGGAGCGAACATGACATCCCCCACCGCGGGAACGCCCTTCCTGCTCACGAAACGACGCATCTGGATCATCTTCGGCGCGCTCATCGCCGGCATGCTGCTCTCGAGCCTCGATCAGACGATCGTCTCGACCGCCATGCCGACCATCGTCGGCGAGCTGGGAGGCGTCGAGCACCAGGTCTGGATCACCACGGCGTACCTTCTGGCGACCACGATCGTCATGCCGATCTACGGCAAGTTCGGCGACGTGCTCGGTCGGCGCAACCTCTTCCTCATCGCGATCGCGCTCTTCACGCTCGCCTCGGTCGGATGCGCGTTCGCGAACGACTTCTGGGCGTTCGTCGTCTTCCGCGCTCTGCAGGGCCTCGGCGGCGGCGGGCTCATGATCCTCTCGCAGGCGATCATCGCCGACATCGTGCCGGCCAACGAGCGCGGCAAGTACATGGGCCCGCTCGGCGCCGTGTTCGGGCTGTCGGCCGTCGCCGGTCCGCTGCTCGGCGGCTTCTTCGTCGACCACCTCACGTGGCAGTGGGCGTTCTACATCAACATCCCCGTCGGCATCGCCGCGTTCGTCATCGCGCTCGTGGCGCTGAAGCTGCCGAGCAAGAAGGCGGAGAAGCCGATCGACGTCTTCGGCGTGATCTTCCTCTCGCTCGCGACGACGTGTCTCATCTTCTTCACCGACTTCGGCGGCGACTCGGCATACGGCTGGGGCTCCCCCGTCACCTGGCTGTGCGGCGCCGGTCTCGTCGTCGCCGCGGCGGCGTTCATCCTGACCGAGTCGCGCGTGCAGGACCCGATCATCCCGCTGAGCCTCTTCCGCAACCCGATCTTCGTCAACGCGACCGCGATCGGCCTCGTGCTCGGCATCGGCATGTTCGCGGCGATCGGCTTCATCCCCACGTTCCTGCAGATGTCGTCCGGCACGTCGGCCGCCGTGTCCGGCCTCCTCCTGATCCCCATGATGGTGGGCCTCATCGGCACGTCGATCAGCTCGGGCATCCTCATCTCCCGGACCGGGAGGTACAAGCTCTACCCGATCGCGGGCACGATCCTCACGGGCATCGCCATGACCGCCATGACGACGCTGAGCGCCGACACCCCGATCTGGCTCATCTGCGTGTTCCTGTTCTTCTTCGGCGCCGGGCTCGGCCTCATCATGCAGGTGGTCGTGCTCATCGTGCAGAACGCGGTGCCCGTGAACGAGATCGGCACCGCGACGAGCACGAACAACTATTTCCGCGAGGTGGGCGCCTCACTCGGCACGGCCGTCTTCGGCACCATCTTCACGACGCGCCTCACCGCGAACCTCACCACCGTGTTCACGGACGCCGGCGCGACGGCGGAGGACGCGGCCACGGCGACCGCGACGATCGATCCGGCCACGCTGAACGCGCTGCCCGACGACGTCCGCGACGGCATCGTCACGGCGTACGCCGACGCGCTCGCCCCCGTGTTCTGGTACCTCATCCCGTTCATCGCGCTCGCCTTCGTCCTCTCGCTCTTCCTCAAGGAGATCCCGCTGTCGGATCAGTCCGGTCTCGTCGCCCGCGGCGAGGCGATCTCGGGCGAGGAGGCGGAGCGGCTCGAGGCGGAGCTGCGCGCGGGCCGCGCCGTCGCCGGCCGAGCGGGCTCCGTGACGGGCGGACGCGGCGCCGATGCCGAGAGCCGCAGGAACGACGACACGGCGTCGGGGACGCCGCCGACGACCTGACCCGATCCGTCGCCGACGTGGTCGCGGCCCGCGTCGAGCGGGTCGCGACCACGTCGGTCGATCAGGACGCGGGACGGCGGCCGGACAGGAGGTCGCGGACGGCTGCCGGCGCCTTGAGCCCCGTTCCGCTGAGCATGATCGCCGTCGTCTCGCCCTGCCGGATCACGCCCGCCGCCGTGAGCCGCGAGTACGCGGCCGCCGCCGTGGCGCTCGTCGGCTCGACGAAGAGCCCCTGCTCGCACAGCCTGCGCAACGCGTCCACGATCTCCGTCTCCGGGACCGCGACGGCGTCGCCTCCGCTCCCGCGCAGCGCCTGGACCAGTTGGGGCAGACGCACCGGGCGGCGGATGGCCGTGCCCTCCGCCGCCGTCGGGGAGACCGCGCGATCGGCCTCGCCGCGGAGCGCGGCGTCGACGGGGGAGCAGTTCAGCGGCTGAGCCGCGAACAGACGCGGCATCCGCGCGATCTCGCCGGCCGCGAGGAGCTCGCGGAAGCCCAGCCAGCATCCGAGCAGGCTGCTCCCGGCCCCCACCGGCATCACCACGTTGTCCGGCGCCCGGAAGCCCAGGTCCTCCCACAGCTCGTAGGCCTGCGTCTTGGTCCCCTCGAGGAACAGCGCCTGCCAGTTGTGACTCGCATAGAACGCGACATCGGACTCGCGGACGGCCGCCGCCTGCGACTCCTCGCGCGGTCCTTCGACGAGCTCCACCTCGGCGCCGTACGCGACGACCTGCGCGATCTTCGCGGGCGAGGTCGACGCCGGCGCGAAGATCTTCACGCGCATCCCGCCCGCCGCGCCGTATCCCGCGACGGAGGAGCCGCCGTTGCCCGAGCTGTCCTCGAGCACGGCGTCGATCCCGCGTTCGCGCAGGTACGACAGCATGACGCTCGTGCCGCGGTCCTTGAAGCTGCCCGTCGGGCTGAACCACTCGAGCTTGAACAGCGGACGATGCGCGCCCCACTCCCGCTCGACGAGCGGCGTGCAGCCCTCGCCCAACGAGATCGGACGCGGGATGTCGACGGGCAGCGCGGCCCGGTATCGCCAGAGCGACCGATCCGTCCGCTCGATGTCGTCGCGCGAGATGCCCGGCTGCGCCGAGACCATGAGCGGTCTGCCCGCATCCGACCGCCAGCGCGGCACGTCGAGACCGTAGGAGCGTCCGTCGACGGGATCCACGTACACGGCGGCCATCCTCATCCCCTCCTCGACGCGCTGCCCAGAAGACTACCGATGCCCGGCGGCGCGCACGGGCGCCGGCGGGAGGACAGAGCCTGTCAAGTCCTCCCGCTCGACGTCCCGCGCCCCTAGTCTGGCCGGATGACCGAGCTGACGAGTCCGACGGGAGAAGAGGCCGCGCTGAGGGCCGCACCACGGGCCGACGGGTCGGCGCCCCGCGCGCTCGTCCTCGGCGCGACCGGATACGTCGGAGGACGACTCACCCCCCGGCTGCTCGCGGCGGGGTATCGCGTGCGGATCCTCGCGCGCGACGCGGGACGGGCCGCCGCGCTCCCATGGGGCGCCGAGTGCGAGATCGTCGAGGGGTCGGCCGACGACGCGGACGCCGTCGCGCAGGCCTGCGCGGACGTGGACGTGCTCTTCTACCTCATCCACTCGATGAACGCCGGCAAGGACTTCGAGGACGCCGACGCACGCGCCGCAGGCACGGTCGCGTCCGCCGCGGCCGACGCCGGCGTCGGCCGCGTCGTCTACCTCGGCGGGCTGCACCCCGCGGGCGTCGCCCTGTCGCCGCACCTGCGCTCGCGCGTGGCCGTGGGCGAGGTGTTCCTCGGCTCGCCCGTCCCGGCACTCGTGCTCCAGGCCGGGGTCGTCATCGGCTCCGGCTCCGCGTCGTTCGAGATGATCCGGCATCTCACCGAGGTGCTCCCCTATATGCCGGCGCCCCGCTGGGTGCGCAACCGGATCCAGCCCATCGCCGTCCGCGACGTGCTGCACTACCTGCTCGGCGCGGCCCGCGTGGCCGGCGACGTGAATCGTGCCGTCGACATCGGCGGCCCCGACGTGCTCCGCTACGGACAGATGATGAACGGCTACGCCCTGGCGGCGGGACTGCCGCAACGCGCGATCGCCGCGCTGCCCGTCCTCACCCCCGGGCTCGCGTCGCACTGGGTGAACCTCGTCACGCCCGTGCCGCGATCGATCGCGCGCCCCCTCATCGCGTCGCTGCAGAACGAGTGCGTCGTGAAGGACCGCTCCGTCGACGAGATCGTCCCGCCTCCCGAGGGCGGCCTCACGCCGTATCGCAGAGCGGTCGAGCTCGCCCTCGGACGCGTCGACGCGGACCTCGTCGAGACGAGCTGGCGCGATGCGGAGGTGTCCGGCGCACCGAGCGACCCGCTGCCGAGCGACCCCGGCTGGGCCGGCCGCACGGTCTTCACCGACGAGCGCTCTCAGCGCACGCGTGCCACGGAGCACGACCTCTGGACGATCATCGTGGGGATCGGCGGCGAGAACGGGTGGTACTCGTCTCCCCTGCTGTGGGCCGCGCGCGGATGGATGGACCGCGTCGCCGGGGGCGTCGGACTGCAGCGGGGACGACGGAGCCGCAGCGTGACCCACGTCGGCGACGCGATCGACTTCTGGCGCGTGGAGGCCGTCGAGGACGGCCGCCTGCTGCGTCTTCGCGCCGAGATGAAGGTGCCGGGCGCCGCGTGGCTCGAGCTCCGCGTCGCGTCGGACGAGCAGGGCACGCACTACGAGCAGCGTGCCGTGTTCTTCCCCCGCGGGCTCGCCGGGCGCCTGTACTGGCTCGCCGTGCTGCCGTTCCACGGCCTCATCTTCGCGGGCATGGCGACACGGATCACGGCCGCCGCGGAGGCACTGCGCTGAACGCGGGCAGCGACGCGGCTACGCGCTGACCAGCGCGGGCAGGGGCTCGATCTCGTCGATCCAGTCCCAGATCGGCAGGAGCGTCCCGGCGACGAGCGAGCTCATGGCGCGGTTGCCCTCGCTGCGCGTGCAGACGATCCCGGCGTCGCGGAGGACCGCGAGATGACGCGAGGCGCCGAAGCGCGTGATCCCGACCTCTCGCGCGATCTCCGTGATCGACATCCCCCGGACCGAGGCGCCGCGGCTCTCTCCGAGCGTCCGGACGATCCGCAGCCGGTCGCCGTTCGAGAGCGCGGCGAACAGGTCGACGAGCGCGGCGTCGTCGCCGTCTTGTCCGTCATCTTGGTCGGCCATGGCAGAACGCTATTCCCCCGGTCGCGCAGCCCACGACGCCGACGGCGCGGAAAGATCGCCTGTTCTTGTCTCCGGGGGAAGCCGCCCGGTGCGGCGCACCGCGGGAGCACGAGGGCTCGGCTCTCGCATCGGGCGACCCACCCCGACCCGACGACGAGCACCCATCCTGAGCGTCCGTTATGAGCCCGAGATGAAGTCACAGAAACATAACGACATGGGTTGCCGCTCGTTACCGGGCCGTTATAGAGTCCACGTCAGGCAGTTGTTTTGCTGTGGCAGCTGCCGACATGTGATTGCAGGACACTCTTGGTGCAAGGGACAAGGGCCGGGCGGCTTCCTCTCCGTCCGGCCCTTACTTGCGCCCCGTCTCCGTCGGCGAGGCCGAGACGCCGCAGACGGCCGCCGGAGCATTCGCGGACCAGGCCTATGAGCGCGCATAGACCGCTACCCTGAGATCCATGGCTGACCGAAGACTCGCAATCGAGGCGTGGGAGAGCCTTTTCCGCGCTCAGCACGAAGTGTTCGAGGTGCTCTCGAACGACTTCGTCGGAACCGATCTGTCGCAGGCCGAGTACGACGTGCTCCTCACCGTGACCCGTTCGCCGGCCATGACGGCGCGCCTCCGCGACGTCACCGCGAACATGCTCATCAGCCAGCCGAGCGTCTCGCGGCTCGTCGACAGGATGGTCGGACGAGGCCTCGTGACGAAGTGCAACGACCCCGACGACGGCCGCGGCGCCCTCGTCACGGCGACGGACCTGGGCGTCCGCGCCTTCCGCGCGATCGGAGCCGCCCACGGCAAGCGCATCGCGGAGCAGATGTCGCGCCTCGACGACGACGAGCTGCTCGCGCTCCGGGCCCTCACCGAGAAGCTGCGCGCCGGCGTCGACGTCGACGAGGCCTGACGGGCGGGTCCTCCGCGAACTGCTTCGACAGCAGACGGTACGCGGGCAGCAGGAACCCCGAGAAGGCGAGCAGCACCGCGACGCCCCCCGCGCAGAGGAAGACGAGCGCGATCCCGCGGGCGTCTCCCTCGCCGAGCAGCCACGCCCACCGCTGCCGTCCTGCGTCCGTGCGCATGTAGGGGATGACCCAGAGCTCGGCGATCGGCGCGATGAGGAACGACGTCACGGGCCCCGACGCCGCCTCGAACGTCATCGCGAAGCCGAAGACGCGCCCCTGCTTCTCGTACGGCGTCACCCGCTGGACGACCGTCTGCTCGGCCGCCTCGACGGCGGGGACGAAGGCCATGTAGACCCAGAAGCCCAGCACGTAGAGCCAGGCCCATTCCCGGATGGTGAACACCGCGCCGACGACGCCGATGAGCGCCGCGACGAGCAGCATCGTCCGGATGGGGTTCCTGCCCAGGCCGAACCTCGCGATGACGACTCCGCCGACGATGAACCCCGTCGAGCCGACCGCGAGCCAGACGCCCCACATCTCCACCGAGAACAGCTCGAGGCCGTAGGGGTCCATGAGCGCCATGTAGACGCCTCCGACGAGGTTGTTCAGCGTCGTGAAGAGCACGAGCGTCAGGAGGCCGGGCACGGCGAGGACGGCCCGGAAGCCGCCGGCGACGTCGACCCACCGCGTCTGCCCCTCGGCGTGCACGATGTCCCGTTCGGGGATGGCGATCGCAAGCAGGTGGACGAGCGACAGGGCCAGGAGCACGAGCGCGATGAGGATGGTCGGGCCCATGCCGAGCCGGCCGACGGCGAGGCCGCTGAACACGCTCGTCACGAGGAACGCGAGCCCCTGCACGGTGCCGACCATGCCGTTGGCGTTGGCGTGCCTCTCGACCGGCACGAGCAGCGTGACGGTGGTCGACAGCGCGATGTTGCGCAGCTGCTCGACGACGGCCCCGGCGAGCATGACGACGGCGAAGATCCAGAACCACGGCCGGGTGAGGTCGGCGATCGCCTCCTCCCCCACGACGAAGAAGAAGACCGCGTCGAGGCAGAACACGCCGAACGCGATGAGCGTCGCCCACGCCATGACGGCCTTCTTGCGGAAACGGTCGACGAGGGTGCCGAACATCATGCTGAACAGCGCGATGAAGAGCATGTAGGCGCCGCCGATGACGCCCGTCGCGATGACGTTGCGGGTCTCGAGGTAGATCCAGAACGTGAACGCGAACCAGAGGAAGCTCGTCGTGATGTTCGCGAACGCCGTGTTCACGAGCACGTGCACGAAGCTCCGCATGCCGTTCTCGGGAGGCGCGGGATCGCCGTCGCCGGGATGCGTCTGCGTGTCGGGCATGTCTCCTCCGTCTGTCGCAGACAGGGTATGACGCCCCTCGGACATTCCCGCAAGCCGTCCTCCGGCGTCCGCGCGAGGCGTAACGTCGCAGGCACCGGATGCACGACACGAGCGGAGGCACGACCCCATGACCAACGTCGCAGAGAACATCGTCGCCACACTGAAGGCGAACCGGATCGAGCGGGTGTACGGGCTCCCCGGCGACTCGCTCAACGGCTTCACCGACGCCCTCCGCAAGGACGGGTCGATCCGCTGGGTCCACGTGCGCCACGAGGAGTCCGCCGCGTTCGCCGCCGCGGCCGACGCGGCGACGACGGGGGAGCTCGCGGTCGTCGCGGGATCCTGCGGCCCGGGGAACCTCCACCTCATCAACGGCCTCTTCGACGCCCATCGCTCGCGCGTCCCCGTGCTCGCGATCGCGGCGCACATCCCGACCTCCGAGATCGGCAGCAACTACTTCCAGGAGACGCACCCCCAGGAGCTCTTCCGCGAGTGCAGCGTCTACGTCGAGTACGTCGCCGACCCGGTCCAGATGCCGCGCGTGCTCGAGATCGCGATGCGCGCAGCGATCGAGGAGCGCGGCGTCGCCGTCGTCGTGATCCCCGGAGACGTCGCGCTCGCCGAGACGGTGTCGGACCGCGTCACCGTCATCGAGCGCGCGCGACCCGTCATCGTGCCGAGCGACGCCGAGCTCGATCGCGCCGCGGCGCTGCTGGACGCCGCGAAGAGGGTCACGATCCTCGCCGGGGCGGGCGTCGAGGGCGCGCACGACGAGGTCGTCGCCCTCGCCGACCGGCTCGCGGCGCCCGTCGTGCACGCGCTGCGCGGCAAGGAGTTCATCGAGTACGACAACCCCTTCGACGTCGGCATGACGGGGCTGCTCGGCTTCGCCTCGGGCTACCGCGCGATGGAGGGCGCCGACGCCCTGCTCATGCTCGGCACCGACTTCCCGTACCCGCAGTTCTATCCCGAGCACGCCACGACCATCCAGGTCGACATCCGCGGATCCCAGCTCGGCAGGCGTCATCCGCTCGACCTCGGGCTCGTCGGCGATGTGAAGGCGACCGCACCCGCGCTCCTGGCCCGCCTCGCCGACGGCCGCGACCGCACGCACCTCGACGACGCGCGGGACCACTACGTCAAGACCCGGAGGAAGCTCGACGAGCTCGCCGTGCCGCGCCGCGGCTCGCAGCCGATCCACCCGCAGTACCTCGCACGCGTCCTCGACGAGACGGCCTCCGAGGACGCCGTGTTCACCGCCGACGTCGGCTCGCCGACGGTGTGGGCCTCCCGGTACCTCACGATGAACGGCCGGCGCCGGCTCATCGGGTCGTTCAGCCACGGGTCCATGGCGAACGCCCTGCTCCACGGCATCGGAGCGCAGGTCGCGCACCCCGATCGCCAGGTCGTCGCGCTCGCGGGGGACGGGGGGCTCGCGATGATGCTCGGCGAGCTCATCACCCTCACCCAGAACGGCCTCCCCGTGAAGACCGTCGTCGTCAACAACTCGTCGCTCAACTTCGTCGAGCTCGAGATGAAGGCGGCCGGCTTCGTGACCTACGGCACGGAGCTGACGAACCCGAACTTCGCGGACGTCGCGAACGCGCTCGGCATCAGGGGCATCCGGGTGGAGCGGTCGAAGGACCTGCCCGGCGCGGTGGCGGAGCTGCTCGCGCACGACGGGCCGGCGCTGCTCGACGTCGTCTCCGAACGGCAGGAGCTGTCCATGCCGCCCGCCGTGACGGCGGAGCAGGTCAAGGGCTTCGCGCTCTACGCGATCCGCACAGTCATGTCGGGCCGGGGCGACGAGCTGCTCGACCTCGCGAAGGCGAACTGGCGCCAGCTGCTCTGATCGGCCGAGTCGACGCGATACTGAGAGGGTGACTGCGCACGACTCCTCGGTCCCGCCGCCGCTCGAGCATCCCATCGTCGCGACGGCGGCGGGCCGCGTGCGCGGATTCTGGCGGAGGGGCTGCGCGACCTTCCTCGGCATCCCCTACGCCCAGCCGCCCGTCGGGCCGCTCCGCTTCCAGGCGCCGCAGCCGCATGAGCCGTGGGACGGCGTCCGCGACGCGACCCACCACGGGGCGACGCCGCAGCGGGGCATCACAGGGGTCACGATGATCCCGGAGCCGTCCGTGCCCGGGCGGTCGACGCTCAACGTCAACGTCTTCACGCCCCGGCCCTCCGCGGACGCGGCCCTCCCCGTCCTCGTCTACATCCATGGCGGCTCATACGTCTCGGGATCGATCGCGAGCCCCTGGTACGACGGTCGGGCGTTCGCCCGCGACGGCGTCGTCGTCGTGACGCTGTCGTACCGCCTCGGCTTCGACGGGTTCGGCTGGATCTCCGACGCCCCGAGCAACCGCGGGGTCCGGGACTGGATCGCCGCCCTCGAATGGGTGCAGGCGAACGTCCGCGCTTTCGGCGGCGATCCCGATCGCGTCACGATCGCCGGGCAGTCCGCGGGCGGAGGCGCCGTGCTCACGCTGCTCGGGATCCCCGCGGCACAGCATCTGTTCACGGCGGCCTGGGCGATGTCCGCGACCATCGGCGTCATCACGCCCGCCGCGGCGGAGTCCTTCGGCCGCCGGATCGCGCGGGAGGCGGGCGTCGAGCCGACGGTCGCCGGATGGCGCGAGCTCACCGAGAGGCAGGTCCGCGTCGCCGCGCAGGACCACATCGCGATGCGCGACCTCCGCGGTGCGCAGGCCGTTCTCGCCGACGGCCTCCAGCTCGGCCCGGCGATCGACGACGACCTCATCGCGCAGCCGACCATCCGCGCCATCGCCTCGGGCGTCGGCTCGGACAAGCCGCTCGTGCTGGGGACCACCGACGACGAGTTCTCCATGATCGTCGACGACTACCGCCGGTGGCTGCGCTGGCTGCCCGCCGCTCCCGTCCTCGCGGTCCTCGGGCTCCCCCGCGCCCGCCGCCGCGCGTACCTGAAGGCGAACGCCGGGCTCCGTCGCGCGAAGGGCACGCATGCGCTGCTCGGCCGTTTCGTCACCGACGCCCTCTTCCGGCGCCACGTCGTGCGCATCGCACGCGCGAGGACACGCGCGCACGCGGCGGCGACGACCTGGGCGTACCGCTTCGAGTGGGTCTCGCCCGTGCGCGGATGGTCGCTCCACTGCCTCGACGTGCCGTTCTTCTTCGACGTGCTCGACGCGGAGGACGTCGACCGGATGACGGGCGACGAGCCCCCTCAGCAGCTGGCGGACGCCGTCCACGGCGCCGCGGCGGCGTTCGTCCGCACGCAGGCCGCCGACTGGAGCGCGTGGTCGGAGGGCTCCACCCCCTCGCGCGTGTTCACCGACCCGCCCCCGGCCGCGCGCGAGACGTCGACGGGCTACGACGGCGCGGTGCCGCTCGCGTGAGGCCCCTCAGCCGAGCGCGGGGATGACCTTCTGCTCGAAGAGCTCGACGCCCGAGAGGTCGTACGCGGCCTCGGGGAAGTAGTGGATGGCGTAGGCGAGGCCCTGCTCTCCGAGGGCGGCGAGGCGCTCGGTCACCTGCTCGACCGTGCCGACGCCCACGGCCCTCCCGCTGCGGTAGTCGCCGATGACGCCGTCGGTCGCGTCGCCCAGGAACGGGCGGAGGCGCGCCTCGATCGCGTCGATCCGCTCGGCCACCTCGGCCTCGGTCTCGCCGATCACGGTGTTGTAGTTGGCCGACCGCACGATCTCCGAGAAGTCGCGGCCGATCGCGTCGGTGTGCTCGCGCAGCACGGCGCTCTTGTGCGCGAAGGTCTCCGGGTCGCCGGCGAAGTTGGTGTACTGGCCGTACTGCGCCGCGATCTTGAGCGTGACCTTCTCGCCGCCGCCCGAGATCCAGAACGGGATGCCGGGGCGCTGGATCGGACGCGGCTGAACGATCGCGCCGTCGACCTGGAAGAAGCGGCCGTCGAGGGTCGCCTCCCCCGTCTCCCATCCCTGCTTCATGATCTCCACGCCCTCGCGGAGCATCCGGAGCCGGTCGCCGATCTTCGGGAACCCGTAGCCGTACGCCCGCCACTCGTGCTCGTACCAGCCTCCGCCGATGCCCATCTCCACGCGTCCGCCGGACACGTGGTCGACGGTCGCGGCGACCTTCGCGAGGTAGGCGGGGTTGCGGTAGCCCATGCACGTGCACATCTGCCCGAGGCGGATGCGGCTCGTCGACGCGGCGAACGCCGCCATGAGCGTCCACGCCTCGTGCGTGGCCTCCTCAGAGGGCACGGGCGTCGTGTGGAAGTGGTCGTAGACCCACAGCGACTCCCACGGACCGGCGTCCGCACGCTGCGCGAGGGACAGCATCGTCCCCCACTGGCCGGCCGGCTCGATGCCGACGAGGTCGTACCGCCAGCCCTGGGGGACGAATGTTCCGAATCGCATGGCGCCAGACTACGGCCTGCCGGCGGCGACCGCCTCGGCATCCGCGCCCCCCGACGACACGACCGAGCGCATCCCGCTCACCCTCATGGCGACGACGGACGTCCACGGCCACGTCCTCGACTGGGACTACTTCCAGGACGCCCCGTTCCCGGCCGACGACGCGCTGGGCCTGACGAGGACGGCGACCGCGATCGACGAGGTGCGCGCCGAGCGCGGCGCCGAGTCGGTCGTCGTGCTCGACAACGGCGACGCCATCCAGGGGACCCCGCTGACGTACTACTACGGCATGGGGGACGGCGCGCCATCCGTTCTGGCGGACGAGGTCGAGCACCCGATGGCGACGGCCTTCGACGCGATCGGGTACGACGCGCAGGTCGTCGGCAACCACGAGTACAACTACGGGCTCGACCTGCTCTCCGCCTACGAGGAGGACCTCGACGCGCCGCTCCTCGGCGCGAACGTGGTCGACGCCGCCACCGGAGAGCCCTATCACGAGCCCTACACCCTCATCGAGCGGGAGATCGGCGGCGAGAGCGTCACGATCGGCGTGCTCGGCCTCGTCACGCCCGGCGTGCGCGTGTGGGATCGCGGCATCGTCGAGGGCGTGCTCGAGTTCCGCGACGTCGTGGAGACCGCCGAGGAGTGGGTGCCCGTCGTCGAGGAGCAGGCCGACGTCGTCGTCGTGCTCGCGCACACGGGCAAGGGGACCACCCCCGACGCGGACTACGACCGCACGGCGCTCACCGAGGACGCCGCGAGGAACATCGCCACCATGGTGCCCGGCATCGACGTCGTCGTGGGCGGGCACAGCCACAACGACGAGCCGCAGGAGGTCGTCGAGAACGTCGCGGGCGAGCCCGTGCTCATCACCCAGCCGAACTACTGGGCGCGCTCCGTGAGCCAGGTCGACCTCTCGCTCGTCGCCGACGGCGACGGCTTCCGCGTCGACTGGTCGGACGAGGCGGCCCCGACCGTGACCCCGCGCTACGGGACGGACGGACTGGCGGAGTCGACGGCGGTCGCGGACGCCGTCCGCGACGCGCACGACACGACGGTCGCCTACGTCGACACCCCCGTCGCGACGTCGACGGAGGAGCTGCTCACCGAGACCTCGCGCTACGAGGACACCCCCATCATCGAGTTCATCGGCGAGGTGCAGGCCGACACCGTCGACGCGGCGCTGGAGGGCACGGAGTACGCCGGCCTGCCGGTCGTCTCCCAGGCCTCGCCGTTCTCGCGGACGGCGCGCTTCCCGCAGGGAGAGGTGACGATCCGCGATCTGGCGGGGCTCTACATCTACGAGAACACCCTGCTCGGCGTGGTCCTGACGGGCCGCGAGATCGACGACTACCTGGAGTACTCGGCGAGGTATTACGTGCAGACGCCGGAGGGCGCGGAGTTCGACCCGGAGAACGGGACCAACGCGGTGTACCCCGATGCCCCCGAGGGCGTCCCCGACTACGCGTACGACGTGCTCACGGGCCTCGACTACACGATCGACGTCTCGCAGGACCTCGGCGAGCGCGTGAGCGACCTGCGCCACCCCGACGGGACCCCCGTCGGGGACGACGAGTGCTTCGTGCTGGCCGTCAACAACTACCGGCAGAGCGGCGGCTCGGACTACCCGCACGTCGCCGAGGCGCCTGTCGTCTACGACGACAGGCTGGAGATCCGGCAGCTCCTCGTCGACTGGGCCTCGGAGCGCGGCGTGATCGACCCGGCGGACTTCTTCACCGAGAACTGGACGCTCACGACGGAGCCGGCCGAGGCGCCCACGCCCACGCCCACGCCGACGCCCACGGGAGAGCCTTCCCCCGAGCCGACGGACGCCCCGACGCCGGGCCCGCGCGAGACGGAGCCGCCCGGGCCGGAGGAGAGGCAGCCCCTCGTCCCGACGGACGGCTCGACCGCGGCGGTCGCGGCCGTCGCCGCGATCGCCGTCGTCGCGGGGGCCGGGCTGCTCGTCACGCGCCGCGCACGCCGGCGCGTCTGAGCCGGAGGGGCGCCCGGACCGGTCAGAGCGCCCCTCCGCCGGTCGGGCACGCGCGGCTCAGCGCGCCGGCCTGCGCAGGACGACGCGGGCGTCGGGGATGCGCTCCCCCATGACGCGGACGGCGTCGGGGTTGTCGTCGATGAGGATCGCGTCGCGCCCGAGATCCGCGGCGACGGCCCCCGTCGTGCCGCTGCCCGCGAACATGTCGAGCACGCGGTCGCCGGGGCGCGAGGACGCCTGGACGATGCGGCGCAGGATGCCCTCGGGCTTCTGCGTCGCGTAGCCCGTCCGCTCGCTCCCGTTCGTCGGCACGATCGTGTGCCACCAGACGTCCGTCGGCAGCTTGCCCCGCCGCGCCTTCTCGCGCGTGACGAGGCCCGGGGCCATGTACGGCTCGCGGTCCACGGCGCCGGAGTCGAACCAGTACCGGTCGGGGTCCTTCACGTAGACGAGGATCGTGTCGTGCTTCGTGGGCCAGCGGCTGCGCGACTTCGCGCCGTAGTCGTAGGCCCAGATGAGCTCGTTGAGGAAGCAGTCGCGCCCGAACACCGCGTCGAGCATGACCTTCGCGTAGTGCGCCTCCCGGTAGTCAAGGTGCAGGTACAGCGTGCCGTCGTCGGCCAGCAGGCGCCAGGCCTCCTCGATGCGCGGCACGAGGAAGCCCCAGTAGTCGTCGAACCGGTCGTCGAACGTGCGGAGGGCGCCGCGCACGCGCTCGTAGCCGCGGCCGTGGAAGCCCGCGTGCGCGACGGCCCTCGGCTCCCTCCCCCGCCCATCGGGCGCCGAGATGTCGGCGCCGTCGGGATGCCCGAGCAGGGCGCCGTCCTCGGGCTCGGCGGCAGCCGCGATCCACGTCTCCGGCTCGGTGCGCGCGGCGATCGAGACGCCGCGGCGGCTCTCGTCCGTCTCGCGGTCCCTGCCGGTGTTGAAGGGCGGGTCGAGGTACGCGATCGCGAAGGCGCCGTCGGGCAGCGTGCGCGCGACGTCGAGGTTGTCTCCGTAGTGGATGGTGACCGCCCCGCGCGCCGGCGCGAGCGCGTCGAGCGGGGCGTCGTCGAGGGCGCCGGGGCCCTCGACGCTCACGGGACGCGGTGCAGCCACGCGTCCGTGCCGAACTTCGTGCGCACGAGCTCCTCCGCCGCGGCCAGCTCCTCCGCCGAGACCGAGCCGCGCGTCGCGCCCGTGAAGCCCTGGAACGACGCGATGAAGCGGTCGATGATGTCGCGCCGTGCCATCCCCGTCTGGCTGCGGATGGGGTCCACCCGCTTGACCGCCGAGACGGTGCCCTTGTCGCTGAGCTTCTCCCGCCCGATGCGCAGCACCTCCGACAGCGCCTGCCCGTCGATGTCGTACGAGAGCGTCGCGTGGTGGAGGACGCCGCCGTTGGCGAGGCGCTTCTGGGCCGCCCCGCCGATCTTCCCCGACGGGCTCGCGATGTCGTTGAGCGGCTGATACGTCGCCTCGATGCCGATCGAGCGCAGCGCCTGCAGCACCCAGTCGTCGAGGAACGCGTACGAGTCGGCGAACGTCAGCCCCGCGACGAGGGACGCGGGCACGTACAGCGAGTACGTGATGATCTGCTCCGCGCCCATGAGCATGGCGCCGCCGCCCGAGATCCGCCGCACGATCTCGAAGCCGTGCCGCTTCGCGCCGTCGGGGTCGACCTCGTTGCGGAACGACTGGAACGAGCCGATGACGACGGCCGACCTCTCCCACTCCCAGATGCGGAGGGTGGGCCTGCGGAGACCGTCGCCGACGCGCTCGGTGAGCACCTCGTCGAGGGCGATGTTGACGAGGGGCGAGACGGCGGGGTCGTCGATCACCTCCCACTCGAAGTCGGTCCAGCTCGAGGCGGTGACGAGAGCGCGCCGCACGGCGGTGCCGACGGCCTCGGGCGTGAACCCCAGCAGCTGCGCCCCCTCCGGGAGCCGCGCGCGGATGGCGGCCGCGATCGCGGGGACGTCGGCGGTGTCGGGGAGGCCCGTCACCGCGCGGTTGATGTCCTCGAGCGCCGTGTCGGGCTCGAGGAAGAAGTCGCCGGCCAGGTGGAAGCCGCCGATCCTCCCCGCCTCGACCTCCAGGTCGACGACAACGAGCTTTCCTCCGGGGACCTTGTACTCGCCATGCACGAGCACCAGCCTACGGCGTGCGGCTACGAGCGGGCGGGGATGCGCGCATCGAGCCACGCGAGGAGATCGGCGCGCACCGCGGCCTGGACGGGCTCTTTCAGGATCTCGTGCCGCCCCTCGTAGACGAGCGTCGTGACATCCGCGAGCCCCGCGCGCTCCCGATACGCCTTCGCGAGACGGTGGACGGCGCGCGGGCCGCCGACGGAGTCGTCCCGTCCCACGAGCAGCAGCACGGGCACATCCGCTCCCGCGCGCTCCCGGAGCCCGCGGCGGGGACGTCCGTAGAGCTGCAGGGCTCCCCGCGGCCCGAAGAGCCTCAGGAGCGGGACGCTCGTCGTGAGCGGGTCGTCGAGGAACGCCCGCTGCACCTCCGGGTCGGACGAGAGCCATTCGACGCCGTTCGCCCCCTCCGTCTTCCACCGGGCGTTCAGATCGCCTGCGTTGAGAGAGCCCGGCCACCTCAGCGACGATCCGACGAGGACGACGGCGTCGTACGCGTCCGGATGCTCGTCGAAGAGCTTCTGCGCGAGGAAGGAGCCCCACGAGTGCCCGAGGAGCACGACGGGGAGCCCCGGGCGCTCCGCGCGGATGAGCTCGGTGAGCTGCCAGACCGCCGCGACCGCGGCACCGTGGCCGCCGACGCCGAGGCGGCCCAGGCGCTCCGGGCCCCCGTGCTGCCGGATGCCGGTGCGGCCGTGCCCGCGATGGTCGTCGGCGTAGACGGCGAAGCCCTGCGCGGCGAGCGCCTCCGCCAGCACCGCGTACCGCCCCGCGTGGTCGCCGACCCCGTGGAGGATCTGCACGACGCCCCGCGCCTCGCCCTCGGGCTCGTACAGGTCGTACACGATCACGACGCCGTGCGCGTCGACGTACTCGGGCATGCGTCGATGGTACACGCGGTTTCGCTTAGCAGAACTAATGAGCTAAACTAATCATTCGTATGGCTAAGCAATCCGCGTCGACGAGGCTCTCCTCCGACGCCTCCGAGATCCGGGCCGCCGTCTTCCGCCTCTCGCGCCGCCTCCGGCAGCAGCGAGCGGTCTCCGACATGACCGACGGCCAGTTCGCCGTGCTCGTCGCCCTCACGGTGCACGGGCCCCACACGCTGTCGGCGCTCGCCGATCGCGAGGGGATCACCGCACCCTCCATGAACCGCACCGTGAACGGCCTCGAGGAGCTCGGCCATCTCACACGCAGGGAGAACGACGTGGACCGCCGCAAGGTGAGCATCGACATCACCGAGAGCGGGCGGGCCATCGTCGAGGAGACGGTGCGGCGCCGCGACGAGTGGCTCGCGAAGGTGCTCGCCGGTCTCGACGCCGACGACCGCGTCACGATGCGGCGCGCGGCGGAGATCATCATGAGGGAGATCGAGCGATGAAGGGGATGTTCCGCTCGCTCGGCCTCTTCAACTACCGCGTCTGGTTCCTCGGCGCCCTCGTCTCGAACATCGGCGGGTGGATGCAGTCCACCGCCCAGGACTGGGTCGTGCTCACCGAGCTCACCGACAACGACGCCACGGCGATGGGCGTGACGATGGCGCTGCAGTTCGGCCCGCCCCTCGTGCTCGTCAGCATGACGGGCTGGGTGGCCGACCGGTTCGACCGGAGACGCGTGCTGCTCATCACGCAGACCGCGCTCCTGCTCCTCGCGATCGCCGTGGGCGCACTGCTGCTGGCCGGCGTGATGACGCTGCCGCTGATGCTCGTCTTCGCCCTCGCCTTCGGCGTCGCCAACGCGTTCGACAGCCCGGCCCGCCAGGCGTTCGTCTCCGACATCGTCTCCCGCGACGACGCCTCGAACGCCATCGCGCTCAACGCGGCGTCGTTCAACATGGCACGCCTCATCGGCCCCGCCGTCGGCGGCCTCCTCATCGTCGTGATCGGCACGGGGTGGGTGTTCATCGTCAACGCCGCGACGTTCCTCGCCATGCTCGTCGCCCTCGTGGCGATGCGCCGCGACGAGCTCGTGCCCCGCGTGCGCGGCACGGGCGCCTCGCGCCTGGCGGACGGATTCCGGTACGTCGCCAGGCGGCCCGACCTCGTGGTGACGTTCACGATGGTCTTCCTCATCGGCGCGTTCGGGATGAACTTCCCCATCTTCGCCTCGACCATGGCGATCGAGTTCGGCCGGGGCGCGGACGGCTACGGCGTGCTGAGCTCGGTCCTCGCGATCGGCTCGCTCGCCGGGGCGCTGCTCGCCGCGCGACGCGCTCGGGCGCGCATCCGGGTCGTGATCCTCGCGGCGGGCGGCTTCGGCCTCGCGTCGCTCGTCTCGGCCGCGATGCCGGGCTACGGACTGTACGGCGCCGCGCTCGTGTTCGTCGGGTTCTCGACGGTGACGATGATGACGACGGCGAACGGCTACGTGCAGACGACGACCGACCCGGCGCTGCGCGGGCGCGTGATGGCGCTGTACATGGCCGTCATCATGGGTTCGACGCCCGTCGGAGCGCCCATCGCGGGCTGGATCGTCGACGCGCTCGGCCCGCGCGCGGCGATCGTCGTGGGCGGGGCCGCGGGCCTCGTCGCGTGCGCCGTCGGCGTGACCTGGGTCCTCCTCTCCGGGCGCCTCCACCGCAGCGAGGAGAGCCGGTTCCGCCTGACCCTCGACGAGACGCGGCCGCTGACGGTCGTCGAGCCCGAGGACTTCAGCGACGAGGTCGCCCAGACCACGCCCCTCCGCATCACGGACGAGGCGGAGGCGATGGGGACGCTCCCGCACCGGCAGAGAGGTCATCGAGGATGAGCACCGCGACGCGTCAGGCCTCGCGGGTGAGCGTCACCTCGACGTGCAGCTCGCCCCTGCCCGGCCCCGCGTACACGCCCCGCAGCGGCGGCACGTCGCCGTAGTCGCGCCCGCGGCCCACGAGGACGTGGCGATCGGTGATCTCGCTGTCGTTGGTCGCGTCGAAGCCGTGCCAGTCCCCCGCGAACCACTCGATCCAGGCGTGGGACTCCCCCCGCACCGCGACGCCGACATCCGCGTTCTCGCGCGGGTGGAGGTATCCGGAGACGTAGCGTGCGGGGATGCCGACCGATCGCAGCGCGCCGATCACGATGTGCGTGATGTCCTGGCAGACGCCTTTGCGCTCCCGCCACGCGTCCGACGCCGTCGAGTGGACGCCCGTCACGCCCTGCACGTACTCGAGGGCGTCGCCGAGCGTCGCCGCGATCGCCCGTGCGGCGGCGGACGGATCGGCGTGCTTCGCGGCGAGCTCGCGGGCCATCTCGACCACCTCGGCATGCGGTCGCGTGCGATCGCTCTGCCCGAGGTGCTCGACGGTCTCGACGGCGCGCTCGGCCTCGCGCGCGAGACGATCCCATGACAGGTGCGCCGGCTCCGCATGCCGTGAGCGCACCTCGACGAGGCTGCGCGAGGTGATCATGAGCTCCGTGTGCGGGGCGAGCACGTCGAAGCTGCTCACGCGCGTGCCGAAGTAGTCGACGTACGAGCTGACGGAGACCTGCGGATGGATCTCCAGGTTCGCGCTGAGCACGAACTGGCTCTCGGTCGTGCCGGGGAGCATCCGCGCCTCGTTGTACGAGGCGGTGACCGTGTCGTCGTAGCGGAAGCCGGTCTCGTGCTCGATGAGGAGACGCTTCATGAGATCTCTCCGATCCAGCTCGGCTCCGCCTGCGACGGGAAGAAGCGCCGCCCGATCGCCTCCGACGCCTCGCGCGTGACGATCTGCACCTCCTCCATGTAGTCGTTGAGGCTGCCGAGGATCCGGTCGATCGGGGTGTACTCGAGCTCGTTGCGGATCTTGCCGAGCGCCCGCAGGCCGGCGTTGGAGTGGCCGACCCGATCCGCGACGGGGTCGATCGCGCTCATGCACTGCTCCGCCATCGAGATCGAGAAGATGATCGAGCGGGGGAAGAGCCGGTCGAGCAGGAGGAACTCCGCGGCGTTCACGGCGCTCGGCATCCCCCGGTACGTGCGCAGATAGGGCTCGTAGGCCCCACAGGAGCGCAGCAGGGTCGTCCAGGACGGCCCCGGCGCCTCGGCGAGCGCGCGCGTGGCGAGCAGCCTCGCCGTCATGTCGGCACGCTCGATCGCGCGCCCGAGCGTGAAGAACTGCCAGGCCTCGTCCCTGCTCGTCGAGGCCTCGACGACGCCGACGGCGAGCGCGGCGCGCTCGCGCACCCACTTGAAGAACTCGTGGCTCTTCTCGCCCTGAAGCCGCCGGGGCAGGCGAGCGCTCGTCGTGTTGAGGCACTCCCAGAGCTCGGTCGAGACGATCTCGCGCGCGCGGCGGGCGTTCTCCCGCGCCGCGCGGATCGAGAAGGCGATGCTCGAGGTGTTCACGTGCGCGACGCCCAGCTGCTCGAGCACGTACTCGCGGCCCATCCTCTCGACGCCCTCGTCCGGGATCGCGCCGATGACCGTGAGCAGCGCGCGGCATGCGGTGTCCTCGTCGATCCAGGGGTCCTCCAGCAGGAGCTGGAGGTGCACGTCGAGGATGCGCGCCGTGCCGTCGCTGCGCTCGATGTAGCGGCCGATCCAGAAGAGCGACTCCGCGATGCGTGCGAGCATCCTCAGGCCTCCCCGTCCGCGTCGACGGCCGCCTGCTGCTCCCGCTGCTCGCCGAGGACGGGGATCGCCTGGGTGATGGTCGCCGCCTGATCGGCGACGAGGCCCGCGACGCCCGTGCCCTGCCCGTACTCGACGTGCGGACGCGGCGCCCCGCCGACCACCCAGGTGTCCTTCGAGCCGCCGCCCTGGCTGGAGTTCACGACGAGCTGTCCCTCCGGCAGCGCCACGCGCGTCAGGCCGCCGGGCAGCACCCAGACCTCGTCGCCGTCGTTCACGGCGAAGGGACGCAGGTCGGCGTGCCGCGGGCGCATCCCGTCCTCGACGAGGGTGGGGATGGTCGAGAGCATGACGACGGGCTGCGCGATCCATCCGCGCGGGTCGGCGACGAGCCGCTTGCGGAGCGTCTCGAGCTCGGCGGGCGAGGCGTCGGGGCCCACCACGAGGCCCTTGCCGCCCGAGCCGTCGACGGGCTTCACGACGAGCTCGTCGAGCCGGTCGAGCACCTCCTCGAGGGAGCCGGGGTCCTCCAGCCGCCAGGTGTCGACGTTCTTCAGGAGAGGCTCCTCCCCGAGGTAGTACCGGATGAGATCGGGCACATAGGTGTAGAGGAGCTTGTCGTCGGCGACGCCGTTGCCCACGGCGTTGGCGATCGCGACGTTGCCGAGACGCGCCGCGAGCATGAGACCGGGGGCGCCGAGCATGGAGTCGGCGCGGAACTGCAGCGGATCGAGGAAGTCGTCGTCGACCCGGCGGTAGATGACGTCGACGCGCTTGGGCCCGCGCGTGGTGTGCATGAACACCTTTCCGCCCACGCAGGTGAGGTCGCGCCCCTCGACGAGCTCGACGCCCATGAGGCGCGCGAGGAGCGTGTGCTCGAAGTACGCGGAGTTGTACACCCCGGGGGTGAGCACGACCACGTTCGGGTCGCGCACGCCGGGCGGCGCGCTCGCGCGCAGGGCGGCGAGCAGCCTGTTGGGGTAGTCGCCCACGGGGCGCACCTGCATCGAGTGGAACAGCTCGGGCAGCGTCTGGGCCATCACGCGCCGGTTCGAGATGACGTAGCTCACGCCGCTCGGCACGCGCACGTTGTCCTCGAGCACGCGCATCTCGCCGTGCTCGTCGCGGATGAGGTCGATGCCCGCGACCTGGATGCGCACGCCGTTGGCCGGATGGATGCCCGCCGCCTGGCGGGAGAAGTGCTGGCTCGACGCGATGAGCCTCGCCGGGAGGACGCCGTCGCGGACGCCGTGACGACGGCCGTACGCGTCGTCGAGGAACGCCTCGAGCGCGCGGACGCGCTGTGCGACGCCGGCCGAGACGTGGTCCCACTCCTCCGACGCGATCACGCGGGGCACGGCGTCAAGCGGGAACGGCCGCTCCTCCCCGGCGAAGTCGAACGTGACGCCCTGGGCGAGGTACGAGTTCGCGAGCGACTCCGTGCGCCCCCGGAGCTCCTCCTGCGTGAGGCGCGCGAGCGCCGTGTGGAGCTCGCGATACGCCCCGCGCACCTCGGCGGCGTCGCGTGCCCCGAACATCTCGTCGAACGCGGGCTCGCCCTGCATCGTCTTGCGCGGTGACAGCGTGGGTCCGTAGCCGTCGAACAGGTCGCCCATGCCGGCGAGAGTATCCGCGCGGTGTTGCCGGGAGGTTACCCTGTGCGTCACGTGGCGTCGTATGCCGCTGTGCCCATCCCCCTCAGCGGGCGAGCACGACCTGGAGCTGCTCGAGCGCCCAGTCGATCTCCGTCGCGCGGATGACGAGCGGCGGTGCGATGCGGATGGTCTGGCCGTGGGTGTCCTTGACGAGGACGCCGCGCGCCATGAGCGCCTCCGAGATCTCCCGGCCCGTGCCCACCGCGGGATCGATGTCGACGCCCGCCCAGAGGCCCGCGACACGGACCTCGGTGACGCCGTGGCCGACGAAGCGCGCGAGCTTCGTCTCCAGATGCTCGCCGAGCATCTTCGCGCGCTTCTGGAGGTCGCCCGTCGCGAGGAGCTGCACGACGCGGTGCGCGACGGCCGCCGCGAGCGGGTTCCCGCCGAACGTCGAGCCGTGCTCGCCCGGCCGGATGACGCCGAGCACGTCCTCGTCGGCGACCACGGCCGAGACGGGGAGGATCCCGCCGCCGAGCGCCTTGCCGAGCAGGTACACGTCCGGGACGACGCCCTCGCGATCGCAGGCGAACGTCTCGCCGACCCGGCCGAGTCCCGACTGGATCTCGTCGGCGATGAGCAGCACGTTCCGCTCGCGCGTGATCTCCCGCACGCGGCGCAGGTACCCGTCGGGCGGGACGATCACACCCGCCTCCCCCTGGATCGGCTCGATGAGCACGGCGGCGGTGTCGTCGTCGATCGCCGCGGCGATCGCGTCGGCGTCGCCGAACGGCACCGAGACGAATCCGGGCGTGAACGGCCCGAAGTCGTTCCGCGCCTCGGGGTCGTCGCTGAAGCTCACGACGGTCGTGGTGCGGCCGTGGAAGTTGCCGTGCGCGACCACGATCCTCGCTCGCCCCTCGGCGATGCCCTTGACCCGGTACCCCCAGGCCCGGGCGACCTTGATGCCCGTCTCCACCGCCTCGGCGCCCGTGTTCATCGGCAGCACGAGGTCCTTGCCGCTGAGCTCCGCGAGCGCGGCCGCGAACGGCTCGAGACGGTCGTTGTCGAACGCGCGGCTCGTGAGGGTCACGCGCCCCAGCTGGTGCGCGACGGCCTCGACGAGGCCGGGATGGCGGTGCCCGAAGTTGAGCGCGGAGTATCCGGCGAGCAGGTCGAGATAGCGCCTGCCGTCCGTGTCGGTGACCCAGGCGCCCTCGCCGCCGGCGATGACGACGGGCAGCGGACGGTAGTTGTGCGCGACGTGGCTCTTCACGGCCGCCTCGGCGGCGGTCACTTCGCGCCCCGCAGCTCGAGCGTGCAGCACTTGATGCCCCCGCCGCCGAGCAGCAGCTCGGACAGGTCGACGAGCACGGGGTTGTAGCCGCGTTCGCGCAGCTGCGCCTCGAAGCCCTTCGCACGCGGCGAGATGAAGACGTTGTACCCGTCGCTCGCCGAGTTGAGCCCGAACACCGCGCCGTCCTCGTCCGACACCCGGATGGCGTCGGGGAAGCGCTCGGCGAGGATCGCGCGGCTGCGCTCGTCGAAGGCGCCGGGGAGGTAGGCGATGTTCGCCGGCCCCGTGGTGGCGTCCTCGACCGGATCGAGCACGCTGAGCGCCGTGTCGAGGTGGTAGAAGCGGGGATCGACGAGGTCGAGGCTCACGACCTCGCGTCCGAAGACCCGGGCGACCTCGGCATGGCTGTCGCCCGTCGAGCGGAAGCCCGTGCCCGCCAGGATGACGTCGCCCGCGAGGAGGAAGTCCCCCTCGCCCTCGTTGACCTCTTCCGGGACGACCGTCTCGAACCCGTTCGCACGGAACCAGTCGATGAAGGCCGGCGCCTCGCCCTGCCGCTCGACGTAGCGGAAGCTCGGCCCGTAGGCGATGCCGTCGACGACGAAGCCGCCGTTGGCCGTGTAGACCATGTCGGGGAAGCCCGGCAGCGGGTCGATGAGCTCGACCTCGTGGCCGAGGTCGCGGTACGCGTCGTACAGCGTCTGCCACTGCGCGAGGGCCCGCGCGGTGTCGGTCGGCCGGGACGGCTCCATCCAGGGGTTGATGGAGTACGACACCGTGAAGTGCGAGGGCACGCACATGAGATACCGCCGCTTGTGCGCGGTACGGAGGGGCGCCTCCACGGGCGCCGCGATCGCTTCGGACATTTTTCGCTCCTCGTCGTAGCAACGGGCGGCGGACGCTGTCCAGAGGCCCGGCGGGGCTGTGAGAAGCCACGACCCGGGCACGCCGCGCTCATTCTTTCACGACGACGGCGAACGGTCGATGAGGACGCGGCGTCAGGAGGCCGGCGGATCGCCGAGTTCGCGCCGGTAGCGGTGCACGACGTCACGCTCCGGAGGGACGATCTGCGTCGTCAGCTCGCCACGAAGCGACTCGATCTGCTTCTCGATCGACGCGAGGGACGTCTTGAGGCTGTGCGTGAAGCTCGTCATGACGACCGCGATCACGCTCCCAGGGTCGCAGGTGCGATCGAGTCCGGCACGCGATCCGGCCGGGCGACCGTTCACGCCGGGAGACGTGCGTGGATCGACGATCCGACGGGGCTGTGCACGCGTCGTCGGGCCAGGCGAAGACGGCCCCGGGCGCGACGGAGGAGATGCGCGCGGCGTCAGGCGCCGAGGTCGATCTCCGTGCCGATCCCCCGCTCGCGCGCGGCGCGGACGAGCAGGTCGGCGATCGCGAGGTCCTGCGCCCCGATGCCGACGGAGTCGAAGAGCGTGATCTCGGCGTCGTCACGGCGCCCGCGCACGCGGCCAGCGATCGTCTCGCCGATCGTCCCGACGACGTCGTCGAGCGCCACCGCCCCCTCCGCGACGGCCAGGAGGAGGTCGCCCGACTTCGTCTCGGCCGTCGCCCTGTCGTCCACCCACACCGAGGCACGGCGCATCGTCTCGCCGTCGACCTCCCTCTCGTCCGCGCGCGGCCGGGCTCCCACGACGTTCACGTGCTGACCGGGGCGCAGCCATCCGCCCGAGACGATCGGCGCGACCGACGGCGTCAGCGTGCAGACGACATCGGCCGCGTCGAACACGTCGCGCACGCCGGAGGCGACGTCGACCTCACCGCCCCACGCGATGTCCGCGGCGAGAGCCTCCGCCGACGCACGGGTCCGCGACCATACGACGAGACGTTCGAAGGACCGCACGCCGCTCAGTGCCGCGACGTGCTCGCGCGCGAGCGCGCCGGCTCCCACGAGCCCGAGCACGCGGCTGTCCGCTCGGGCGAGCACGTCCGTCGCCACGGCGCTCGCCGCCGCGGTCCGCACGCGCGTCGGCACGCCGCCGTGCAGCAGCGCGACGGGCTCGCCGTCCGCGCGGTCGACGACGAGGATCGACGACCGCTGCGTCGGCAGGCCCCGCCGCGCGTTGTCGGGGACGTCCGCGAGCAGCTTCACCGCAGCCGTCCCCGTCGCATCCGACAGTGCGGACATGAGGATGTACCGCCCTGTCCCCGCATCGGTGGCCATCGACGTCGGCCCGGGCTGGGAGGCCTCCCCCGCCGCGATCTCGGCGAAGACGCGGGAGACGGCGGCGATCGTCGCCGGCCGGTCGACGAGCCGCTCGAGCTGCGACGCCGTGAGGACGAGCGTCACGCGCCGGCGCCCGTCAGCGCGAGGCCCTCGGCCACGACGACGCCCCCGCGGAGCACCGTGCGATCGGGGCTGCGATCCATGACGGCCGCCGTCACGGTGTCTCCCTCGACGAGCACGAGATCTGCGGGGGCGCCCACCGCGAGACCGGGCCTGTCGTCGACCGACCGCAGGCGCGGGGCCGTGCCGATGACGGAGCGGCCGCCCATGGTCGCCACGGCGACGCAGTGCTCGATGTCGGCGTCGCGACGGAACCCGTTCGTGAAGGCCATCTGCCAGGTGCGGTCGAGCATGTCGGCGTTCCCGTAGGGCGTCCAGTAGTCGCGCTGCCCGTCCTCGCCGAGGCCGAGCCGGATGCCGTGCTCGGCGAGGAGCAGCGTCGGAAGCGGCGTCGGCGGCGCGACGGTGGCCATCGCGATGTCGTGTTCGCGGAAGTCCTCGAGCAGCGCCCGCAGCTCGCGTTCGGGCAGCCCCCCGAGGCCGTATCCGTGCGAGATCGTGACGCGCCCCCTGAGGTCGAGCGCCTTGACGCGCTCGACGACGAGCTCGGCCGAGAACTTCGCCAGCTGATCGGGCTCGTGCAGATGGATGTCGATGGGAGCGTCGAACCGCTCCGCGAGCCCGAAGACGATGTCGAGGTGCCGGACCGGGTCGCGGTCGAGCGCGCAGGGGTCGATCCCGCCCACGACGTCCGCGCCGTGCTCCATGGCACGAGCGAGCATCTCCGGCGCCCCGTCCTCGCGGAGGAGCCCGGCCTGCGGGAACGCCATGACCGTCACGTCTGCCCGGTCCGCGTGCGCCTCCTTCGCGGCGAGGACGGCGTCGAGCCGCTCGAGGCCGCAGTCGACGTCGACCTGCGCATAGGTGCGCACGCTCGTCGTCCCGTGCGCGATCATCCGCCCGAGGGTCGTCGTCGTCCGCTCCGCCATCGACGCCTCCGCCGAGCGCCAGTTGCGCCGGTCGTTGAGCATCATGTCCCACACCCCGGGGCTCCCCGTATGCGGGCGGAACGGCAGCCCGATGCGCGTCGAGTCGAGGTGCACGTGCACGTCGGAGAACGACGGGAGGAGGATGCGCCCGCGGCCGTCGACGCGCCTCGCGCCGGGCTCCGCGGCGCCTCCGGCCGGGCGCAGCTCGGCGATGACGCCGTCCGCGAGGACGACGTCGGTCGCGTCCGCGCCCCACGGGCGCACGTTCTGGAGGACGGTGCGGGTCACTGGAAGCTCGTCTCCGTGAAGTCGTACAGGCCGTCGGCGCGCGGGGCCCAGTCGAGCGCCGGATCGGCGGCGAAGTTGTTCATGGGCACGTACAGCGGAACGAAGTAGCCCTGCGCGTTGCTGTACGCGAGGAGCTCGGCGAAGACGGCCTCGCGCTCGGGGCCCGTCACGCCGCGCTGGGCGACGGCGAGCTCGGCGGTCACGGGGTCCTGCGCGTAGTTGTTGTTGCCGTCGGGCTCGTAGAAGTCGGTCAGGGGCAGATCGCCGTCGACCGTGGATGGCGCCCACGTGTTGAGGTAGATGCCGGTGAACTCCTTGTTCCGCACCTTGAGGGTGTGGCTCTCCTGGTCGGCGCCGGCCATCTCGACGGAGACGCCCACGTCGGAGAGGTATCCCTGGACGGTCTGCGCGACCTCCGCGGACAGCGGGATGCGGCCGTCGGTGGCGTAGTCGAACGGGATGGTCTCGCCGTCGTATCCGGCCTCCGCGAGCAGCTCCTTCGCCCGGTCGGGGTCGTAGGCCGTCCCCTCCACCTCGTCGGAGAAGCCCTCGACGGCCGGCGCCAGCATCGACGTCGCAGGCTCCGCGAGCCCCATGAGCAGGTTCTCCGCGATGGCCTCCCTGTCGATCGCGAGCGCGATCGCCTCGCGCACCCTGACGTCCGCCAGCACGCCCGCCGTGGAGTTCACGCCGAGGAAGACGACGCCGTTCGACAGCGCCGACGACACCTCCGCCGACGCGTTGCCCTCGACCGACGAGACCTGCGTCGGGCCGATCTGTGCGACGTCGAGGGAGCCGGAGAGCACGCCGTTCACGCGCGACTCGTCGGAGGAGACCGGCTGCAGCGAGATCGACTCGATCGCGGGAGCCTCGCCCCAGTAGTCGTCGTTGCGCACGAGGTCGTACGAGACGCCCTTCGTCACGTTCTCGAAGACGTACGGGCCCGAGCCGACGGGTTCCTGCGCGAAGGCGTCGGCGCCCATCTCCTGGTAGGTGTCGGCCGGCACGATCGAGATGAGCGAGGTGTTGCGGGGGAACGCGGAGAACGGCTGCTTCAGGTGGAAGCGCACCGTGAGGTCATCGATCGCCTCGACGGAGTCGATCGACGAGAGGTAGGCGAAGTTCTCGCTCGTCGGGTCGTCGAGGATGGCCCGGTAGGAGAAGACGACGTCCTCCGCCGTGATCTCCTCGCCGTTGCTCGCGACGACGCCCTCGTGGAGCGTGAAATCCCACTGGGTGAGATCGTCGTTCGCGGTCCACTCCTCGGCGAGCTTCGGCTCGAGCTCGCCGTCGGCCGTGATCCTCACGAGCTGGTCGAAGGTGTGGAAGAAGACCGACAGCACGACGAGGGCGCCGGAGCGGACGGGATCCATCGACGAGGGGTCCGTGGGGATGGCCGCGACGACGGACGTCGGCGTCGACTCCGGCGTGCCGCCGGAGCCCGATGCGCCGTCGAACCCTCCCGCGCATCCGGCGAGCACGAGGCCGCCGATCGTGACGAGGGCTCCTGCGCCGAGGGCGCGGCGGGGGCTGAGGGATGTCATGGGTGTTCCTCTTTCGGGATGGCTCGGGTGGTGCCGGTCAGGGGAGCGAGGGAGCGCATTCGGGGGTCGCAGGGGGCCCGTCGATGCGGGGGATCGCGTCGAGCAGGGTGCGCGTGTAGGGATGTCCCGGGCGCCGGAAGATCTCGTCCGTCGGCGCCTCCTCGACGATGCGGCCCGCCTGCATCACGACGACGCGGTCGGCGATGTTCCGGACGACGCCGAGATCGTGCGAGATGAACAGGTAGCCGAGACCGTGCTCGCGCTGCAGATCGTCGAGCAGACCGAGCACCTGCGCCTGGATCGAGACGTCGAGGGCCGACACGGGCTCGTCGAGCACGAGCAGCCGGGGCCTCAGCGCGAGGGCGCGGGCGATGCCGACGCGCTGGCGCTGGCCTCCCGAGAGCTGACTGGGCAGGCGGCCCGCGAAGGACTCGTCGAGCCCCACGTCGGCGAGCAGGCGCTCGACCCGGTCCGGACGGTGGCTGCGGCGCACGCGCAACGGCTCGGCCACGATCTCCGCGACGGTCATGCGCGGGTCGAGCGCGGAGTACGGGTCCTGGAAGACGATCTGCGCGCGCTCGCGCTCGGCCGCGCTCCGGCGAGCGAGCGCGGGTGCCACGACGTCGCCGTCGAGCCGGACGCTGCCGGAGGCCGCCGCATGGATGCCGAGGACCGCACGGGCGAGCGACGACTTGCCGCACCCCGACTCCCCGACGACCGCGACCGTCTCACCGCGGGCGACGCGGACGCTCACGCCGTCGACGGCGCGCACGGGCGCTGCTCCGCGGCGCCCCGCGTACTCCACGACGACGTCGGAGACCACGAGCGCGTCGGGCGCGGAGTCCGTCGCGTGCGCGCGACGGTCGGGTGCCGACGCCTCGGGGCGGGCGTCGAGGAGCCGCCGGGTGTACTCGTGCCGCGGCGCGTGCAGGACGGTGCCGGTGGCCCCTTCCTCCACGATCGAGCCCCGGTACATGACGGAGACGCGGTCGGTGTTCTCGGCGACGAGCCCGAGGTCGTGCGTGATGAGGACGAGGGCCGATCCGGTGCGCTCGCGCACCTCGGCCAGCAGCTCCATCACCTGCGCCTGGACGGTCACGTCGAGAGCGGTGGTGGGCTCGTCGGCGATGAGGAGCAGAGGGTCGTGGGCGATCGCCATCGCGATCATGGCGCGCTGGCGCATCCCGCCCGACCACTGATGGGGACGCGTGCCCGCACGGTCGGCCGCATGGCGCACGCCCACGGACTCGAGGAGCTCGACGGCGCGCTCGCGCGCGCGGCGGCGGCTGAGCCCGGGGGCGTGGACGCGGACGGCGGTCGCGATCTGGGCGCCGACGGCGCGCAGCGGGTTGAGGGCGGACATCGGGTCCTGAAAGACCATGGCCGCCGTGCGGCCGCGCAGCGGACGCATGTCCCGCTCGCCGAGGCTCGTGATGTCGCGCCCGTCGAGCACGATCCGGCCGGACGCGACGCGGGTCCCTGCCGGCAGCAGCCCCAGCGACGCGAGCATCGTGAGGCTCTTGCCGGAGCCGGACTCCCCCACGATCCCGAGGGACTCTCCGCGGCCGACCCGCAGGCTCACGCCGTCCACGGCCGTACGCAGGCCTCCCCCGTGCGGATCCGCAGGGACCTCGATCCGCAGGTCCTCGATGCGCAGCACGTCGTCCGTCATCGCATGTCTCCCTTCCGGAGGAGGGCGCCGCGACTCTCGGCCGTGAACTGCTGGCTGAGGAACTGCGCTCCCGCGACGGCGAGGAACATCGCGAGCCCCGGCAGGATCGCGAGCCAGGGCACCGTGCCGAGGTACTTCTGCCCGTCGAAGATCATGGAGCCCCAGCTCGGCACGGGCGGCTGCACGCCGAGGCCGAGGTACTCCAGCGACGACTCGATGAGCACGATCGTGGCGATGTCGGTGGCCGCGATGATGAGCGTGTGCGGCCAGATGTTCGGCACGATGTGACGGGCGAGGACCCACACGGTGTCGGCTCCCTGCGTGAGCGGGGCGACGACGAAGTCCTGCCGACGCAGCGATGCCGCGACGTTGCGCGTGACCCTCGCATAGCCGACCCACCACGTGCAGCCGAGGACGAGGATCGTCAGACCCGCGCTCGGGCGCAGCACGGCGCAGATCGCGATGAGCAGCAGGACGACGGGCATCGCGAGGGTCACGTTGCTCACGACCGAGACGAGCGCCTCGATGCGCCCGCCGACGTAGCCGGCGAGGATGCCGACGGTGCTGCCGATGACGGCGTTCATGCACACGATCGCGAGGGTGATGCCGAGGGTCACGCTCGAGGCGAGCGACACACGGCTGAGCAGGTCGCGGCCCAGCGCGTCCGTGCCGAGGGGCCGGGCCGGATCCGCGAAGGGCGGGATGAGCGCGCTGCGCAGGTCCTGCCCCATCGGGTCGAATCCGGGCAGCAGCGGAGGGACCGCCGCGAGCAGCACCACGGAGCCGAGCATCACGACGCCGACCAGGGCGGACGGCCGGAGGGACCGCCGGGGGCGCGGAGGCCGGATGCCGGACGGTTCCGCGATGCCTGCGGCGGTGAGGGGCTGAGCGGTCATGCGAGGGCCGTCCTGGGGTCGATGCGGGAGACGACGACGTCGACGAGCGTGTTGACGACGACGAACATGAGGGCGACGAACAGCAGACCGGCCTGGACGATCGGGAAGTCGCGCTGGCTGACGGCGTCGGTGAGCAGCTGTCCGAGGCCGGGCCAGGCGAACACGACCTCCACGACGACCGTCCCGCCGAGCAGGCCGCCGAGATTGAGCCCCGCCATCCCGAGCACGGGCAGCAGCGCGTTCGGCAGCATCTGCGTGAGCAGGATGGAGCTCCGTCTCTGCCCCTGCGCGAAGGCCGTGCGGACGTAGTCCTGAGCCGCCTGCTCGCTGAGAGCGGCGTCGAGCAGGCGCAGGTACATGACGAACTGGCCCGTCGCGAGCGTGACCACCGGGAGGACGAGGCTCGCCGGGCTCGTCCGCCCGAGCGACGGCAGCGCCCCGAGCATCACCGCGAAGACGAGCACGAGCAGCAGCCCGAAGAAGAAGTCGGGGACGGACTGCCGGAGCGCGCCTGCCCATCCCGCGATCGCCCTCAGCGCCCGGCTGCCCGTGAGCTGGATGGCGAGCGCCACGACGAGGGCCAGGGCGAGTCCCGCGGCGAACGACCAGAACGCGAGCTCGAAGGTCGCCGGGATGCGCTCGAGCACGAGCCCGAGCGCAGGCTCGCGCAGCCGGTAGGAGTCGCCGAAGTCTCCGGCGAACAACCCGCCCAGGGAGGAGACGTACTGGACGACGAGCGGTCTGTCGAAGCCCAGCGCCGCGTTCAGGGCGGCGACGTCCTCGGCCGTCGCGTTGTCGGGGAGGAGCAGTGCGGCCGGCTCTCCCGTGGCGCGACCGAGCGCGAACGCGATCGTCACCACGGCGAAGAGCGTGGCGAGGGCGAGCGCGAAGCGGCGGACGAGGAAACCGGTCATGTCTGGGACGTTAGGCGAGCGATCGGGGCGGGGATGCGCGTTTAACACGGTCGTCACACGACTCTTACGCCAGCGTCATTTTTGCATACCAAAAACGGCCTTTTGCGTCGAATCATCCCCGATGACTGCCGATTTGGCATTCAATAAGGCGCTTACGGGGTTCTCGCGCCGACCTGCGATGATGGTCCCCATGACACCCGACGCCGATCTCGCCCTGCCCGTGCGCATCGCCCACGCGCTGCGCGAGCAGATCATCACGGGCGAGCTCGCGATGGGCGCGAAGCTCAACGAGCGGGAGATCGCCGAGCGTCTCTCCGTCTCGCGCGTCCCGGTGCGCGAGGCGCTGCCGATCCTCGAGTCCGAGGGGTTCATCGTCTCGCAGCCGCGACGGGGAGCCGTCGTGCATACATTCACGCTCGTGGACGCCCGCGAGGTCTTCGACCTGCGCGATCAGCTCGAGCCGCTCGCCGCCGAGCTCGCGGCGCGGAGGGCGGCGGAGGGCGCCGACGTCACGGCGCTGCGGGCGGCGCTCGAGTTCGCGCACGCTCCGGCATCGTCTCCGCCCCCGTCGACGCGCAACTCCGACCTGCACGAGGAGATCATCGCGCTCGCGGGCCACGCGCTGCTCCAGCGCGTGAGCGGCCTGCTCAACGGCCGGGTGCGCTGGCTCTTCCGGCTCACCCCCGAACGCGACACCACGACGATGTGGCAGGAGCACCGCGAGCTCGTGGACGCCATCGTGTCCGGGCACGCCGAGCTCGCCTCGATGCTCGCCGCCGCCCACGTGGAGCGCGGGCGGATCGAGTCGATGCCCCTGCTCGAAGGCCGGCTCCCCGCCGCGCCCCCGAAGGCCCGGCGGCGCCGCTCGGACGCCGTACGCTGACGGGACGGCGTCAGGAGGCGGCGGGCCCGTGCTCGGGAGGGGCGCCGAAGATGTGCCGGTAGAGCGCGTCGAGGTCACGGCGCAGAGGCGCGATCTCGGCTCTCACCTGCTCCTTCACCTGCTCCTTCACCTCGGCTTTCACCTCGGCTCGCAGCTGGATCATCTCGCCGCGCATGTCTGCCCGGACCTCGCCGATCTCCGCACGGACCGTGCCGATCTCCGCACGGACCGTGCCGATCTCCGCACGAACCGTGCCGAGCGTCGCGCGGATCGTCGACAGCACGAGCGTGATCATCGCGGCCATCGACGCCGCGAAGACCCCGATGAGCGTCCAGACCTGCGGCTCGTTCATCTCGATCACCCCTCCAGTGTGCCGTCCGGTCTCGATGTTGTCACGCCTGCCGGGGCAGGAAGGCGCGCCGAGAGCGATCTGTGGACGACGAGGAGTCATCCGGCGCGCTGTGCACGCGGCGTCGTCGTCAGATGACCTCGGCGAACGTGTCGTCGGGGTTGCCGAAGCGGTGCGCCGTGATCGAGATCGCCTGCTCGCGCAGGAACGGCAGCAGCTCGAGCCTCCCCGCGGCCGTCACCTCGCCCGCGTAGACCGCGATGTCGGGGTCGCCCGAGACGCCGTCCGCGAGCGCACGATGCAGCACGGCCACCGCGTCGGCCGGGCCGACGAGACGCACGCGGTCCGGGCGCTCGTGCTGGATGCCCAGGATCTGCTCGGAGGTCGGGACGTCGCCGGCATCGGCGTCGGGCTCTCCGGCCCGTCCCGCCATCCGTTCGATCCACTCCCCGTCGCTCTCGACGAACACCGGCACGTCGAGATCGCCGAGCGCCCTGCGCACCGACGCGGGGATGCCGGTCGGCACGCTGAGCGAGAACCAGTCGGCCGCGCGCACCCCGGCGAGCACGACGCGCAGCACCGCCTGCCAGGTGGCGTCGCCCGTGGCACGCACGGCCACGGAGGCGGCGCGGTAGCGGAAGAGGTTGCGCTCCACGCCCAGCCCCGACACGTCCTTCACCTTGCCGAACTCGCGATCCCACGCGATCGCGTCCGAGAGCGCCGCGCGCCTCAGCCATTCGAACTCGTCATAGGTCAGCGAGGGCTGCGCCGCCTCGATGAGCGTCGTGATGCGCGTGTCGAGGCCGCGGAGGTGCAGGGAGTGCGAGGCCGGACCGCCGCTCGTCGCGCGCCACGACCCGAGGCCGACGAGGTAGTTCGGGCCGCCCGCCTTGGCACCCGGCCCGACGGACGAGCGCTTCCAGCCGCCGAACGGCTGACGCTGCACGACGGCCCCCGTGATGCCGCGGTTCACGTAGAGGTTCCCGGCCTCGACCGACGCGAGCCACTGCTCGAGCTCTGCGGGGTCCTGGGTGTGCAGCCCCGCCGTGAGCCCGTAGTCGACCGCGTTCTGCAGCTCGATCGCCTGCTCGAGCGTCGCGGCGTGCATGATGCCGAGCACGGGGCCGAAGAACTCCTCGCGGTGGAAGCGCGAACCGGGGCGGACTCCGATGCGGATCCCCGGCGTCCAGTACCGCCCGTCCTCCTCCGCGCCCGCCAGCGGCCGGGGCTTCACGAGCCAGGACTCGCCTTCGCCGAGCTCGTTGAGCGCCCATTCCAGCTTGCCGCTGGGCGGCCCGATGAGCGGCCCGACCTCGGAGAGCGGATCGTGAGCGGGCCCGACGCGCAGCGACTTCGTCGCGTCGACGACCTGGCGGGCGAACCGCTTGGACCGGCCGACGGATCCGACGAGGATGACGAGCGAGGCGGCGGAGCACTTCTGCCCCGCGTGCCCGAAGGCGCTGCGCACGAGGTCGGCGGCTGCCAGGTCGAGGTCGGCCGACGGGGTCACGATGAGGGAGTTCTTCCCGCTCGTCTCCGCGAGGAGGGGGAGGTCGGGCCGCCAGGAGCGGAACAGCCGTGCGGTGTCCCAGCCGCCCGTGAGGATGACGCGGTCGACGTCCCGGTGCGCGACGAGGTGCCTCCCGAGCGCGTCCTCCTCGAGGTCGACGAGCGCGAGGAGGTCTCGGGGCACGCCGGCGCTCCACAGCGTCTCGGCGACGACCGCGGCGCTGCGCCGCGCCTGCGGCGCCGGCTTGAACACGACGCCCGAGCCCGCGGCGAGCGCGGCCAGCACCCCGCCCGCGGGGATGGCGACGGGGAAGTTCCACGGCGGGGCGACGACGGTCACGGCGGACGGCACGAACACCGCGCCGGCCACGTGGTCGAGCTCGCCCGCGTTCGCCGCGTAGTAGTTCGCGAAGTCCACGGCCTCGCTCACCTCGGTGTCGGCCTCGGCGAACACCTTGCCCGTCTCCGACCCCGCGACCTCGATGAGCGCCGCGCGGCGCGCTTCGAGGGCGCTCGCCGCGCGGCGGAGGACGGCGGCGCGCTCGATCGCCGGCCGCGCCCCCCAGGCGGCGCCCGCGGCCCGGACGCGCTCGACGACGGCGTCGAGGTCCGCGGCGGCGTCGATGCGGGCGGCCTCGATGGTGGCGACGCCCGCCGTCGAACCCGGGATGCGGGCGAGGATCTCCCGCGCCCAGGACCGGTTCGCGGGGAGGGCGGGGTCGGTGTCGGCGGCGTTGCGGAAGCCGGGCGCTCCGACGGCGATCGCGCTCTCGCGCGGCGAGAAGACCGCGGTCTCCACCCAGTCCTCGTCGGAGCCCGCCGCCTCGGGCTGCGTCTCCCCGAGGGCCGCGGTGTCGACGCGACCGTCCGCGTGCCGCGCGATCCCGAGCACGGCCTGCGTCAGCTGCTCCGGGGCGTCGGGCTCCCCCGCGCCGCTTCCTCCGCGTTCCTCAGGGTCGACGTCGTCCGCTTCCTCGGGGTCGCCGTCCAGGTCGTCCGCGTCCTCCGGCGCGACGCGCTCCTGCGCACGCCTCGGACCGATCGCGAGCGACGCGTCCTGCGCCCGCCGCACCGACCCCGTGAAGCGGTTCTCCTCACGGGCGAACAGCGACTCGTCCTCGTGCAGCGAGAACGCCGCGGAGAGGAAGTTGTCGCTCGACGCGTTCTCCTCCAGGCGCCGGACGAGATAGCTGACGGCGACGTCGAACTCGTCGGGGTGGACGACCGGCACGTACAGCAGCACCCGGCCGACGTCGCGGGAGACGGCCTGCACCTGCCCCTCCGCCATCCCGAGCAGCATCTCGAACTCCACCGCGTCGCGCACGCCCCGGTCTCCGGCCAGCAGCCAGGCGTAGGCGATGTCGAAGAGGTTGTGCCCGGCGACGCCCACGGCCACGGCACGGGCGCGATCCGGGTCGAACGCGGCGTGCAGGCAGCGGAGGTAGTTCGCGTCCGTGTCGAGCTTGGTGTCGTAGGTCGCCGGCGACCATCCGTGCACGGCGGCGTCGACGTGCTCCATCGCGAGGTTCGCGCCCTTCACGAGCCGCACCTTGATGCGCGCGCCCTCGCCGTCCACGCGCTCCGTCGCCCACTCCGTGAGCCGGTCGAGGGCGGGCAGCGCGTCGGGCAGATACGCCTGCAGCACGATGCCCGCCTCGTACCCGTGGAGCCGTGGGTCGTCGAGGACGCGCTGGAAGACGGCGACCGTCAGGTCGAGGTCGCGGTACTCCTCCATGTCGAGGTTGAGGAACGTGCCGTTGCCCGCCGCGGAGAGGTACAGCGGCAGGAGGCGCCCGGCGACCTCCTCGACCGTCTCGTCGAAGGCCCACATCGACAGGCGGCTCGCGACGGCCGAGACCTTCACCGACACGTAGTCGACGTCGGGCCGGCGCACGAGGTCGTGGATGCCCTCGAGGCGCCGGTGCGCCTCCTTCTCCCCCAGCACCGCCTCCCCGAGCAGATTGAGGTTGAGGCGGGCGCCCTTCTCGCGCAGCGCGGCGAGAGAGGACTCGAGCCTGTCGGGCCGCGCGTCGACGATGAGGTGGCCGACCATGCTCCGCAGCACCCTGCGCGCCGCGGGGACGACCGCGAACGGGGCGACGGGAGCGACCGCGCCGCCCGCACGGACGGCGCCGCGCAGATACCAGGGGAGGAAGGCCGGCGCGAGCGGAGCGATGCGGGCGAACCGGACGGCCGAGGCCGAGAGGCTCTCGGGGCGCATCACGCCGTCGACGAATCCGATCGTGAACGGCAGCCCCTTCGGATCCTGCAGGACGCCGGCCAGACGCCGTGCCGCAGGATCCACCTCGACGGTCGCGGCCTCGCCGACCCAGCGCCTCGTGAGCGTGATCGCGCGTTCGACCAGCTCGTCTGTACCCGCCCGGGCTGCTTCGTCGGCCATGACCTCAGCCTACGAGCGGGATCGTGCCGGAGCCGGGCATGGATGTTGTGGGTCTCCTGAGTCGTGCGCGTCTCACGAGACCGCGTACGGCTCGCCGTGCACGCGCGCCGTCGCCGCGCCGTGCAGCAGCTTCGAGACGGGGCATCGGGCGTCCACCGCGCCCAGCAGCCGCTCGGTCTCGGCAGGGGTCGACCCCTCCGCCGAGAGGTACGCGTCGACGTGGAACTCGTACCCCGGGCCCGGCACGGCGTCGTGCAGCTCCACGGTCACCCGGACGGAGGTGCGGCGCCGGCCTGCCACGACCGTCTGCGCGGTCGCGTTCAGGCAGGTCGCCCACGCGAGCGCGAGCAGCTGCTCGGGGTTGGTCGCCTCGGGATCGGCTCCGCCCGCGAGCGGCGAGGCCACCCGCACCCCGAGCCCGTCCCCGACCCTGCTCCATCCCTCGACGCCGTCGTGATTCGCCGCCTCTGTCCGATACCGAGCACCCACACTCGAACTATAGTTGGACCTCGGTCAGGAAATCCGATCAGCGGAAGGGAACGGCACGACTCGTGACGGCAACCGATACGGCGGTCGTGAGGCTCGTCGAGGTCACCAAACGCTACGCCGAGCACCCGGACGAGCCTCCCGCCCTCGACGGCATCACCCTCGAGGTGGGCGCCGGCGAGGTCTTCGGCGTCATCGGCGAGAGCGGTGCCGGCAAGTCCACGCTGCTGCGGCTGCTGGCGGGGCTCGAGAAGCCCGACTCCGGCTCCGTCGCGGTGCGGGACCTGCCGGTCCCCGCGCTCGGGCGCCGCGCGCTGCGCGAGCTGCGGCGCGGCATCGGCGTCGTCTTCCAGAGCGTCGACCTCCTGAGCAATCGCACCGTGCGCCAGAACGTCGCGCTGCCGCTGCAGCTCGCACGGCGGCGCGACGCTCCGACGTCGCGGGCGGAGGAGCGGCACAGGGTCGACGAGATCCTCGAGTTCGTCGGCCTCTCCCATCGGGCGGACCACTTTCCCGCCCAGCTGAGCGGCGGCGAGCAGCAGCGCGTCGGCCTCGCACGCGCCCTCGTCACGCGGCCCGCGCTGCTGCTCTGCGACGAGCCGACCTCATCCCTCGACACCACCACGACGTCGGAGGTGCTCCGCGTGCTCGTCAACGCACGCGACCGGCTGGGCACGACGGTCGTCGTGATCACGCACGACCTCGACGTGGTCAAGGCGATCTGCGACCGCGCGGCCTTCCTCGAACGAGGGACGCTGCGCGAGCTGTTCGAGGTCGCGAAGAGCGACTACCGGAGCCTGCCGACCTACTACGAGCAGGTCCGTCAGGAGCTGATGGGGTGAGCGGGCTGTCCGACCTGCTCGCCGAGCACGGGGAGGACCTCGTCGAGGCGCTCTCCGAGACCGGATACATGCTGCTCGTCTCGCTGGGCGCCGCGGTGCTGCTCGGGCTCCCGCTCGGCATGACCGTCTTCCTCACCCGCCGCGGGGGCGTCGCCGAGCATCGCCCGGTCTGGACGGCCGCGAACCTCTACATCAACGTCGTCCGCTCGTTCCCGTTCCTGCTCCTCGTGGTGTTCCTCATCCCCTTCACGCGTCTCGTGTTCGGCACGACGTTCGGCACGCAGGCCGCGAGCCTCCCCCTGTGCTTCGTGGCGGTCGCCATCTACGCGCGCCTCGTCGAGCAGATCCTCCTCGAGGTCCCGCCCGGCATCTCCCGGATCGCGGTGGCCATGGGGGCGACGCTGCCGCAGACGGTGTTCCGGGTGCTGCTCCCCGAGGCGCGTTCCGGTCTCGTGTACGCCCTCACGTCGGCGGCGATCAGCCTGATCTCCTACTCCACCGTCCTCGGCGTCGTCGGCGGGGGCGGCATCGGCGACTTCGCCATGCGCTACGGCTACCAGGAGTACGACGACACGCTCATGTACGTGACGATCCTCGTGATCGTCGCGTGCGTCCTCCTCATCCAGGCGATCGGGCACCGTGTGTCGTCGCGTCTGGATCACCGGTGACGCACCAACGCCACCCCGGCGGACCGCTTCAGCTCCAGAGAGAAGGAACACCATGAGATCGATCCGACGCGGCGCACTCGCCGCCACCGCGGGAACCGCGCTGCTGCTGAGCGGCTGCGCGTCGTCCGGCACGGACGACGACGCCTCCGCGGAGCCGATGACGCTCCAGGTGGCGGCCGTCACCTCGCCCATGACCGACGTCGTGGAGGCCGCCGCCGAGGCGATCGACGGCGACTACGAGATCGAGCTCGTCGAGATCTCGGACTACGTGACGGCGAACACGATCCTGAACGACGGCGACGTCTACGCGAACTTCTCGCAGCACGTGCCGTACATGGAGTCATTCAACGAGGCGAACGACGGAACGCTCGTCGGCGTGCAGCCCGTCTACAACTTCGTCATCGCGTTCTACTCGAAGACGCTCACCGACATCGACGACCTCCCCGACGGCGCCACCGTGGCGATCCCGGACGACCCCTCGAACACGGGGCGCGCTCTCAAGCTGCTCGCCGACGAAGGGATCATCGCCATCGACCCGGCGATCGACCCGTTCACGGCGACTCCCGACGACATCGCCGAGAACCCGAAGGACCTCGAGTTCCTGCAGGTGGCGATCACCCAGCTGAACACGGCGTACGACGAGGCCGATCTCGTGTTCCAGTGGCCGTCTCACATCGCGGCGCTCGGTCTCACCCCGCAGGACGACGGCCTGATCACGGAGCTCGACGACCGGTTCGCGCTCGACCTCGTCGTGCGCGAGGAGGACGAGGACTCGGACGCCACCGAGGCGCTGAAGGCGGCGTTCACGAGCGACGAGGTCCGCGACGTGATCGAGTCGAACGGCACCATCACGGTCGCGTTCTGAGCCGGCGCGCTCCCGTGCTCAGTCCCAGACGCTGGGCGCGGGGCGTCTCGTCGACGGGAGGGCGGAGGCGTCCGCCCAGTCGTGGATCCAGGCGGCGACCTCGGGCAGGCCCTCCGGCACCTCGACCGCGGCGAACAGGTCGTCGTGCGCCACGGGGCCGCCGGGGCCGAGGAGGCGCGCCCGGATGATGGCGCGCGCGTAGACCTCGCCGCCCACGACGGCTCTGTGCTCCATGTAGAGCGCCCGGTCGTCCCGTCCGATCCAGCGCGTCTCGAGGTCGAACCGCTGCCAGAGGCCCAGCGACTTGCGGAAGGTGATCGTCTCGCTGGAGACGACCGGATACCACCGGCGCGCACGGAGCACGCCCGTGAGGCCCGTCCGCTCGAGCATGTCCCAGCGCCCGAGGTCGAACAGCGACAGATACCGCCCGTTGTTGAGGTGTCGCAGCATGTCGATGTCGGTCGGGAGCACGCGCAGCCGGATGCGGTGGACCTCGGTGAGAGGACGATGGCCGCCGCCGCGCACGCGCAGCTTGGCGCGCAGCGTCACGAGAAGGGTTCGCCAGAGCACGTTCACGAGCACCGACGCTAGAGCGGAGCACATCCTCTGCGCAGATCCTTGTCGCCATCCGACAATCGGGCGCCCTTCCGCCGGTCGTCCGATTTCCTCCCCCCTCCCGCGCCGCGTACCCTGGCGCCATGGCCTCCGAAACGCACGCCGACGTGCTCGTTCGCCCTGTCCGCGACGTCGACGCCGAGGCACTCGGCCGCGTGCACGCCCGGGTGTGGCACGAGACGTACGACCAGCTGATCAGCGCGGCCACGCTCGAGAACGTCTCGCCCCGCCGCCTCGCCGAGCTCTGGACGCATTACCAGGCGCAGGGGCCCGAGTACCGTCTCGCGGCCGCGCTCGTCGACGGCGAGATCATCGGCTTCGCCGGCTCCGGCCCCGCACGGGACAGCGACGCCCCCGCCGAGCGCGAGCTCTACTTCGTGTACCTGCTCGACTCGTGGCACCGCAAGGGCGTCGGCCGGATCCTCTTTGACGCGGTCGTCGACGAGGACGAGCCGCTCTACCTGTGGCTGGCCGAGCGCTACCCCGGCGCGCGCGACTTCTACGAGAAGCGCCGCTTCCGCCTCGACGGCGCCCGCCGCGACGAGCCGTTCCTCGGTGAGACGCTCACCGAGGTGCGCTACGTGCGCTGAGGCGCGCCGCAGGACGCGGGATGCTGCAGGTCTGGGCGCTGGAGGGCATCGGCGAGGTCCGCGCCGGCGCCGACCTCGCCTCCGTGGTCGGCGATGCGATCGAGGCGTCGGATGATCGGGTGCGCGATGGCGACGTCGTGGTCGTGACGAGCAAGATCGTCTCTAAGGCCGAAGGACGCTTCGTCGTCGCCTCCGACCGCGAGGACGCGATCACGCAGGAGACGGTGCGGGTCGTCGCGACGCGCACATCCGAATCGGGGCACACGACGCGGATCGTCGAGAACCGGCTCGGGATCGTCTCGGCCGCCGCCGGCGTCGACGCGTCGAACACACCCGACGGGACGGTCCTGCTGCTCCCCGTCGACCCCGACGCCTCGGCGCGCGCGCTCTCCGCCGCGCTGCGCGAACGGTTCGGTGTTCTCGTCGGCGTCCTCGTGTCCGACACGCTCGGCCGCGCATGGCGGGACGGGCAGACCGATCATGCCATCGGGGCGGGCGGCGTGAGGGTCTTCGAGGATCTGCGCGGCGGGGTCGACGCACAGGGGCGCCCCCTCGTCGTGACCCTCCCCTGCGTCGCCGACGAGCTGTGCGCCGCGGCCGATCTCGTCAAGGGCAAGGCGGCGGGGCGCCCCGTCGCGATCGTGCGCGGGCGCCCCGATCTCGTGGGCGAGCTCGACCTGCCCGGTGCGCGCTCGATCGTCCGGACGGGAGAGCGCGACATGTTCCGCCTCGGAGCGGACGAGGCGTACGCCGCGGGATATGCGGCGGGGCGGGCCGAGGCGCATACGATCGAGGGGTGACCGATCCCGCTCTCGTCCTCGTCGCCAACGCCGCAGACGGCTCCCTCAGCACCTTCCGGCTCGAGGGCGGCGCCCTCGACCGGCTCGCCGTCACGCCGGGTCTGACCGGCTGCTCCACCTTCGTCGTCGACCCGGCACGCGATCTCGTGCACGCGGCGGTCAAGGGCGACGCGTCCGGCGCTCCGGCGGGGATCCTCACCCTGTCGCTCGACCGCGAGACCGGGGGCCTCACGGAGCGGTCGCGACGCGATCTGCCGGACGGCGGGATGAACTACCTCGCCCCCACGCGCGACGGCACGGGCCTCCTCGGCGCGTCGTACGGCGGCGGGTACGGCATCAGCAGCCCCGTGGAGGACGGCGTCGTGGGAGCGCCCGTGTCACGGGTCTCGTTCCGGAACCTGCACTCCGTGCTCCCGAGCGCCGACGGCCGTTTCGCCTACTTCGTGTCGCTGGGCGAGGACCTCATCGCCCAGTACGCGATCGCCGACGATCTCACCCTGACGCCTCTCGACCCGCCGACGGTCGCGTGCCCGGCGGGGAGCGGACCGCGACACCTCGTCTTCGACGACGCGCAGGACGCCGTCTACGTCCTCACCGAGTTCTCGGGCGAGGTCCTCCATCTCACGCGCGACACTGTGTCGGGCGCGCTGAGCCTGCGCGGCGCCGCCACCGCGTTCGACACCTCGAAGGGTCTCGGCCGCAGCGCGCTCGGCGCCGACCCGCTCGCGGGGCACCTCGTCTGGGGCGCCGACATCCACGTGGGCGACGGCGTGCTGTGGTGCTCGGAGCGCACCGAGAGCACGCTCGGAGCCGTCGCGCTGTCCGGAGACGGGTCGCCCGTCTCCGCGGAGCGGTTCGTCGTGAGCGAGACGCAGCCGCGGGGGTTCGCGATCAGCCCCGATCGGCGCCATCTCGTCGTCGCCGGGGAGAGGTCGACGAGCGTCTCGCTCTACGAGATCGACGGCGACCGTCTCGAGCTGCGGCAGCGGGCCGAGACCGGCCGCGGCGCCAACTGGGTGCGGTTCCTGCCGCTCGGCTGACCGTCACGCCAGTGCCCTCTGGGCCTCCACGGCGATGAGCTCGGGCTCTGTGAGAGGGATGAGGTGGGCCGACCGCTCGGCGGGGACGAAGCGTCCGCCGTCGTGCTGGGCCGCGGTCGTCCGGTGCGCCCGGACGAGCCCCCGCCGGATGCGACGGTCGATCGGAGTCGCCCTCTGACCGGAGATCACGGTGACGGGGAGGCTGCCGAGCCGGGGCGGGGCGTTCTTGAGGCGCTCCAGCCCTGACTCGACCTGTGCGAGCTCGGCCGCGGTCTCGCGGGCCGCCGAGATCGAGGACGACGCGTCGGCGACCGCTCGTCGAAGCGGCACGTCGAGGCCTGTCATGGACGCCCGGGTGAGCGGGCCGAGAAGCCGCATGCGCGCGAGGGGCACCATCGACGACGCCTGCCATACGTCGACGACGCGGGCGAGCCTCGTGAAGTAGATCGGGTCGTTCTCGTCGCTCTGGTCGACGAGGACGACGCCTGCGAGGGAATGACCGCGCTCGACGAGACGCGCCGCGACCGTGCGGACGATGGGGCCTCCCCAGCTGTGCCCGACGAGCACGAGTCGGCGGTGGGGGTGCGCACGGACGACGGCCTCGAGATCGTCGGCGAGCCTCGTGAGATCGCGTGGACGGGTGTCGGGGTCGCTCGCGCCGAATCCGGCACGGTCGTACGCGACGACGCGCACATGACGCCGCAGCGCTTCGTGCACGGGCCCCCAGTACAGCCCGCTCACGCCGAGGCCGGCTTCGAGGACGACGAGGTCTTCTCCGTCGCCGCCGACCCTGACGCGCAGGCGTCGGCCGTCGTCGGTCGTGACGAGCTCGTCGCGGCCGAGGAGGTGCGGGGTGGAGGCCATGGGTCATGCCTACCAGGTGCTCACGCGGCGACCCGGAAGCGTCGCGGCGGCGGATCGACGTCGCCCCAGAGGTATCTCAACGCCAGGCGGGGTGGGAGCACGACGGGGTCGCGGCCATCGGGAGGATGCAGGACGAACTCCCCGAGTCCCTCGCGGGTGATGCGCCACCCTCCATGATGAAGCTGCATGTGATGGAAACGGCAGAGGAGGATGCCCCTGTCGACGTCCGTGAGCCCCTGATGCTCCACGTAATGATCGATGTGATGCGCCTCCCCGTAGGAAGCGGGGCGATCGCATCCCCTCCACCGACAGCCTCCGTCGCGGATGGCGAGCGCGATGCGCTGCCGGGTGGAGAACAGACGCTGTTCCCGCCCGAGGTACAGCGGGTTTCCGACACGGTCGACCGCGCACTCCGTGATGCCCGTCTCACAGGCCTGCTGCGCCACGAGCCAGGCTGGCAACGCGGTCGGCTCGTCCTCCGTGATCCCGACGGCGTCTTCGCCCGCCGCGTGCGAGACGAGAGCTTCTCGCGAGATGACGACGCGGACGCCGGCCTGACGCGTGCCGAACACGGCCTCCGGCTCGGCGAGCGCTCCTGCGCGGAGCAGATCCACGACGAGGTCGTAGGCGAGCTGATCGTTCGAACGGGGGTCGGCCTCGAGCTCCTCGGCTCGCTTCCGCTCCGCGGAGTCGACGAACCGCGGCCCGCCCTTCCGCGGTCGGAGCGCAGACGCGATGATCGACTGCACCCACGCCGCCGCATGGTCGTCGAAGGCCATCGACGCCCGCCGCACGCCGTCCGCATCCGTCCACATGCGGAACGACCGAGCAGCGAAGCGCTCGTCGAAACGCCTGGCCGCACTCGCCGGGTCGAGCTGGTCGCGCACGGCACGGGCAGCGCGGGCGAGCTCTTCGACGGTGCGTTCTGCGGCCTCGCCGATGAGCTGCTCGACGGCCAAGGACCAGGCCTCCGCCGAGTCGTCACCAGGAGGTTCGCTCAGGCCCCGGAGGATCGCATCGTGCTGTGCCGACGTGAGCGCGCCGGAGAGCAGCGCCCGGGTGAGCGGCGCATGCCACGGCGCGGCCTCGTCCGTCTGCTCGCGATCCCCGTCATCGCCCTCTGCCGCATCCGCGCCGGCGATCACGCACTCCCCGAGCCGCACCTGCCTCGTCGCATCCGCCTTCGTGGACCCCATGATCTCCTGCACGAGCGACACGGGCGATCTGTGCCCGCGCTTCTGCGCGAGCCCCGAGTGGCCAGCCTCGCGCGTCGAGCGCGATGCCGCGACGCCTGACGCGGCGATCCGCAGGGCCTCCGCCTGGCGCACCAGCTCCGAGGCCTCGCGGATGACCGACACGACGGCGTCGTCGCCGAGTCCGGCGACAGCGGCAGGCATCTCACGATCCGCCATTTCTCCCCCGACCGCGGCGCGCAGTCCTGCGACACGCTGTTCCATGGCGGCGAAGAACGTCATGGAACGATGGTCGCACCGACCTCCGACATTCGAACGTCCTTCCGCGCCTGACCCCGGGATCGCCTGGTCCCTCAGCGCCGCGCCGGCTCGCGCTCCACGAGCGGGAACACGTCCCGGGCGATGCGCCCCAGCTCCGGTGCGAGCGGCGACGACTGGACGAGGAGCAGCGTCACGCCCGCGTCGCGGTACGCGCGGATGCGCGCGGCCACCTGGGCGGGCGTGCCGACGAGGTTCGGGCGCAGGCCGCGCGTGCCGACGGAGTACTCGCGCGCCGAGACGTCGACGTCGAGCGCGGAGTTCGCCGTGAACTCCTGGAACGACGCGTATCCGGGCGATGCCGGGTCGACCGTCGTGATGCGCGCCAACTCGCGCTGCGCCTCCTCCTCGGTGTCGCGCACGATGACATAGGCGGCCATCGCGAACTCCCGCATCGGCTCCCCCGAGACCCGCAGGCGTCTCTCGTCGAGATCAGCGACCTTGTCGCGGACCTCGTCGATCGTCCCGCCATGCATCGCATACGCGTCCGCGAAGCCCGCGATCGCCTCGCGTCCGGCGACGCTCTCCCCTCCCGCGAACACCGTGGGGAGGGACGTCGGTTTCGGCTCCACCACGGTGCCCCGGACCCGGAAGAAGCGCCCGTCGTACGAGAACGGCGACTCGCGCAGCGCCCCGAGCAGCACCTCGACGAACTCCCGCGCCTGCTCGTAGCGCTCGTCATGGGCGGGGAAGTGCCCGCCGAACTGCTTCGCCTCCTCGGCCCACCATGCGGCGACGACGTTCAGCGCGAGCCTGCCGGGAGCGAGATCGGAGATCGTCGAGATGGTCTTCGCCGCGACGGCCGGAAGGTGGAAGCCCGGGCGGATGGCCGTCATGACGCGCAGCCGCTCGGTCACGGCGAGCACGGCGGAGGTGAGCGACCACGCCTCGAGCGACGGGGCGTCCGGTCCCTTGCGGTCGTTGAGGTACAGCTCCGGGATGAGCATGGTGTCGTAGCCGAGCCGGTCGGCCGTCTGCGCGACCTCCCGGATGGTCGCCCAGGTCGCCGGCATCCCCTCGTCCTCGATGTTGCGGAGGAAGCCGCCGTATACGGGTGCCCAGAGTCCGAATCGCATGCGTCACGCCTCCGTCGCGGTCACGAGGGGGCGCGGGCGCACCGTCGCGAGCGCCCTGTCGAGGTCCGCGACGAGGTCCGCGGGGTCCTCGAGGCCGACGGAGAGCCGCACCGTCGCACGGGAGAACCCGGCGAGCGCGAGCTGGCCGTCGTCGAGATGGGAGTGCGTGGTCGTCGACGGATGGATGACGAGCGAGCGCGCGTCCCCGATGTTGGCGGCGAGGGTGAAGGTCTCGAGAGCGTCGACGAAGCCGGGGACCGCCTCGGCGCCCGCGACGAGGTCGAAGGAGAAGACCCCGCTGACGCCGTCGGGCAGGTAGCGCGCGGCGAGAGCGCCATAGGGGCTGCCGGACGCCGCAGGATGATGGACGCGAGAGACCGCAGGGTGGCCGTCGAGATGCCGGGCGATGGCCGCCGCGCTCTCGGACTGGCGGCGGACGCGCAGGTCGAGCGTCTCGATGCCCGTGAGCAGCTCGTGCGCGTTGAACGGCGAGAGGGCGGGGCCGAGGTCGTGCGCGAGCTTCGTCTTCGCGTAGACGATGAAGGCGCTGCCCTCGCGGCCGAACCGCTGCCAGAGGACGACGTCGCCGACGCGGCGGTACGGCTCGGTGAACTGCGGCCATCTCGCGGGCTCCGCGCCGTAGTCGAAGGTCCCGAGGTCGACGATGAGCCCGCCGAGCGACGATCCGTGGCCGCCGAGATACTTCGTGGCGGAGTAGACGACGACGTCGGCGCCGTGCTCCTTGGGCCGCAGCAGCGCGGGCGTCGCGATGGTGTTGTCGACCACGAGAGGGACGCCCGCGTCGTGCGCGGTGTCCGCCACGGCCGCGATGTCGGGGATGGCCGCCGTGGGGTTGCCGATGCTCTCGAGGAGGAACGCGCGGGTCTCCGGCCGCACCGCCGTGCGCCACGCCGCCGGGTCGTCCTGGTCGACGAGCGTCGCGTCGATGCCGAAGTCTGCGAACGTGTCGGTGAGGAGGTCGACCGTGCCGCCGTAGAGCCCCGATCCGGCGACGATGTGGCCGCCGGGGGCCGCGAGCGCGAGCAGGGCGATGGCGACGGATGACTGGCCGGATGCGGTGGCGAGTGCGGCGACGCCGCCGTCGAGCGCCGCGACGCGCTGCTCGAGCACGGTCTGCGTGGGGTTCCCCGTGCGGCTGTAGAGGTTGCCCTGGCGTCGCAGCGCGAAGATGTCGCGAGCCGCCTCCCACGACGCGAACTCGTAGGCCGCCGTCTGGTAGATGGGTGTCACGACGGGGTTCGGCGTGATCGCGGGAACGGAGCCCGCGCGGATCTGCCTGGTCGCGAACTCGGTCATGCGATGGCCTCCCTCGTGAGGACGGGTGCGGCGGCGTCGATGCGGAGACGCTCGAGGAACTCGACGATGGCGGCGGCGACGCTGCGGTGGTGGACGTCGTTGAGCACATCGTGCAGGCCGCCGTCGACCGTGATGAGCTCGGCGGCCCACCCCCCGAGCCGTCGCCTGACGGCGTCGACCGGCGCGATGGCGTCCGCACCGCCGTGGATGGCGAGGGTCGGGATCCCGGGGCTCGACGCGACGGCATCCGGCCAGTCGGGCTCCAGGCCGTCGGCGAGGAGCGGAGGGGCGTCCGAGTGCTGCGCGACGCCTCGGTGCACGGGGCATGCGCTGCGCAACGCGAGCTCGGCGTCGAGGCCGCCGGCCGGGTCCGGCGCCGTGCCGCCGCCCGTCGCGCTTCCCGCGAGGACGACGCCGGCGGGCACGGGGCTCAGCGCGCCGTCGGCCAGCGCCCGGGCGACATAGCTCGCCGCGGTGTCGGGGGCGACGATCACCCGGAGCGCTCCGTCGACGAACAGCTCGCCGGAGAGAGATCCCCACAGGGACGCCACCTCGGCGGCCGACGCGGGGGCTTCCGCCGGCACGACGGCCGTGTAGCCATCGGCGGCGAGCCTGCGCGCGAGCCTCCGATAGTGCGCGGGCGCGTCGCCTCGGCCCTGCAGGATGATGGCGACGCCCCGCGCGGCGGTCTCGGGCAGGACGACATCAGCGTCGACGCCGGGAGAGTCGGTGACCGTCATGGGAAGCTCCTGAACACTCGAGATACGTTCATCCAATGCATGAACATACCGCGTTCGCACAGCCCGGCGCATTCGCGTGCGTTCGAACCAAACATCCTCGTTCTGCCCACCCTCTTGCCATACAAGCCCCGAGCAGTCCGACTGCACCCGTCTATGTTCACCTCGAAAATATACGGGAACGTCGAAACAAACGGTAAGAACTGTCCAGCCCAGTGCTCGCCCTCGCCATAATCGACTCACGGCCGAGGACCTCTCCCGCGCCGAGCACCCGACCTCTCACCGAAAGCGGGACACGCAATGACCTCGACGCGTCACCTCAAGCTGGGCGCCGTCCTGACCGGCGTCGGCGGCCCCGGGGCGCATGGCGTCTGGAAGAGCCCCGAGGTTCCCACAGATGCGAGCATCGACATCGCCTGGTACATCGAGCAGGCGCAAGCGGCGGAGCGCGGGAAGTTCGATCACGTCTTCATCGTCGACAGCCAGTTCATCACCGCCGACTCCCCTCCCCACTATCTCAATCGCCTGGAACCGCTCACCCTTCTCTCCGCGCTCGCCGTCGCGACGACGCGGATCGGTCTGATCGGCACGCTCTCGACCTCTTACGACGAGCCCTTCAGCGTCGCCAGACGCTTCGCCTCGCTCGATCTCATCAGCGGCGGCCGTGCCGGCTGGAACGTCGTCACGAGTGGCGACGAAGGGACCGCCGGCAATTACGGGCGCAGTGCTCACTACGACTACACGACGAGGTACGCCCGTGCGCTCGAGCACGTGCGCGTCGTGCAGGCGCTGTGGGACTCGTACGAGGACGATGCCTTTCCCGCGGACGTCGAGACGGGCGTGTTCCTCGACCCGGACAAGCTCCATCGCCTCGAACACGTCGGCGAGCACTTCTCGGTGACGGGCCCGCTCAATCTCTCCCGTTCGAAGCAGGGGCAGCCCGTCATCTTCCAGGCAGGCGACTCCGAGCAGGGCCGCGATCTCGGCGGCGCGATCGGCGAAGGCATCTTCACCCACCAGACGTCGATCCCCTCGGGCAAGGCCTTCCGCGACGATCTTCGGGCACGAGCGGCCGCACACGGCCGGGATCCCGAGACCGTGCTGGTCTTCCCCGGAATCAACGTCGTCATCGGGGACAGCGACGAAGACGCCCGGAGGATCGAGCGTGCCTTCCACGAGGAGGACAAAGACTTCGAGAAGTCGCTCAAGCAGTTCGGACGTCCCTTCGGATGGCACGACTTCACCCGGTACGACCTCGACGCCCCGTTCCCCGAGCTGGGCGATCTCGGCGACCGAAGCTTCAAGACGAACGCCGACACGGTCAAGCGCGTCGCCCATGAGCAAGGCCTCACACTCCGACAGACCGTGGAGCTCTTCAGCGCGCCCAAGCCCGGCGTCTTCGTCGGCAGCGCCGAGACCGTCGCCCGGACATTCGCGGATTGGTTCCTGCAGGGCGCCGTCGACGGGTTCAACATCCACGTGCGGACTCCGAGCCAGTTCGCCAGGTTCGTCGACGAGGTCCTGCCGATCCTCCGGGAACGCGGCCTCTTCCGCGAGGACTACGAGGCCGACACCCTGCGCGGCAATCTCGGCCTTCCCGTCCCCGAGAACCGTCACGCCGTCGCACGCAACAGACGCACCGTCGCCGTCTGATCCGACGCCCCGCACGACGACCCACGCCACCCCCGATTGGAACTCCCGATGGCTTCCTCCGCCCCTGCCCTTCTCCTCGACCGACGAGGATTCCTCGCCCTCGCGGGCTTCGGAACCGCGGCAGTGCTCGTCGGATGCTCGCCGGCCGGATCGGCCGACGACGCCTCGAGCACGAAGACCTTGAAGTGGGCGAACTCCTACCCGCCCTCGACGTGGGATCCCGTGGTGCAGGGCAGTGGCTTCGCGTTCAATCAGACCGCCCTCGTCTACGCCTCGCTCACCGAGATCGACGAGAAGGGCGAGGCACAACCGGGGTTGGCCGAGGGCTGGGACTACAACGAGGCAGGCGACGCCATCACCTTCCATCTGCGCGAAGGGCTCGTGTTCCAGGACGGTGAGCCGGTGAACGCCGAGGCGGTCAAGCTGTACCTCGAGCGAGCGAAGACGCAAGAGGACTCTGCGCTGAGCGGTGACCTGACCTCGATCGACACGATCACGGCGGACAGCGCGACGGACGTCACGCTGCATCTGACGCAGGTCGACCATCAGATCCCCCTGCTGCTCGGCCGCCGGGTCGCCCAGATCACGAGCCCCGCCGTGAGCGCGGAGGATCTCGCGACCAGCCCCATCGGCGCCGGACCCTTCACCGTGCTCGAGCTCGTCCCGGAGTCGCACGTCTACCTCGAGAAGAACCCCGACTACTGGGACGCCGAGAACATCCACATCGATCGCATCGAGCTCTCGTGGGGAATCGACGCCTCGTCGATCGTCTCCGCCCTGCAGACGGGGGTCTACAACTTCGCGGACCTCTCCGCCGCTCAAGCGGCGGCAGCTGTGAGCGCCGACCTCGATGTCGTCGAGCATCCCGGTTTCAACGCGTCCAACATCTCGGTCAACAGCCTCAAGACGCCCTTCGACGACCCCGCGGTGCTCGATGCCGCACGGTACGCGATCGACCGACAGGAGTTCGTCGACAAGCTCTCGTTCGGATACGGCAAGGCGACCGCCCAGCCGTTCCCCGAAGGCTATGTCGCCTGGTCGTCCGAGGTCGAGGACCCTTGGCCCTACGACCCGGAGAAGTCGAAGCAGCTGCTCGCCGATGCCGGCTACTCCGAAGGCGACATCTCCGTCGACCTCGTCGTCTCCGCGGACGTGCCCCAGAACGAGATCATCCAGGCCCAGCTCGCGGCTGTGGGGATCACGGCGAACATCGAGGTCGACACGAACTGGGCGGAGCCGTTCTTCGCCAAGGAGCTCGCGCTCTCCACCTACGGGACGACCGGCCGCGAATCGCCCGTGCAGACGCTCACCGCGCACTTCGGCCCCGAGGGTCCGTTGAACCTCGCGGGGCCCTACGTCTCGGACGAGTTCCTCGAGGCCGTGAAGGTCGCACGAGAGACGCCCCTCGACGCGGAGGACTATGGCAAGAACCTCCAAGCGGCAACGGCGATCGGCGTCAGGACGAGCCCGACGATCTTCACCTACAGCCAGCCCAACCTGTTCGTGAAGAAGGGCGTCTCCGACATCCCGGCTGTGCCGGGCCAGATCCACTGGGCCGGCGTCACGATCGACGACTGAGCGCCTTCCCGTCGGCGCAGCTCGTCGGCTCGATCGGAACAGAGGAGCACCATCCATGACGGCCCAGGCCGAGCATCTCAGCACCAGGCTCTCCCTTCAGCCAGTCGCGTCGGCGAAGACCGTCGGCGTGCTCAGGCTGCATCGCGTCGGACGCACCGTGCTGAGGCTCGTCGGAGTGTTCGTGCCGGTGTTCCTGCTCGGGACGTTCGCCACATTCCTGCTCGGCAACCTGAGCGGGTTGAGTCCTGCCTACCTGCAGCTCGGCGAGTCGGCGACACCGGAGCAGGTCGCCGCACTCGAGCGCGAGTGGGGGCTCGACCGGCCGTTCGTCGTGCAGTATCTCGACTGGTTCGGCTCGCTGCTGCGCGGCGACCTCGGAAACAGCTGGTACAACGGCCAGAGCATCAGCGAGCTGCTGCTCGGCAGGGCGATCGTCAGCCTTTCCGCATCGTTCCTCGCGCTCGTCATCGGGGTCGTCGTCGGCTTCGCGCTCGGAGTCCTCGCGGCTGCGTTCCGGGGGAGGCCGGTCGACCGGGGGGTCACGGCGTTCACGACCCTCATCTCGACCATGCCGCCCTTCGTCGTCGGCATCGCGCTCGTCGCGGTGTTCGCGGTCAGCCTCGGCTGGCTGCCGTCGGCCGGCTATCTCCCGCTCGACGCAGGACTCTGGCCATGGCTCAGCCACTTGCTGTTGCCCGCGATCGCGCTGAGCTTCGACACGATCGCCGATGTCGCACGTCAGCTGAGGACCGGGCTGGTCACCGCCTCCGGCGAGAACTACGTCACGGGGGCGATCGTGCGGGGCTTGAGCCCGAGGCGGGTGTTCTTCGTCCATGTGCTCCGCAACGGCGTCAGCCCGGCCATCGCGATCCTCGGCATGAAGTTCCCCAACCTTCTCGGCGGCGCCGTCGTGACGGAGGCGATCTTCGGGCTCGCGGGATACGGAGTGTTCGCCAGCGAGTCCGCCCTGCGCGGCGACGTGCCTGCCGTGCAGGGAGTGCTCGTCATCGCCGTCGTGCTGGTGGTCACCTTCAACGTCATCGTCAATCTGATCCTCAACCGGATCTCGCCCGCATCGGCCAGAGGGGTCTGACATGCTGCGCAACCTCACCCGCCTGCGCTCTGCGAGAATCGCGTTCGGCATCCTCGCATTCATCGCCGCGCTGACTCTCTTCGGCCCGCTCCTCGCCCCGTACGACCCGCTCGAAGGCGGCGACGAGATCCTCGCAGCGCCGAGCGCATTGCACTGGCTCGGCACCGACTACCTCGGCAGGGACGTCCTCAGCCGCCTGCTCGCCGGATCGCCGGTCAGCGTGGCAGGAGCCGTCGAGGTCGCCGCGATCGCGCTCTTCGTCGGAGCCCTGCCCGGCGTCCTCTCCGTCTACCTCGGACGCGCCTTCGAATGGTTCACGCTGCGCCTCGTCGACACGCTCATCGCGCTGCCGTTCCTGGTGTTCGCCGTCGCCATGACCGCGCTGCTCGGCAACGGCATCAACCAGGCCATGTTCGCCGTCGGCCTCCTGGTGTCTCCCGTCTTCTACCGGGTGGCGCGCGCCGCCGCCCTGCAAGCGGCCAACGCACAGTACGTGGAGGCGGCCGTCCTCGCCGGAGCATCGACCTGGTGGGTGATCCGACACCACGTCTGGGCGAAGGTGCTGCCACCGATCGGGGTCGCGCTCGCCAACACCATGGGCACCGGGCTCGTGATCGTCGCGAGCCTCACGTTCCTCGGTATCGGCGTCCAGCCGCCGACCCCGACCTGGGGCGGACTGCTCGCGTCCGATCTCGGATACCTCGGCTACCGTCCCTACGCCCCGCTGTTCCCGACGGCGCTGATCATGCTGACCGTCTGGGCGTTCAACCTGCTCGCCGACGCGATCCGCGACGCTGCGGGCGTCCACGGCCGTTCGGCCGGGACGAGGCCCGTCGCCTCGGCACGGAAAGTCGAGATCGCGGCATGAGCGAACCGCTCCTCGTCATCGACGACCTCCACCTGCGCAATCGACTCTCCGGCGCCGAGACCGTCGCCGGAGTGTCCGCGTCGCTCGAGCGCGGAAAGGTGCTGGGAGTCGTCGGCGAGTCCGGTAGCGGCAAGACCCTCACCTGCCGCGCCGTGCTCGGCATCCTCCCCGACGTGTTCGCGATCTCCCGCGGCCGAATCGATCTGTTCGGGCAGGACGCGAGCGCGCTCTCGCCGAGGTCGTGGCAGTCGCTCCGCGGGAGCCGAATCGCTGCGGTGTTCCAGGATCCCGGCTCATATCTCAACCCGTCGATCAAGGTGGGGAGGCAGATCGAGGAGGTCGTCAGGGTCAAGGGCGGGCTCCGGGGGAACGCGGCGAAGGCCAGGGTGCTCGAACTGTTCGAGACGGTCCATCTGCGCGAGGTCGAGTACGTGTATCAGCAGTACACCCATGAACTCTCCGGCGGCATGCTGCAGCGCGTGCTCATCGCCGGGGCGATCGCGCTCGAACCGGAGATCCTGATCGCCGACGAGGCCACGACGGCGCTGGATGTGACCGTGCAGGCCGAGATCCTCGATCTGCTCGTCGAGTTGAAGGAACGCATCGGGCTCGCGCTCCTCGTCGTCTCTCACGACCTGGCCGTCGTCGCGCAGCTGTGCGACGACGTGATCGTGCTCAAGGACGGGCGGGTGGTGGAACAGGGCCCGGCGTCTCAGATCCTGTTCGCGCCCACCCACGAGTACACGAAGCTGCTCATCGACGAGCACGAGCTGTACGGGCTCGATCGCTTCCTCACCGCGACCGGAGCCGACCGTGGCTGACGCCGGAGCGCCGCTGCTCGACGTGCAGGGCCTCGACGTGCACTTCGGAAGCGGAGCCGCCCGCAAGCACGTGATCAAAGAGGCGTCGCTGCGCGTCGAAGCCGGCGAGTCGGTCGGCGTGATCGGGGAGACCGGCTCAGGGAAGTCCACGATCGCCCGCGCGGTTCTCGGCCTCGTCAAGCCGTCGAGCGGGGTCGTCCGTATCGAGGGCACGGATGTGACCGGCTTCGACTCCCGTCGCTGGCGGGGGTTCCGTCGCCGCGGCGCAGTCCAGTACGTGTTCCAGGACCCGCTGCGCAGCCTCGACCCCGATCTCACCGTCGGGGCATCGATCGCCGAACCGCTGCGGCTCAGGGGCGGTCTCTCGTCCGCGGAGATCTCCAGCCGAGTCGACGAGCACCTCTCCCGGATGAAGCTCGACGCCGACTTCGCGAACCGCTTCCCCGCGGAGCTCTCGGGAGGGCAGCGGCAACGCGTCGCGGTGGCACGAGCGCTGGTCACCGAGCCGGAACTGCTCATCCTCGACGAACCCGTGAGCGCCCTCGACTCGGCGAACCGCGTGCAGGTGCTGCACCTGCTCGAAGAGCTGCGCCGCAGCGACGTCGCCCTCGTGTTCATCTCGCACGATCTCGGGTCGGTGGCCGGGATCACCGACCGAACCATCGTGCTCTACCGGGGAACGATCGTCGAGGACGCGCCGACCGAGCAGATCATCAACCGCCCGACACATCCCTATACGCGGTTGCTCATCGGGTCGGCACCGACCCTGCGCGGTGCCGCGATCGACCGCTCAGAGCGTGACGAGCTGCGCGCCGCACTCGCCCGGCACACGGTCGGCTGATCGCCCCTCTCTCTGCAAGAAAGGCCACCCGACCCATGGTCATCGCCACCCCTTCTCACCACGAGCACGCAAGCGACGTCGTCCGGTTCCCCCTGGAGACGCCGCCCGATTCGGTCGACGTGCTCGTCGTCGGCGCGGGCCCGGCCGGACTGGCGGCCGCGCTCGAGCTGCGGCAGTTCGGGCTGCGCGTCGCCGTGGTCGACCGCGCCGTCGATGCACCGCTCATACGAGCCGGTGCGATGGGGCACACGAGTCGCGTGGCAGAGCTGTTCCGACGCTGGGGCGTCCTGCACGACATACGTCAGTCGTGGACGGTGCCGCCGGAATGGCACACCGGGCACGAGCTCGTCACATCTCTCACGGGGCACCGTCTGAGAGGATCCCGCCCCCGGTCGTTCGCCGGTGTCGCCATCGGCTCCCCCAGCGCGGAAGAGGCCATACGCCGGCCTCAGACGGTCCTGCAGGCCGCGTTCCTCCGCAAGCTCGCGCAACTCGGCGTGCCGGTCTCAGGGGGCTGGGCGTGGGAGGGCTTCGCGGAGTCCGGCGACGATGCGGTCAGCACGGTCCGGCACGTCGGATCCGGGGAGTCCCGGCCGATCCGCTCCCGGTACATCGTCGCCGCCGATGGCTCGAAGAGCACCGTCAGGCGGGCTGCGGGGATCGAGCGCGAGGGCGCATATGCGACCCATCGTCAGATTCGCTTCGTCGTCCGCGTGCACGGGGACTACCCGCCGGCGATCGGGCCGTTCCCCAGCGCGACGAACATCGTCGCGAATCAGCACTACAGCGGCTTCCTCGCCGCGCTGAACGAGCGCGACTGGCGAGTCTACGCGGGCCCCTACGGAGTGGATGCGCTGCCGGGGACCGCCGAGCTCGAAGCGATCGCGAAGCACGCGTTCGGCGCCGAGCTCGACCTCGAGGTCGTGGCCGTGCATCCGTTCTACCCGAGCAAGCGCATCGCCACCGGCTTCCGCCGACGAAGGGTGCTCCTCGTCGGCGATGCCGCGCATGTCCGGGCGCCCGGGGGCAACCTCGGCGAAGGGCTGGGCGATGTGGCGAATCTCGGGTGGAAGCTCGCCGCGGTCGTCAAGGGAATCGCCGACGACGCTCTGCTGGACTCCTACGACCAGGAGCGTCGCCCGCACAATCACCGCATCGGCGATCATGCGAGCGCACGCGCAGCTGGCAGCGCATCCAACCTCGCCGCGGCGCGCGAGCTCGGGTTTCCCGACGACGCGGACGCCACTCCAGCGGCCAGCCGCCGTCGGCTGCAGATCGCGCAGATCCTGCGACGAGGGGCCGGGCCGGCCCCCGGGGTCGTCTTCGACGAGCGGTACGACCGGTCGGACGCGATCTGGTACGAGCCCGACCAGCATGCCAGCGAAGAGCCGTGGAGCCCGCACGTCTACCGTGACGTCTCTCTCCCGGGGCATCGCGCACCCGACGGAGTGATCGACCCCTTCGGCACGCGCCTCTACGACCGCATCACGACTCGTCCCCTGCTGCTCGTCAGCGATCCCTCCGCCGGGTCCGAGGTGCAGGGCTTCATCGATGCGGCCGCAGGACGCGACCTTCCGCTCGACGTCGTCTACCTCTTCGACGATGCGGCACGCGAGCTCTATACCGAGCCCCTCACCCTCATCCGCCCCGACCACCACGTGGCCTGGCACGGTCTCGACGACGCTCCGGGTGCCGTGCTCGACACGCTGCTCGGCACGCATCGCCGCCGTCACGCCCACGCGGCACGCGCCGGCGCCGCATCGTCAATCGAAGGCGACCCGCAAGTCGCCGTGTGATGCTCGGGAGACGAGCGAAGCCAGCTCCGCCACGAGCGCGGGATCCTCCGGCAGCTGAGCCGTCGAGAGCCGCAGCAGACCCGTCTCCTGCCGCGTCACGAACGACGTCCGGCCCACATCGACGATGACGCCCCTGCCCGCGAGTGCGAGCGCGGCGGCGCCCTCATCGATGACCTCCACCCAGATCACGTGGCTCCCGGGGCCGGCGTGGACGGCGAGACCCGCCTCCGCGAAGACGCGCACGGCCAGTTCCGTGCGGGCGGAGTAGCGGGCGCGCGCCGCGTCGACCACGCGCTCCGCGTCGGGGTCGCGGACGAGTGCGGCCAGGGCGTGCTGGAGGATGCGGCTGTTGGACGCGACGCCCGCGCTCCTCGCGGCGATGGCGCGCTCCACGAGACGCTGAGCCCCGCCCACGACCGACGTGCGCAGATCGAGACCGTAGGCCCGACAGAAGCTCAGGACACGGATGGTCCGGCTCGGCAGGCGGTCACCCACGGTACGCACGAGGACGGGCGAGAGCGGTCCCAAGGAGTCGTCCTCGAGCACGACGGCGTCGGAGTCCTCGACGAGACCGGCGAGCTCCTCCGCACGCCCCTCGCCGAGCACATGCCGGGTCGAGTACGGTCCACCGGGCTGGTGGACGAAGGCCGCCGCGCCCTCCGCGAGCGCCGCCCTCAACGCATCCGGCGACGGGCCGTCGTCGTCCACGGGCACGCCGATGGCGCGCACGCCGAGCTCCGCGAGCGTCGCCAGGTATCCGGGCGCAGCAGGTTCCTCCACGGCGATCGGCCTACCAGGCTCGATCACCGCCTTCGTCGCGAGCCAGAGTCCCTCCGTGCCGCCGCCCGCGCTCGTCCACGCCTCGGCCGGGAACGGCCAGCGGGCGATCGCGACGTCGCGCAGCTCTCTGATCATGTGCTCGCGTCCCCACGCGTTGACCCCCGGCTGGCGCACCGCGTGCGCGAAGGCCGCCTCGAGCGGAGGCTGCAGCGACACGTCCGGGCTCGAGAGCAGGAAGTCGACGTTGCTCCACCCCGCGAACGGCCGAGCTCCCGTCGTCGCCCCGACCACCGTGGTGCCGCCGCGCCGGCGCGTCTCGACGAGCCCGCGCGACCGCAGGGCGCTCCATGCCTCGGCCACGGTGCCGACGCTGACGCCCAGTGACGTCGCGACCGAGCGGATCGTGGGAAGCCGCTCGCCCTGCGGAAGGACGCCGACCTCGATGAGAGCGGTGATCTCATCGGCGATCGTGCTCGCGGTGCGTCCCCCGACCTGTGCAGCCATCGCATCCGCGGTTATGTTCATTTCTTCAGTCTAGTGAGCGGACACGCCGGCTTCCGGCGCCCAGCCCCGCCGGCCCCGACGTGACCACGTCGACGACCACCCGCGCATACCGTCCGTCGGGATCGAGGTCGGGATCGAGCACATCGACGTCGATCTGTCGTCCACGTGCCATACGTGACCTGGACGTTATCCGCGCGTTCCTCACCGGCGCATAGCATGGAAGCGCCAGAGAAACGGAACCACGGGTCCACGCCTCGACACCGGTTCCACAGCGTCGTGAAACGGGTCGATACGGAGGATGACACATGGCTGACCGGAGCTCGCTGACCGGAACGATCAGGACTCGGGCATCCCGATCCGCCGCCGATCCCCGCCCCTCCGCGGACCTCAGCCCCGGCGAGCAGGCGCCGGCCGAGACCCCGCGCGACAATCTTCGCCAGTGGACCGGCTTCGCCGTCGGGATCGTCGGCGCCGTGCTCGCCTACCTGCTCATGCCCGAGGACGTCGGCCACCCGGCTCGCCTCACGGCCGCGGTCGCCGTGCTGATGGCGGCGTGGTGGATGACCCAGGCGCTCCCCCTGCCCGTGACGGCGCTCATCCCGCTCGCGCTGTTCCCCGTGCTCGGCCGCGACGACGAGACCAGCGCCGCCGACGTCATGGGCCAGATCGGCGCCTCGTACGGCAACCCGATCATCTTCCTGTTCCTCGGCGGCTTCATGCTCGCGCTCGCGATGCAGCGCTGGAACCTGCACAAGCGTCTGGCGCTGCTGGTGATCCGCGCCATCGGGACGAAGCCCACGAGCATGATCGGCGGCTTCATGATCGCCACCGCGCTGCTCAGCATGTGGGTCTCCAACACCGCCACCGCCGTCATGATGCTCCCCATCGGGGTATCGGTCCTGCTGCTCGTCGCGAACGCCTCGGATCTGGACACGACAGGCGACGAGGATGCGCGTCCCGGCGGTCACTCGGCGATGCGCACGAGGTTCGGCACCGCGCTGATGCTCGGCATCGCCTACGCGGCGTCCATCGGCTCGCTCGGAACCATCATCTCGACGCCGCCGAACGTCCTGTTCGCCGCGCACATGCGCGAGGCCCACGGGGTCGACATCAGCTTCGGCCAGTGGATGCTCGTGGGCGTCCCGCTCGGCGCCGTCTTCCTGTTCCTCGCCTGGGTGCTCCTGGCGAAGGTCGTCTTCCGGCCGGAGATCACGGAGATCCCCGGCGGCCGCGAGATGATCGGAGCGGAGCTCGCGAAGCTGGGGCGGATGACCAGCGGCGAGATCCGGGTGCTGGTGGTCTTCGTGCTCGCGGCCCTCGGCTGGGTGCTCGTCCCCCTGCTGTGGCCCGAGGCGCAGCCCGTCAGCGAGCACGGCATCGCGATCGTGGTCGCGCTGCTGCTGTTCATCCTGCCCGCAGGCGCCAACCGCGGCGTACGGCTCCTCGACTGGAGCGCGGCCAACGAACTGCCGTGGGGCGTCCTGCTGCTGTTCGGCGGCGGGCTGGCCCTGTCGTCGCAGTTCACCGCCAGCGGTCTGAGCGCCTGGATCGGCGCGCAGGTCGAAGGGCTCGCCGGGGTGCCCGTCTGGGTGCTCGTGCTGATCGTCTGCATCGGCGTGCTGGTGCTGACGGAGCTGTCGAGCAACACCGCGACGGCCGCGACGCTCCTTCCGGTCGCCGGCGGCGTCTCGATCGGCCTGGGCATCGACCCGCTCCTGCTCGCGTTCCCCGTCGCGGTCGCCGCGACGTGCTCGTTCATGCTCCCCGTGGCCACTCCCCCGAACGCGATCGCCTACGGGTCGGGCTACGTCACGGCGGCGCAGATGCTCAAGGGCGGGTTCTGGCTCAACGTGATCGCGCTCGGACTCGTGAGCGTCGCCACCCTGACGCTGGCGACCTGGGTGTTCGGCATCGGCTGGTAGGCGCCGCGCGCGCCCCGGCGTCGCCGTGGCAGAAGGGCGGTGGGCCGGGATCGTGGATGAGGGTGCGGGCGGGGATGGCGACCTGCACGGCCCTGCGGATCGCGCCGAGCCCGCGAGAACCGTGAAGCCCTCGCCCCTCGGACCACCGACATTCGAACAGAGAGACGACCGATGGGCTCGATCCGCCTCCATCGCGCGCGCTCGGAGACATCCCGTTCACTCTCCCGAAACCTGAGACGGGTAGGCAGGACGGTGTGAGGTGCGCGCCCGCGCGCCGTCATCCATCCACTCCCACCACGAGGACGACGATGCCTTCTCCCACTCCCCGACGCGTCGCCGGCACGGCCGCCGCCATGGCGGCCGCGTGCGCGCTCGCGTTCATCCCCACCGCCGCGAACGCGTCCGTCGAACCCGACACGACCGACATCCAGGTGCTCACGATCAACGACTTCCACGGTCGGATCGAGGCGAACGGCGACGAGGTCGGCGCCGCGGTCCTCGCCGGCGCCGTCGCGCAGTACCGGTCCGAGAACCCGAACACGATCTTCGCCTCGGCGGGCGACAACATCGGCGCCTCGACGTTCACGTCGTTCATCCAGGACGACGACCCGACGATCGACGCGCTCGTCGCCGCGGGCCTCGACGTCTCCGCGGTCGGCAACCACGAGTTCGACCAGGGCTTCGCCGACCTGCGCGACCGCGTCATCCCGCGCTTCGGCGGCGGCGACTGGGCCTCGGGCGTCGACTACGCGCTCGGCGCGAACGTCTACGCGAAGGGAACGACCGATCCGGCGCTCGCCGAGTACGCCATCCGCGAGGTCGACGGCGTGCGGGTCGGCTTCATCGGCACCGTGACGAGCGACACCGCCACCCTCGTGAGCCCCGCCGGCATCTCGGAGCTCGACTTCGGCAGCCAGCTGGAGGCCGCCGACCGCGTCGCGGCGGAGATCGCCGACGAGACGGACGTCATCGTGCTGCTCTCGCACTCCGGTGCGTCCGGCGACGACTGCGCGGCGCTGGCGGGCGAGGACTCCGAGTACGGCGAGCTCGTGCGGAACGCGTCGTCCGACATCGACGCGATCGTCTCCGGCCACACCCACCGGCTCTACTCGTGCGAGGTCGACGGGCGCCCCGTCGTCCAGGCGTACCAGTACGGGACCACTCTCGGCGCCCTGGACATCCAGGTGGATGCCACGACACACGACCTCGTCTCCATCGCGGGGTCGACGATCGATCTCGCGACGCAGGAGCTCGACGAGAACGGCGAGGAGATCGACGTCCCGCAGTTCCCGGCGGACGAGGAGGTGCAGGCGATCGTCGACGAGGCGACCGCGGAGGCGGACGTGCTGGGTCAGGAGGTCGTCGGACGCATCAGCGCCGACATCCTGCGCGGCGGCAACCCGCCGGGCGACGACCGCGGCGTCGAGTCGACCATGGGCAACCTCGTCGCCGACATCTACCTCTGGTCGACCTCGGAGTACGCGAACTACGGCGGCGCGCCCGCGGACATCGCCGTCATGAACCCCGGCGGCCTGCGCGACGACCTGCTCTACGGCGAGGACGGCACCGTGACGTATGAGGCGGCCGCCGCGGTGCAGCCGTTCGGCAACACGCTCACGACCACGACGCTCAGCGGAGCGCAGCTGAAGCAGCTGCTCGAGGAGCAGTGGCAGCCCGGGAACGAGCGGCCGAAGCTGCACCTCGGCATCTCGGAGGGCTTCGCCTACGAGTACGTCGACGAGGCGCCCGCGGGCGAGCACGTCGTGTCGATGTCCCTGAACGGCGAGGCGATCGCGCCCGAGGACGAGTTCCTCGTGACGACGAACTCGTTCATCTCGGCGGGCGGCGACGGCTTCACGGCCTTCCTGGACGGCACGGGGACATCCGACACCGGCCTCATCGACCTGTCGGCGACGGTGGACTACTTCGCCGAGCACGACGTCGTCGACCCCGCCCCGCTCGGCCGCGCTGCGGAGTACGTCGCGGAGCCGGAGCCGACGGCGACCCCTGAGCCGACCCCGACCGCGACGCCCGAGCCGACCGCGACGCCCGAGCCCACGCCGACGCCGACGCCCGAGCCGATCCCGACGCCGTCCCCGACCGATGCACCCGACGAGGAGCTCGCGCCCACCGGCGGAGACGTCGCCTGGCCGCTCGCGGGCGTCGCCGCGGCGCTCGTCGCCGCGGGCGTCCTGCTCGTGGCCCTGCGCCGTCGCGAGCGCGCGTAACGGCCGCGCATGACGAGGGCCCCGGCGCACCCGCGCCGGGGCCCTCGTCGCGTCACGTCCTGACGGCATTTCAGCCGCTTCCGACGGCGGGGCGCTTCGCGTCGTCTCCGGGTTCGCCGGCTGCTCGCCGTCAATCGAGGGCCGACAGCACGTCGGTGTGGACGAGATCGTCTCCGACATACAGGAGGGGCTCGCGCCGGACGGTCGCGAGCGCGTAGCTGGAGCAGTCGCCCCTGTCGAGCCGGGCGGCATGCCCGGACCCCCGGCCGAATCGCGGTACGCCTGCTGGCGACCCGCGCCTGCTCCTGATCGAACGGCACGATCTCGACGCCCCAGTCGTCGAGCGCTCGTTGTGCGAGGGCATGCATCGCACGCTCTCGGTATCGCATCAGCACCGCCGTCAGCTCGAGCCGACATCCTCACATGGCCGGCCGCGAGCAGGCGTTCCTCGATCGAAGGGGCACGCTCCGTCGCGTCGATCACCTCGATGACGTCCGACGTGTCGAGGATCACCTCGGCAGCGCCTGTTCGTGAGATCGGCGAGCTCACGCACGAGATCCACGACCCGCTCGTTCTTGATGCGGAGGCCCACAGGTCGATTCTCCCTGCGGCCCTTCTCCCGTTCTCCCCTTCCCCGAGGAACGCCCGAGCGGATGGCGCGGTGGAGACGGGCGTGATCCCGCAGCCCGCCGACGGGGCCCGAGCCGGCGAGAACTCATCTGCGCCGCGAGGATGCGGCTGCCGAGTGCATCGTCATGACAATGCTGGATTCTCGCTGGTCGGATGGACGCTCAGCCGCGGAACGGCGCTCAGCAGGGCACGGGTGTAGTCCTCACGCGGAGAGGCGAGCACCTCGCGCGTCGGCCCCTGCTCGACGATGCGCCCGCCCTGCAGGACGACGACGCGATCGCACAGATACCGGACGACGCCGATGTCATGTGTGACGATCACGATCGACGTGCCGAGCTCGTCGCGCGTCCTCGCGAACAGGCGCAGGATGTCCGCCTGGACCGACACGTCCAGCGCCGACGTCGGCTCGTCGGCGACGATCAGCCTCGGCTGCACCGCGAGCGCCCGCGCGATGGCGACGCGCTGACGCTGCCCTCCCGACAGCCTCGCGGGGCGGGCATCGGCGGTCTCGGGCGGCAACGACACCCGGGCCAGCAGCTCCTCGACCCGCTGGCGCACCTCGCGACGCGGAGCGATGCGGTGCACGACGAGCAGCTCGGCGAGCATCGTCCCGACGGTGAGTCTCGGGTTGAGGGAGAGCGACGGGTCCTGGAACACGACCTGGATCGCACGCCTCTCCTGCGGCGAGCGCCGCGAGGGAAGCGCACGCCCCTCCCAGCGGACGTCGCCGCGGGAGACGGGCGTCGTCCCGGCGATCGCACGGCCGATCGTCGTCTTCCCCGATCCCGACTCTCCGACGAGGCCGACGATCTCGCCCGGCGCCACCGCGAACGAGATTCCGCTCACGGCCTCGTGGGCGCCGTAGCGGACGGTCACGTCGGCGAGGCTCAGCAGCGGCGGGGTCATGAGCCGCTCCCGCCTGCGGGCGAGTCGGCCGAGAGCTCGGCCGCGGCCCTCACGAGGCCACGCGTGTACGGATCCCGAGGCGCGCCGAGCACGTCGATCGTGTCGCCGGCCTCGACCACCACGCCCCGGCGCATGACGACAAGACGGCTGCTCACGGTCGACACGACCGGCAGATCGTGGCTGACGAACAGGACGCCCACCGACCGGGAGCGCCGGATGTCGTCGAGCAACGCGAGGATCTCCGCCTGCACCGTGACGTCGAGCGCCGTCGTCGGCTCGTCGCACAGGAGGAACTCCGGCTCGCTCGCCAGGGCGACGGCGATCATCACCCGCTGCCGCTGCCCTCCCGAGAGCTCGTGGGGATATCGCTCGTACGCGGCCGCCGGGTCCGGCAGACGGACATCCGCCAAGAGCCCCAACGCATCCTCCCTCGCCGCTCGGGCGGACCGTCCGCGCACGTGACGACGCACGGCGGCCACCTGCGCCCCGACGCGCCTGAGGGGGTCGAGCGCCGCGGCGGGGTCCTGGAAGACCATCGACAGCCGCCCGCGGCGCGACGACCGCGCGGCGGCGCCCGACCGCGGCATCGGCAGGCCATCGACCCGCACCTCGCCGCCGGTCGCCTCGACGCCGTCCGGCAGCAGCGCCATGATCGCGCGCAGCGTCAGGCTCTTCCCCGAACCGGATTCGCCGACCAGCCCGACGCATTCCCCGCGGCGCACCGACAGGTCCACGCCCTCGACGATGCCCGCCCCCCTGCGACGTGCGATCGAGAGCCCCGACACCTCGAGCACGCTCGCCGTCTCCGCGCTCATCGCCCGCTCCTCACCCTGTCGGCGACGCCGTCCGCGAGGAGCGAGAAGCCGACTCCCGTCACGAGGATCGCCGCGCCGGGGAACAGGGCGATCCACGGCCTCGTCGCCAGGAACGCCTGGCCGTCCGAGATCATCCCGCCCCAGTTCGGCGTGGGCGGCTGGATGCCCAGCCCCAGGTAGCTCATCGTGACGACCGCGAGGATGACGAAGACGATGTCGCCCACGAGGATGACGACGATCTGCGGCAACGCGTTGGGCAGGACGTGGCGCAGGACGACCCTCCCGTGCGACAGCCCGCCGCCTCGGGCGGCGACCACCCAGTTCTCCCGGACGAAGCCCGCGGTGACGGTCGCGACGACGCGCGCGTAGTTGACCCACGCGACGAGCGCGAACGTCACGTAGATCGCGATGTCGCCCGTCCCCAGCAGGGCGACCATCGCGAGCACGATGACGTAGAACGGGAAGGACAGGTTCACGTCGACGAGGTAGGTCGCGATCCGCTCGGCCCACCCCCCGAAGTACCCGGCGATCAGCCCGATCGCCGTGCCGATGACGGCCGGGGCGATGACGGCCAGCACACCCACGCGCAGGTCGGTCCGGGCTGCGTGGACGATGCGGGACCAGAGGTCGCGCCCCAGCTGATCGGTGCCGAGCCAGTGCTCGGCCGACGGCGGCTGCAGGCCGCCCGTGAGGTCCTGCGCGAGCGGGTCGTGGGTCGCCACGACCGGCGCGAGCACCGCCGCGAGGACGACCGCCGAGACGATCACGGCGCCGGCGACGAGCGTGCCGGAGCGCCGGCGCTCGGCTCCGGGAGCCGCCGCCGTCTCGAACGCCGCGACGGTCATACGACCGCCCCTTCCACCCGGCGCCGGGGATCGATCGCACGCACCACCACATCCGTGACGACGCCGACGAGGACCACGGCGAGCGCCGTGTACAGCACGACGCCCTGCACGACGGGGACGTCGCGATCCTGGATCGCGTCGAACATGAGCGCTCCCAACCCGTGGATGCCGAACACCTGCTCGACGACGAACGTCCCGCCCACGAGATACGCCACGTTGAGGCCGAGGAGCGTGAGGGCGGGTATCGCCGCGTTCGGCAGCAGCACCCCGAACGTCACGCGCCGCTCGGAGAACCCCGCCGCACGCGCAGCGGCGACGACGTCGGAGCCCGACACCTCGAGCAGCTGGACGCGGAGGCTGCGCGTGACGACCGGCACCACGGCGGATGCCGCCGTGACGGCGGGGAGCACGTACGAGAGGAACCCGTCGTCCACGCCGCCCACCGGGAACCAGCGCAGACGCACCCCGAACACGAGGATGAGCGCCATCCCGAGCAGGAAGGAGGGGACGGCCACGCCGGCCGTGGACACGATGCGGACGATCTGGTCCACGGGCCGGTCGTGGTGCGCGGCGGCGGCGAGCGCGAGCGCGGCGCTGACGGCCGCCGCGACGACGAGCGCCGCGAGCACGATCGTGGCCGTGGGCGCCGCCCGCGCGGCGATGAGAGCCGTGACCGGCTGGCCGTTGACGTACGAGGTCAGCGAGCCGGTGAGGACGTCGGAGATGAAGGCCCCGAGACGCGCGTACCAGGGCAGATCGAGCCCGAAGTCCTCGCGGAGGGCGGCGACGGCCTCCGGCGTCGCCCGGCTGCCGAGCAGCGCCGAGGCCGCGTCGCCCGGCACGAGGCCGAGCAGAACGAAGGTCGCCAGCACGACGCCGACGGCGACGAGCGCTGCTCGTGCCGCCGGTCGTACGAGCCGGGCGATCCGGGTCACGACTGCGGATCGATCCAGACGTTCTCGAGCCGGACGGTGCCGTTCGGGATGAGCTGGAGGCCGTGGACGTGCGCCCCCGCGGCCTTGATCTCCGACACATAGTCGAGCGACAGCGACGGCGAGTCCTGCGCGACGATCTCCTGGATCTGCGAGTAGATGGCGGCCCTCTCGTCGCCGTCGGGCGTGATGCGGCCCTCCTTCACCAGGGCGTCGACCTCGTCGTTGTCGTAGTACGTGTAGAACGCCTGCGTCACGCCGTCGCCGTCGACCTGCCAGCTCGAGACGTTGTCGGGATCGCCCGTGTCGGCGATCGTCGTCGACAGGGCGAACTCGTAGTCTCCGGCCGGGAACCGCGTCCAGAACGTCGCGCTGTCGACGGTCTCGATCTCGACGTCGACGCCGATCTCCGCGAGGGACGCCTGGATGATCTGGGCCTGCTGCGCGCGCGACTGCGAACCGCCCTCGACGAGCAGCGTGGCGGCCGCGCCCTCGGGGTGCTCCGAGGCGGCGAGCTCGTCCTTCGCCGCATCGACGTCGTACTCCAGTGCGTCGACGTCCTGGTCGGAGTAGCGGATGGTCGAGGCGATGAACGTCCGGGCGGGAGTCCCGGTCCCGAACGTCGTCGCCTCCGTCAGCGCGTCGCGATCGACCGCCTGCACGACGGCACGGCGCACGCCGCGGTCGGAGAACACGTCGGACGTCGTGTTGAAGAAGACGATGTCCTGGTTCCAGCTGCCGACGCTCTGCACCCGCACGTCGCCGTTCGCCTCGAGCTCCTCGACGTTCGCGATGGGCACGTCGTCGACGATGTCGGCCTGCCCGCTCTGCACCTGCTGGACGAGCTGGTTGTCGTCGTCGACCGTGGTGAGGCGGACGGTGTCGAGGTACGGAAGCCCCTCGACCCAGTACTCGTCGTTGCGCGCGAGGGTGAGCTCGGTGGAGGACGGGTCCCACTCCTCCACGGTGAAGGGGCCCGTCCCGATCGGGTCGGCGAAGAACTCGTCCTCGTCGAGCCCCGCGAGATCCTCCGGGAGGATGCTGCTGGAGAAGACGGACAGCTCCGACAGCAGCGGCGTGTAGGGCTCGCTCAGCACGATCTCGACCGTGTGGTCGTCGACGGCGGTGACGCCGATGATGGGGGCGCCGAGAGGCAGCGCTCCGCCGAGGTCGAGGTGGCGGCCGATCGAGTAGACGACGTCGGCGGCGTCGAACGCCGAGCCGTCCGAGAAGACCACGCCGTCGCGGAGCGAGAACGTCCATGTCAGCCCGTCGTCGCTCACCTCGTACGAGGTCGCGAGCGAGGGCTGCGGCTCGCCCTCCTCGTCGAGGGCGTAGAGCGTGTCGAAGACCTTGTCGAGCGTGTAGGCGTTGATCGTGATGAGCGTGTCGTCGTGGGGGTCGAGCGAGGTGACGGGCGAGCTCAGACGGGCGAAGGTGATGTCGCCGCCGGCGACGGGATCGCCCGTCGCGTCCGCATCGCTCGTCGCCGGCGCGGCACAGGAGGCCAGGATCAGCGCGGTCGCGGGCAGGAGGAGTGCGGCGGATGCGCGGAGGGCACGGCGGGGCGGGCGCGCGGTGGTGCGCTGCATGGGGTTCTCTCTTCGGGCAGGGAGCGAAAGACGTCGTATGACGACTCGTGAAGAATAATGCGTACGAACGTGTACATTATTTCGCAGCCGTAACAGGACGTAAACCCGGCCCCGCACGGGCCCGCCGAGACATCCGAGGACCCGCCATGAGCGCAGCCGCACCCTGTCTTCCCGAGGCCTGCCGATGAGCCGTCTCGACGCATGGCCGTTCGCCGCCCTGCCGGCGTTCCCCGCCGAGCGGTACTCCGCCCTCGGCGAGCGGATCGGCCGGATCCTGGGCGCGGAGGAGCACGACGTCGTCCTCGTGCCCGGCGAGGCGATCGTCGCGCTGGAGGCCGCGGCCCGCGAGGCCGGGGCGTCGCGGAGACGATTCCTCAACGTCGCCACGAGCGTCTACGGCCGGCTCTTCGGCGACTGGCTGGCCGACGCCGGCGGCGAGGTGACGACGGTCTCCCCGGCCGTCGCAGGACAGCCCATCGCGATCGACGAGGTCCGTGCGGCCCTCTCCGGCGGCTCCTTCGACGCGATCTCCTTCGTCCACGGTGAGGCGGCGACGGGGATCGTCAACCCGATCGACGACATCCTCGCGGAGGCACGCGGACTCGGCCTCGTCGCGATCGTCGACGCCGTGGCCTCCGTTGGCGCCGAGCCGCTCGTCCTCGGGGAGGACGGCCCCGACATCGTCGTCGTCGGGCCGCAGAAGGGGCTCCGCGGGCCCGCGGGCGTCTCCGCCGTCGCGATCAACACACGAGGCTGGGCGCTCCTCGCCCGTCCTCCGCGACGCGCGACCCTCTCGTCCCTCTCCCTCCTCGACATCCGTCGCGACTGGCTCGACTCCGACCGCGCCGTCATCCCCGGAACGCCCGCCCCGCACGAGCTCTGGGCGCTGGACGCCGCGCTCGACGCGATCGGGCACGAGGGCATCGACGGCGTCGTCGCCCGTCACCGCCTCGCCGCGCGCGCGGCCCGGTCCGGCGCGCGGGCGCTGGGGATCGCGACGTGGACGGGCGACGACGAGCGCTCGTCGGGGCTGACCACAGGAGTCCTCCTCCCGCAGGACGTCGATCGGACCCGTGTCATCGCCCTGGCCCAGGCCCTGTTCGGCGTCACGCTCGCCGTCGGCCCGGAGGGCGTCGACCCCCGGCTCGTCCGCATCCGTCACACGGCGGCGGAGGCCGGCTTCGAGCCCGTCCTCGCGGTCGTGGCGGCGCTCGGCGGCGCCCTCGTCGCGGCGGGCGCGGACGTCGACGTCGCCGCAGGCGCCGCAGCCGTCGTCTCGGTCTACGCCGAGGCGCGGCATGACGACGCACACGACGACTAGAGGAGCCCACATGACGAGACGGACCATCCACCTCAACGCCTTCGAGAACTTCTCCCCCGGCAACATCTCCTCCGGGCTCTGGCGACATCCGCAGGACCGCTCGCACGAGTACAAGAGCATCCGGTACTGGACGCGCCTGGCGCGCGACCTCGAGCACGCGGGATTCGACGGCGTCTTCATGGCCGACATCCTCGGGATGCTCGACGCCTACAAGGGCGGGCCCGACGAGGCGCTGCGGACCGCGAGCCAGGTGCCGATCGACGACCCCACGACCGTCGTCTCGGCGATGGCGGCCGTCACCAGACGGCTCGGATTCGCCATCACGCTGTCGACGTCGTACACGCAGCCCTACCTTCTAGCCCGGACGCTGACGAGCCTCGACCACCTGTCGGACGGCCGCATCGGCTGGAACATCGTCACCTCGTTCCTCGACAGCGCGGCACGGAACGTCGGAGCCGGCGAGCAGCTCGCGCACGACGCACGCTACGACCGCGCCGACGAGTTCCTCGCGGTGACGCACAAGCTCTGGGAGCTCTCGTGGGACGACGACGCCGTCGTGCTCGACAAGGAGCGCGGCGTCTACGCCGACCCCTCACGCGTGCACCCCGTCCGGCACGACGGGACGCACTTCCACGTGCCCGACGCGTTCCTCGCCGAGCCGTCGGCGCAGCGCACCCCCGTGCTCTTCCAGGCCGGTTCGTCGGGACGCGGCCAGCGCTTCGCAGCGGAGCACGCCGAGGGGCTCTTCGTCCACGGCACGCGCCCCGAGGTGATCGCGCCCATCGTCGCGGCCGTCCGCGCAGAGGCCGCGGCGCTCGGGCGCGACCCCCGATCGGTCAAGACGTTCGCGGTCGCGACGATCGTGACGGGCGAGACGGACGAGATCGCGCAGGCGAAGCACCGCGACCTGCTGGAGTACATCGACTACGGAGGGGCGATGGTGCAGTTCGCCGGCCCTGTGGGGGTCGACCTGTCGGAGTTCGACCCCGACGTCCCCCTCGCCGACATCCCGTCGAACGGCGCGCAGTTCTCCGCGCGATTCTTCGCGTCCGCCGACCCCGATCGCGTCTGGACTCTCCGGGAGGTCGCCCACTACATGGGCGTCGGCGGCATGGGACCGGTCATCGTCGGATCGGGCGAGACCGTCGCCGACGAGCTGGAGCGCTGGGCGGAGGTCGCCGACCTCGACGGCTTCAACCTCGCCTACGCCGTGCGCCCCGGCACCTTCGACGACATCATCCGTCACGTCGTGCCGGTCCTGCGCCGCAGGGGCCTCCTCTCCGAGGCCGCCGGCGACTCGACGTTCCGCGAACGGCTGTACGGCGAAGGCCAGACCCGGCTGCACGACGACCATCCGCACCGCCGCATCGCCCTCGACGCGTCCGGACAGGCATGAGAAGCGCGGCGTCCGGCGGGGAGACCGCCGCCCTCTCGCACTACCGGACCCTCCGCGAGCGCATCCTCGCGGGCGACATCGACGCCGAGACCCGTCTCTACGAGAGCGCCCTGACGGACGACCTCGGGACGTCGCGCACCCCCATCCGGGAGGCGCTCGCGATGCTCGAGCGCGACGGGATCCTCAAGCGGGAGCGCCGCGGCTACCGGGTGCACGAGCGCACCGAGCAGGAGATCCTCGACTACTTCGACGTGCGCAACGCCCTCGAGGCGACGAGCGCCGAGGCCGCGGCCTCACGGGCGACCGAGCTCGAGCGCGCACGCATGACGGCGATCCTGCGCGAGGCGCGACAGAGTGCAGACGCCGCCGTGCGGGAGGCGCTCCACGGCGAGTGGCATCGGGCCCTCATCCTGGCGTCGCACAACACGGCGCTCGCCGACTTCGTCGCCCGCGCGGAGACCCTCATCAGCCTGCACCGGCGCCCGTGGGAGCGGTCCATCGCAGGCACGGAGGAGTCGCAGGCCGAGCACGAGCGCATCCTCGACGCCGTCGTCGAGCGCGACCCCGAACTCGCCAGGCGGCGCATGGCGGCGCACATGGCCCGCGCCCGCGACTACCAGCTGCTCCTCCTCAGCACCCGCCGGAGCTGAGGCGCCTCACCGCCCGTCGAAGAAGCCGCGCGGGCGCGGGAGCCCGAGGTGCCCCCGGAACGTGCTCGCCTCGTACTCCGTGCGCTGCAGACCGCGTCGCTGGAGGATCGGCACCACCTCGTCGGCGAAGCGGTCGAGCTGCCCCCACAGGTACGGCGACTGCACGTTGAAGCCGTCGGCCGCCCCCTGCTCGAACCACTCCTGCAGCGTGTCCGCGACGCTCTCGGCCGTGCCGATCGCGAGCGGGAAGCCGTCGATGACCGACGCGTACAGTAGGTCCCTCACGCGCACGGGGTCGGCGCCCTCCGGCGTCCGGTCGGTGCGCTCCGTCACCGACGCGAGGAGACGCCGGCCCCGCTCGGACAGCCCCGCGACGTGGGCGGAGGGGAAGACGGCGTCGAGGCCGGCGTCCGTCACGTCGACGCCGATGAGCGCCGACAGCGCGCCGAGGTTCCGCAGGCCGTGGCCGAGCGGCGCCTGGCCCGCAGGCGACGCCGCGTACGCCGCCCAGTGCTCACGGTCGCGCCCGCCCCAGACGATGTCGTCGTCGAGCGGGAGCGCGGCGTTCAACCGGTCGTAGACGGCGACGGCGGACGCGCGGGTGTCGCCGATGACGGGCGTGATCCCCGGCAGGAAGAACAGCTGCTCGGGGTCGCGGCCGAACGCCGCCGCGCGCTCGCGGACGTCGGCGTTGAACGCGGCGGACGCCTCGATCGTGCGCGAGTTCGTGAAGTGCACGTCGGCCCACTTGGCCGACAGCGCGCGCGACGCCTCGCTCGCTCCCGCGTACAGCAGCGGCGGATGCCCCTGGGGCGGCCGGCGCAGCGGGAGCGTCCCCTCGACGCGGAAGTGCTCGCCCCTCCAGTTCAGCCGGTGGATCCGGCTGTCGTCGATGAAGCGTCCCGACTCCTTGTCCTGGATGTACGCGTCGTCCTCGATGCTGTCCCAGAGGCGCTTCACGACCTCGATGAACTCGTCCGCGCGCTCGTAGCGGGACGCCCCGCCGAGGTCGTCCAGGCCGAAGTTGCGCGCGGCGGCGTCCGAGGCGCCCAGCACGACGTTCCACGCGAGGCGTCCCCCGCTCAGATGGTCGAGCGACGACGTGAGCCGAGCCAGGATGTAGGGGTCATAGAACGTCGGATGCGCCGTCACCACGATGCCGATGTCCGTGGTCTGGAGCGCCAGCTGCGACCCGAGCGTGAAGGGCTCGAGCCTGCCGGTGTTGTGCGTCGTCTTCCACTGCTCGTCGACGATGTCGCCCGGGAGGGTGTCGCCGAGGAAGAAGAAGTCGAACTTCGCCCGCTCGACCGTGTGCGCCGCGCGGAGGGCGTACGCGACGTCGAAGGCGCCGTCCGTGGGGGCGTCCGGCTGACGCCATCCGCCCCAGTGGGTGCCGTTGACCCAGTACATGTAGCCGAGGTGGAGCTGTCGCCGGTGCGGACCGGGGGTTGCGCTCATGAGGAGGCCTTTCGGGGAGAGGGCCGGTCGTCGCCGGCGACGGGATGGACGGGTCAGGCGAACGCCGGGCGCGGGATCGCCGCGATGAGCTCGCGGACGTACGCCGTCCGAGGCTCGCGCAGCAGGGCGGCGGCGGGGCCCGATTCGACCACGTCGCCGTGCTGCAGGACGAGGACGTCGTCGGACACCTCGCTGATCACGCCGAGATCGTGAGAGACGAAGAGGTACGTCAGCCCCAGCTCGCGCTGCAGGTCGTCGAGCAGGTCGAGCACCTGCCGCTGCACGGTGACGTCGAGCGCCGAGACGGGCTCGTCGCAGATGAGGACCTCGGGACGCGGCGCGAGAGCCCGGGCGATGGCGACCCGCTGGCGCTGCCCTCCCGAGAGCTCGGCGGTGTAGCGACCCGCCACGGCCGACGGCAGGCCCGTCAGGTCGAGCAGCTCGGCGATGCGCCGCGCCCTCTCGCCGCGTCCGCCGAGCCGGTAGCCCGTCAGCGGCTCCTCGAGCAGCGAGCGCACGGTCTGCCGCGGGTCGAGCGACGAGTAGGGGTTCTGGTACACGAGCTGAAGCTTCCGGTAGAGCGCGCGGCGATCGGTCGCGCCCTCGCGGTCGTGGATGAGCTCCTCGCCGTGGATGCGCACGGTGCCCGCGTCGGGCCTCGCGAGCCCGGACAGCACGCGCACGAGCGTCGTCTTGCCGGAGCCCGACTCGCCGACGATGCCGAGGGTCGTGCCGCGCGCGACGCTCAGCGACACGTCGCGGAGGGCGCGGACCTCGTCGCCGGTACGGCTGCGGAACGTCTTCTCCAGGCCTTCCGCGACGACGACGGCCTCCGGGGCCGCCGCGTCGGCGGGGATCGTCCGGCCCCTGCGGCTCTCGGCGAGCGCGAGCGGCGAACGGTCGATGTGCGAGGACGCGACGAGCTGGGCGGTGTACTCCGCCCGGGGGCGCCTGACGATCCGCTCGGCGTCGCCCGCCTCCACCACGCGACCCTCGCGGAGCACGACGACGCGCCCCGCGCGCTCCGCGGCCACGCCCAGGTCGTGCGTGACGAGCAGGAGGCTGAGCCCCTCCTCGCGGGCGAGGTCGGCGAGGAGGTCGAGGATCCTCCGCTGCACCGTCGCGTCGAGGGCCGTCGTCGGCTCGTCCGCCACGACGAGGTCCGGTCCCGCCGCGATCGCGGCGGCGATGAGCACACGCTGGCACATGCCGCCCGAGAGCTCGTGGGGGTGGCTGTCGTACACGCTCTCGACGCGCCGCAGCCCGACCCTGTCGAAAAGCTCGAGCACGCGCGCGCGCCGCTCGTCCTTGTCGAGGCCGGTGTGCACGCGGAGCGGCTCGGCCGCCTGCCGCCCGACGGGGAGCAGCGGGTTGAGCCCGAGCAGCGCGTCCTGCGGGACGTAGCCGATGCGGTTGCCCCGCAGCGCACGGTAGCGGCGCGACGAGATGCGCGTCAGGTCCTCGCCGTCGAAGACGACCGAGCCCGCCGTGATCCTCGCGTGGGCGGCCAGCGTGCCCGTGACGGTCCGCGCGAGCGTGCTCTTGCCCGATCCCGACTCGCCCACGAGGGCCAGGACCCCGCCGCGTTCGAGCCCGAACCCGACATCGTCGACGACCGTGTGCGCACGCCCGCGCCCCGTGCGGTATTCGAGGGAGACCCCCTCGAGGCGGAGGATCTCCTCCCGCCGTTCAGCCGACGACACTCGTCCTCCCCTGGTCGATGGAACGCCCGATCCGGTAGACGGCGAGCACGGACAGCACGATGACGACGCCCGGCAGGGTGCTGAGCCACCACTGGACGGTGAGGAAGGAGCGCCCCTCGGCGACGAGCGCGCCCCACTCCGGCGTGGGCGGCGGGGCGCCGAAGCCGAGGAAGCTGAGCGCCGCGACGCCGAGGATGGCCGTCCCGATGTCCATCGTCGCGGCCGCGAGGACCGAGCCGGACGCGTTCGGCAGGATGTGCCGCGCAAGCCGGTACGGGAAGCGGTGCCCCGTGAAGACGGAGGCCTCGACATAGGGCAGGGCCCGCACCTTCAGCACCTCCGACCGCATGAGGCGTGCGAAGCTCGCCACGCTGTTGATCCCGATGGCGATCGCGATGTTGATCGTGCCGCGCCCCAGCGCCGTGACGATCGCGAGCGACACGATGAGGCTCGGCACCGCGAGCATGATGTCGACGACGCGCATGAGGACGGTTTCGACGACGCCGCGGAGCGCTCCGGCGATCAGGCCGATGAGCGAGCCGGCCACGAGCCCGATGAGCACGGCGACGACGGCGGCCTGCAGCGACTGCGACGTGCCGTGGACGGTGCGGGCGAAGTGGTCGCGGCCGTACTGGTCCGTCCCGAAGAGGTGATCGGCGCTCGGCGGGAGGAACCGCGCCTGAGCGTCCTGGGCGAGCGGGTCGTATCCCACGAACCACTGCGGCGCGACGGCGCTCGTCAGGACGAGCGCGACCCAGATCCAGGAGAGGACGAGCGTGGGGCGCATCATGCCTCCAGCTCGATACGTCGATCGATCAGCGGGTAGACGGCGTCGACGACGAAGTTGACCGCGACGAAGATCGCGGCGCTCACGGTCACGCAGACGAGGACGACAGGGGTGTCGCGCCCGTCCACGGCGTCCACGATGACGCGGCCGACGCCCGTGCGCGAGAAGACGGTCTCCGTGAGCACGGTGCCCCCGATCATGACGCCGACCGTGGTCCCGAACGAGGTCACGACGGGAAGGATGGAGTTCCGCAGCGCGTGCCGGACGACGACGCCCGCGCGGCCGAGCCCCCAGTTGCGCACGGTCTCGATGTAGGGCGAGGTCAGCGCGCCGCGGAGGTTCGTCGTGAGCAGCTGCGAGACGCCGCCGGCACCGGGGATGGCGAGCGCCAGCGAGGCCACGAGCAGCCCGGGCAGGCTGTCGTTCCCCGTCGGCGGGATGAGCCGCAGCTGGAACGCGAAGAGCTGCAGCAGGACGATCCCCACCCAGAAGGGCGGCACGGAGACGGCGATGGGCGGGAGCGACAGGAGCAGCTCCCTCGCCCATGTCCAGTCGATCAGCTCGATGAGCACGGAGAGCAGCACGCCGAGGACGACGGCCAGGGCGAGGCCGACGGCGGCGAGCCTGATCGTCTCGCCGAACGCCTCGAAGTAGAGCTCCGTCGCCGGGCGACGCGTGAAGATGCTGATGCCGAAGTCGCCGTGGAGGGCGCGCCAGAGCGCATCGCCGTACTGGACGAGGACGGGCCGGTCGAGGCCGAGCAGCTCCCGCTGCTCCGCGAGGATCGCCTCGAGGTCCTCCCCCTCCGCCCCCGCCGTCAGGCCGCCGGCCGCATCGCCCGGCAGGACGTAGAGGAGGAAGAAGCTCGCCGTGAACGCGCCCCACAGCACCACGACCCCGTAAGCGAGGCGCTTGCCGAGGTAGCGGAGGCGCCCGCCCGCGCCCGGGCCGCCGCTCACTCGCCGCCCTGCAGCCACGCGTCGTACAGGAGCTGATCGAGGCCGTTGCTCTTGATGTCCTGCAGGTCGGGGCTGTACGCCCAGACGTCGACGTCGGTCTCGAGCGGCAGGGTGTAGGCGTCCTCCACGAGGAGGCGAGCGGCCTCGTCGACGACCGCCTGACGGGCGTCGTGGTCGAGCAGGGTGTTCTGCTCCTGCAGGAGTGCGTCCAGCTCCTGCCCGCGCTCGTCGTCCTCGGCGATGAAAGCCCGGTTGGATCCCGTCGCCACGCCGTAGTTGGCGCGCAGGACGTCGGCGTCGGGCGAGGAGTGGTACCAGTAGGCGAGGTCGTACTCGCCCGACAGGAGCTTCTCGTTCGCCTCCGCCGCGAGCGGCGGGTCGAGCACGAGCTCGACGCCGATCTGCTTCCACTGCTCCTGGACGATCTGCTCGACGGCGCCGTCGCGCGGGAAGCGCAGCGACAGCCGTTCGCCGGCGTCGTTCACGCGGATGCCGTCACTGCCGATCTCGTCCCATCCCGCCTCGTCGAGCAGGTCGGCCGAGAGCTCGGGGTCGTATGCGAGGTACTCGCTCTGATCGGAGAAGTACGGGTTCTCCTCGCTGAGCGGCCCCTTGGGGACGAGGTACACGCCGTTCGACGAGATGGCGGCGAGCGACGCGCGGTCGACGCCGTGCTGAAGCGCCTGCCGCACGCGGACGTCCTGCAGCAGCGGCGACGACGTGTTCACGGGCCATTCGGTGCCCGTCGCGGGGTTCACCGCGCTGTAGCTGATCGTGAGCCCCGAGGCCTCGAGCTCGGGGATGTAGTTCGCGTCGACCCAGTAGATGAAGTCGAGGTCGCCGCTCTGGACGGCGCCGTTGCGGACCGAGTCCTCGGGGATGATCTTGTAGGTGACGCCGTCGAGGTAGGCACGACCCTCGTGCTCGTAGTAGTCGGGCGCCCAGTCGTAGTCCTCGCGCGCCTCGAGCACGATCTCCTGGTTGTCGGTGTAGGACACGAGCCGGAACGGGCCGCTGCCGTCGAGGCTCTTCTGCCGCTCCTCGACGGGCGCCTCCGCGCTCGCCTGCGAGACGATGCCCGCGTGCGCCCGGGAGAGGCTGGGGAGGAACGCCGCGTTGGGCTCCGCGAACTCGACGACCACCTCGTCCTCGCGGGGCACCGTGATCGAGGAGATGCCCTCGACGATGGCCCGCGCGCTCGTATGGATGCCGGGCCGTGCGAGGCTCTCGAGGTTCGCCTTGACGACCTCGCCCGTGAGCGCCGTGCCGTCGTTGAACGTGACGTCGTCGCGCAGCGTGAAGCTGTACGTGCGCGCGTCCTCGCTCACGGTCCAGTCCGTGGCGAGCCAGGGCTCGATCTCCTGCGTCTCCGGGTCGAGGAACACGAGGGAGTCGGAGAGCGCGCGGGCGACGTGGCGCCAGACCTGGTTCACGACGGCGGCGTCCACGCCGAGCGGGTCGGCCGACAGGCCGATGTTCAGCGTTCCGCCGTAGCGGTCCTCCTCGGCGACGCCGGATACGTCCGCCTGCTCCTCGGCGGGCGATGCGCAGCCGCTCAGCACGATCGACCCCGCGGCGAGCGCGACGGCCGCGACGCGGAGACCACGGCGAAGGGTTGTCCTCACGATGTTCCTTCTTTCTGGATGTTCGACGCCCGAGGCGGCGGGCTGCGTCGGCTATGCGATCCGTATAGAAGGCGAGTATCCAGGAGTTGTGGAGCGTTTCAATCTCATAGGAAATACTGTGTAATCAAGTATCGTGATCTATCGTATTCCAATGCAATCTATATTTGATTTTAATTAGGAGGTCATCATGGCGTTGCCGTCCCCCACCCTCCCCGACGGCTACCGGGCGCTCGGGGCGTCCGGCCTCGTGCTGTCGCAGCTCGGCGTCGGCGCGAGCACGTTCGGCCGTTCCGGCATGCGGGCGGCCGGCCCCGAGGCCGTGACGGCCATCGTCGACCGCGCCCTCGACCTGGGGGTGACGTACTTCGATCTCGCCGAGGGATACGGCGACGAGCCGGGCCTCAGCGAGACGCTGTTCGCACGCGCCCTGCGCGGCCGGCGCGAGCAGGTCGTGATCGGGACGAAGTTCGGCCGCGCGCTGCGGGAGACGAGGGGTCCCTCGTACGCGCTGACGGGCTCCCGCAAGTACGTCGTCGCCTCCGTCGAGGACTCGCTGCGGCGGCTCGACACCGACTACATCGACCTCTACCAGATCCACTTCCCCGACGCGCACACGCCGATCGAGGAGACGCTCGAGGCGCTCGACGACCTCGTGCACGCGGGCAAGGTGCGCTACATCGGCGCGTCCAACTTCGCCGCGTGGCGCATCGCCGAGGCCGACCACACGGCCCGCGAGCGGGGGCTCACGCGCTTCGCGTCGACCACGGACGAGTACAACCTCCTCTGGCGCCGCCCCGAGGAGGAGCTGATCCCCGCCCTCCGTCGCTACGGGCTGGGGTTCATCCCGTACTTCCCACTGCAGAACGGCCTGCTCACCGGCAAGTATCGCGAGGGGCGCTCCCCGGCGGGGGCGAAGATCACCAATCTGAAGCACAACCTGCTGCGTTCCGCCCCGTGGGACGCGCTCGGACGGTTCGAGGAGTTCGCGAGGGAGCGCGCCATCACCCCGACCGCTGCGGCCCTGGGCTGGCTGCTCGCGCAGCCGACGGTCACGAGCGTGATCGCGGGCGTGACCGTCCCCGGCCAGCTCGACGAGAACCTCACGGCGAGCCGCTGGGTGCCGACCCCCGAGGAGGAGCGCGAGCTGAGGGGTCTCCTCCCGGCCGACATCTCCGGGGGCCCCGGCCTCGTCGTCACGGACTGAGAGGACACCATGCCCGCATCCCCGTCCTCCTCGCCCCTGCCCGCCGCCACTCCTCTCGTCACGCTCGACGAGGCGACCGCGCGCCTCGCCGCGGAGTCGGCCGTCGCGATCGAGGTCGCGGGCGACGCCGGCGAGCCGTCGCCGCCCGCCTCCCTGCGCCTGACGCTCGACGACGTCTCGGGCGAGGAGGGCCCGCGCACCGGCGCCCGCCCGCTCCCGAAGCACGGCCCCCTCGTGCGGCGCCTCGCGTCCGCCGGCCTGACGCCCCCGACCCCGGTCGTCCTCGTCGCCAGGACGCCGCGCGACCTCGCGGCCGCCGCACGCGCCTGGGTCACGCTCCGCTGGGCGGGTCTGCGCGACGTGTCGTTCCTCAACGGAGCGCACTCCGACGATCTCGCCGCCCTTCCCCGACCGGCGACGCTCCCCGCGACGGACGCCTCGGCCTTCACGAGGGACCACGCCGTCGTCGCCGTCCGCTCCGAGGTCGCCGGGCGCGACGAGGCGTCGGTTCTCGTGGACGCGCGCACGCCCGAGGCCTACGGCGGCGACCACGCGCACATCCCCGGCGCCGTGAACGTGCCGACGCGCCTGCTCGCGCGGGACGGACGGATCCTCGATCCCGGCGCCGTCCGGGCGGCCTACGCCGAGACGATCGGCATCGACCCCGCGGAGCGGCCGCTCGTGCTCTCCTGCGGCAGCGGCGTCGCGGCGAGCGTGCAGGCTCTCGCCCTCGCCTCGATCGGCGTCGCGGCGCCCGTGTACGTCGGATCGTGGTCGGAGTGGTCCAAGACGTCAGGACGCACCTGAGACGTCAGCACCGCGACGATAGAGTTATCGCGACGCACGATAGGAAACCGATATGGCATTCGAGCGAAAGTACAGCGACGAGGTCCGTACGCGGTCGGTCGAGACCGTGCTCAGACGCCGCCAGGATGAGCCGCGCAACCGTTCGATCATCCGGGAGGTCGCGGAGGAGTTCGACGTCGGCCAGCAGTCGCTGCGCCAGTGGCTCGCCCGCTACGACGACGGCAGCTACGACTACGGCGACGACCCTTCGGGCGCGGCACGCTACGCCGGGATGAGCCGCGCCGACCTGATCGCCCGCGTCGAGGAGCTCGAACAGCGCGTGCACGTGCTCGACGAGGACAACAGGAGCCTCACCCGTGTCGTGGGGCTCCTCTCCGAGCAGCTGCGCCCATCCGCCTGACCGACCGTAAGACTTCTCAACGACGGGGCGGGTCGGCGTCCCGCGTTGCTAACGTCGCTTCTGCCGGTCCGCCCCTGCAGAAAGCCGTCACATGAACGATCGCATCGTCGTCGCGAGCAACGTCCACGGACGTATGACGGACGTCCGCGGACGCTACGTCATCGGCGACGGCGGATTCGAGATCGTCTCCGACGGGTCGATCCGCAGCGGAGCGCCCGGCGAGGCCGCGAGCTCGCTCGACCTGCTCGTGGCGTCGCTCGTGTCGTGCGCCCTCAACGCCTTCCGCCAGGACTTCGTCGAGGAGGGGCAGCCCGACCGCCGCGTGGAGATCTTCGCGCGCGTCGAGCGACGCGTCGAGGGCGACTACCTGGGCCGGCTCATCATGGAGTGCTTCATCGAGGGCGTCGACCACCGCGGCGCCGACGAGCTCGTCGAGGAGTACAAGAAGCGCTGCCGGATCTACAACGCGCTGAAGGACAGCCTGCCGGTCGAGTTCGTCCCGCACACGACCGATCGCATCGGCTGGTAGCCGATGCCCGGCGCAGCCGATCTGCTGCTGAACGCGGACGACGCCCTCCGTGCACGCTCGTCCCTGGTCTTCGTCGAGGTGGCGCCGTGGCGCGCGCCCGACGGACCGGGCCGGGGGTCGGGAAGCATCCCCGGCGCGGTGCGCACGAACGTCCGGGCGGACTTCGCGGGCACGCCGACGGCCTCCAGCGGCCATCTGCCCCTCCCCGACGCCGACGCCGTGCGCAGGCGTGCGGCGCGCTGGCGCGGACCGGAGCCGCGACGGATCGTCCTCTACACGCGGAATGCGGCGGAGCTCGCGTCGGCGACCCGCGCCTGGTTCACGCTGACGCACGCCGGCGTCCCCGACGTCTCGCTCCTGCACGGAGGGCTGCCGGCGTGGGTCGCGGCGGGCGGCGACGTCGGCACCCCGGCGAGGGACGCCGTCGGGGGCGAGGAGCGGGATCCCGGGCCCGTCGCCTCGTCGACGCCGCCGCTGCGCGTCCTCGACGCCGCCGAGGCCGCCGAGGTCGCGCGCCTCGGGACCCTGCTCGACGGGCGCCCCGCGAGCGCGTTCCACGGGCTGGTCGATCACCCGCGCACGGGGCACATCCCCGGTGCGGTGCACGCGCCGGCGCACGAGATCGTCGACGACGGCGGCCTGCTGCGTCCACCGGCGGAGCTGCGGAGATGGATGCTGGCGCGCCGAGCGCTCGGACGCCACGAGGTGGCGGCGTACTGCGGCGGCGGCGTCGCGAGCTCGGCGCTCGTCTTCCTCGGGGCCCTCCTGTCGCAGCCGGTCGCGCTCTACGTCGACTCGTGGTCCGGGTGGGAGAAGGATGCGAGCCTGCCTGTGGAGCAGGGCGTCCCGCACGCGCGGCCCGGCGCCCACGACCTCGACTGCCTCGAGGACGAGCCCGCGGCCTGACCGGTCTCCCGCCCCCTGGTTGCCCCGCCCCTCCTCAGCGACAATCCACCTGCACGGTCAGAATGCGCGCGCTGGACGCATTCTCGCGGGTGGGATGGATTGTCGCTGGCGATCGGGGCGGGCCGGGTCTGCTCGCGCTCACTTGCGCAGGCGGACGTCCCCGAAGAGCTTCGCGATGGGGGCGATGACGCGGTCCTTCACGAGGAACCAGCCGGACACCATCGCCACGAGCGACAGCGCGAAGATCCAGAACCCGGTCCAGCTGACGGCGTCCTGACCGGCGTACATGTGGTTGAGGTTGCGCAGCGCACCCGTGGCAAACACGAGGCCCACGTGCACGACGACGAACGCCACGAAGAAGAGCATCGTCGGGAAGTGCAGCGCCTTCGCCCACTCCAGCGGGAAGGCGCGTGTCAGGCGCTCGTTCCCCTTCGGCCAGAAGGCGCTGAGCCGGAAGCCCGTGACCGCGGCGACGGGGGCCGCGAGGAACGTCACGGCGAAGTAGCTCAGCTGCTGCAGCGCGTTGTAGTTCACCCATCCGTTGTGCGTCGGCCAATCGAGCGAGACGTACTGGATGAGCGCCGAGAGCGCGTTCGGGAAGACCTCCCAGCTCGTCGGCACGATCCGCGCCCAGTGACCGGTGGCGAAGAGCAGCACGACGAAAACGACCCCGTTGACGAGCCACAGGACGTCGATCGCGATGTGCGCCCAGAGCGCGAGGCTCATCCGGCGCTTCTTCACGCGCTTCGACGACCACAGCCCTCCCGCGACCTTCTCGCCCCGCACGCGGAGCCCAGACCGGATGACCAGCACGAGGAAGAACGCGTTGAGGAAGTGCGTCCACGACGCCCAGGCGGGGATGCCCGTCTTCACGAAGGAGGGGAGCTCGTACTCGCCGGGGTAGGCGCGGACGAAGTCCTGGACCGGCCCGAAGCTCGTCATCCAGCGCGAGGCGAAGACCGCCATGAGCGCGAGGACGACGAGCCCCGAGGCCGCGAGAGCGTAGGCAACCGCACGCGTCCAGGTGAGGCGCGGCCGGGAAGGTGTCACCTATGCATCATGCCAAGAACGACCGGATGATCGTTCATCGGGCTCGGAGGAACCCGTGCTCTCTCAGACGATCGCGTCGCGCAGCGCCTTGGCGGCCGCTGCGGGGTCCTCGGCGGAGTAGATCGCTCCGCCTGCGACGGCGACCTGCGCGCCTGCGCTCTGCACATCAGCGATCGTCGCGGTGCTCACGCCGCCCGCCACCGAGAACGGCACGTTCGACGCGGTTCCCGCCTCGAGCAGCGTGCCAAGGCTGAAGCCCGGCTGCGCCTGCTCGTCGAGGCCCGCGTGGAACTCGACGAACTCGGCTCCGAGCGCGTGCACCTCACGGGCACGGGCGGCCTTGTCGGCGACGCCGATGAGGTCGACGACCACGCCCTTGCCCTTGTCCTTCGCGACCGACACCGCACCCGCGATCGTCGAGTCGTCGGCCGTGCCGAGCACGGTCACGAGGTCCGCTCCGGCATCGAAGGCGATCTGCGCCTCGAGCGCGCCCGCGTCGGCCGTCTTCAGATCGGCGAAGACCGTCTTGTCGGGGTGTGCGTCCTTGACGGCGCGGATGACGCTGAGGCCCTCGCTCTTGATGAGCGGCGTCCCCAGCTCGATGATGTCGACGTAGGGCGCGACCTTTCCGGCCAGTTCGAGCGCGGCGTCCGTGCTGAGGAGGTCGATGGCGACCTGAAGCTTCGTCATGGGGTGTTTCCTTTCGATGGGATCTATTCGAGGTTCGCGTGGCGGGGCCAGAGGTCCTCCGCGGCCGTGCCGCTGCGCTGCCAGAGCGCCTGGAAGACGGCGTCGCCGACGAGCAGGACGGTCTGCTCGAACAGGCTGCCCGCGTACTGCTGCGACGCGGCGGAGCCGTGGTCGGTCTTGACGGCCGCGCGGACGCGCAGCACCACGTGCGCCGTCTGCGACAGCGGCGAGTCGGCTTCGGCGGTGATCGCGATGACGGTCACGCCCAGCTCAGCGGCCTTGCGCGCCCCACGGACGACGGTCTCGGTCGTCCCGGAGCCCGACGCCACGACGAGCGCATCGCCCTCGCGCACCGCGGGAGAGGTCGTCTCGCCCACGACGTGCGTCTCGAGGCCGAGGTGCATGAGACGCATCGCGAAGGCCTTCAGGGCGATGCCGGAGCGCCCTTGTCCGAGGACGAAGACGCGCTCGGCGCCGGCGATCGCATCCGCGACCGCGTCCAGCTCTGCGGGGTCCACACCTCGTGCGGCTTCGACGATCTCGTCGACGACAAGGGAAAGCGCTGCGGCGGACGTCTCAGACATGATGTCCATCGTCGTCGCGCGATACGGGTGGGCGCCATCACCCATTCGACCCGTTGTGCCACCCGAACGGGTGGTTATGGTCATGCGTCGTCACACGACTACCCTGATGTCGTGGCAGCCCACCTCTCCCCTCTCTCCCACACCAGCCCCGCGACGGCCGCGTCCGTGGCGGCCGTCGCCACGGCGACCCTCCCGGAGATCGCGCAGCGACTTCGACAGGCGCTGCGCGAGGTCGTGGGCCATCGCGCCCTGCTGATCTTCACGGAGGACTGCACGGGCCGCCCGCAGAAGAAGGCCGGCGACCCCGAGATCACCGAGCACGCCTCCATCCTCGAGCTCGAGGACGTGCGGCGGCGCCTCGCCTCGGGCGAGGACGTCCGCACCGCGCGGATCGGCGGACAGGACCGTCCCGTCCTCGCGCTCGCCGCACCGACCGGCGCGATCCTCGTGCTGTGCGAACCGGACGCGGAGGATGCGGCGGCGCTCGAGGACACGACGACCGCGAGCGCATACGTGCGGATCGTGTGGGAGATGGCCGCGACGCGGATCCGACAGCAGGTCTCGGACGCCAGCCCCGCATACCTCGTCGAGTCGCGCGCCGCGTCGGCCGAGCGGCTGCGGGTGACGACGGAGCTCACCGAAAGCCATGCGACCGATCTGGAGTCCCTGCTCGCCCTCCTCCGCAACACGGGGATCGACGACCGCCGAGCCCGCGCAGCCGCCGTCGAGCTCGCGACGACAGCACTCGTGCACGCGAAGACCCGCAGCGACGTCGTCGTCGCGCTCACCGAGGAGCCCGTCGCGAGCGCCTTCGAACGGCTCCGCGCAGACCTTCGCCCGCTCACCCGTTTCGGCAGGCTGGACGTGCAGTTCGTCGAACCGCCGGCGGACGGACGCGCCCTGCCCGGAGAGGTCGCCCATGCCGCTCGCGCCATCGTCCGCAGCGCCGTGCTCGCCTTCAACGATCAGCCCGACACGACGCGCGTCCGCATCCAGTGGGACTGCGACGGGACGAACCTCCTCATCAAGCTGCGCGACGACGGAGCGGGCGCACTCGACGGCTCCGTCGCGGAACTGCGGCAGGTGCAGGCGCGCGTCTCGATCCTCGGCGGCCGCGCCGAGCTGACGGGCGTGCCGGGCTGGGGGTCGGAGATCGACGTGACGCTTCCCCTCGACGCTCCCCCTCCTGCGACCTCCGGCTGGGATCTCGCCCCGCGCGAGCGGGACGTGCTGCGCCTGATCGCGGCGGGGCAACGGAACCGCCAGATCGCGACGACGCTGGGCATCAGCGAGAACACGGTCAAGTTCCACACGAGCCACCTCTACCGGAAGCTCGGCGTGTCGTCCCGCGCCGCAGCGGCCGCAGCGGCGATCGCCTCGGGCCTGCGCTGACCGGACGAGACCGAGGCCCGCGTAACGCCGATGTAAACATCGGGTCTCCCTCGTCGACGCGCTCTTGCCGGAGCATGCGGGAGCCCGTAGCGTGTTGCGCGATCTACACGTCGTTGCGAATAGAGCAACACCATGTCGAGTCGAGGTGATCCGTGGCCGAGCTCTCCCCCCTCGCCGCACAGCCGCGCGTCGTGATCGTCGGGCTCGGGGTGGTGGGCTCGGCCCTCGCCGACGAGCTCACCCTGCGCGGCATCGCCGACGTGACCGTGTTCGACCAGGGGCCGCTCTACGTCACGGGCGGGTCGTCGTCCCACGCCCCCGGTTTCGTCTTCCAGACCACCGCCGACCGCACCATGACGAGGCTCGCCGCGCGCACGCTCGACAAGCTCGACGGCGTCCGGCTCGACGGGCAGTGGCTCGTCAAGCGCGTGGGCGGCCTGGAGATCGCGACCACGCCCGAGCGCCTCCACGACCTCCGGCGACGTCACGGGCTCGCCTCGTCGTGGGGCGTGCCCTCCTCCCTCGTGGATGCCGACGAGTGCGCGAGGCTCTGGCCGGGCCTCGACCCGGCGTCCGTGCTCGGCGGCTTCCTCACCCCCACCGACGGCGTCGTCAAGTCCGTGCCGGCCGTCCGCTGGCAGGCCGAGCGGGCCGCGGACAGGGGCGCCCGCATCGTCGGGTCGACGCGCGTGGTCGGCATCGCGAGGAAGGGCGGCCGGGTCACGGGCGTCGAGGTCGTCCCCGTCCCCTCCCGCGATGCGGCCCCCGAGCACGTGCCCGCCGACGTCGTCGTGTCCTGCGCCGGCCTGTGGGGTCCGGGCATCTCGCGCGACGTGCTCGGGTTCGAGCTCCCGATGCAGCCGATGGAGCACGGCTTCGGCCACAGCGGGCCCGTGCCGTCTCTGGCCGGGCGGAACACCCCGCTCGACGAGACGTCGCGGCCCATGCTGCGCCATCAGGACTTCTCCCTCTACCTGCGCGAATACGTCGACCGCATCGGCGTCGGCGCCTACAACCACCGCCCCATCCCGCTCGAGCAGTCGCAGATCGCATCGGCGGACGAGTTCGCCGCGACCGGCGTGCACCCGGCCATGCATCCGCTCACCTGGGACGACTTCGCCCCGTCGTGGGAGGAGGCGAGGCGGCTGCTGCCCGAGCTGCGCGACGTCGCCTTCGACACGGGATTCAACGGCATCTTCTCGTTCACGCCCGACGGCGGCCCCCTGCTCGGCCCCGTGCCGGGGACGGAGGGGGTCTGGCTCGCGCAGGCCGTCTGGGTCACGCAGTCCGCGGGCGTCGCGCAGGTCATGGCCGACTGGATCGTCTCCGGCGACCCCGGCATCGACACCCACGGCCTCGACCACTCGCGCTTCGATCCGGCGCTCGTCAGCCGCGCGTTCACACGCGAGCGGGCGGAGGAGGCGTACGACGAGGTCTACGACATCCGCCATCCCCACCGGCCGACGGCACGACTGCGCGGGCTGCGCACGAGCCCGTTCCATCCGCGCCACGTCGCGCAGGGCGCCGTGTTCGGCGAGGGCGGCGGATGGGAGCGGCCCCTCTGGTTCGAGGCGAACGCGCACCTGCTCGACGGGCTCACGACGGTTCCGGCACGGGACGCGTGGGCGGGCGAGGGCTGGTCGCCCATCGCGGCCGCCGAGGCGCACGTCACCCGCACCGCCGTCGCGCTGTACGACCTCTCCCCCCTCCCCCGGCTCGAGGTGGAGGGCCCCGGGGCCACGGAGCTCCTGCAGCGCCTCCTGACGAACGACGTCGACGTCGCGATCGGGCGCGTCGTCTACGGCCTCCTCCTCGACGACCGCGGCGGCATCCTCTCCGACGTCACCGTCACGCGCCTGGGCGAGGAACGGTACCTCGTCGGGACGAACGGCGAGCCCGACCGCGTCCGTCTCGTCGAGCATGCGCCCCCGGGGGTGTCCGTCCGGCCGGCGTCCCCCGGAGGCTGCGGCATCGGCCTGTGGGGGCCTCGCGCGCGGGAGGTCCTGCAGCGCGTGACCGACGACGACGTCTCGCACTCCGGCTTCGGGTACTTCCGCGCCCGGTCGATCCGCGTCGCCGGGGCACCCGTGCTCGCCCTCCGCGTGAGCTACGTCGGAGAGCTCGGATGGGAGCTGTACACGACGGCCGATCACGGCCTGTACCTCTGGGACACGCTCTGGGAGGCGGGGCAGCCCTCCGGCGTCATCGCGGCGGGACGACGCGCGTTCAACTCCCTGCGGCTTGAGAAGGGCTACCGCGCGTTCGGCGCCGACATGAACCGCGAGCACACCCCCGAGGAGGCCGGGCTCGGCTTCGCCGTGCGGATGGGCAAGGCCGGTTTCGTCGGCAGGGACGCGCTCGCGACCCGCGCCGCGCCGCGCCGGCTCGTGCCGCTCGTCCTCGACGACCCCGCACGCGTCGTGCTCGGCGGCGAGCCCGTGTACGCGGCCGACGAGACCGCCGCGGTCGGGTACGTCGCGAGCGCCGACCAGGGGTACACGATCGGCGCGTCGATCGCCTACGCCTGGCTCCCCGCCCGCCTGGCCGAGCCCGGGACGCGGCTCGAGATCGAGTACTTCGCCGAACGGCAGGCGGCGACGGTGCGGGCCGAGCCGCTGTTCGACGCGGAGATGACGCACATCCGCCGCTGAGCCGAGGAGGGAGGAGCGCACCGATGGAGCACTACGACGTCATCGTCCTCGGCGTCGGATCGATGGGAGGCGCCGCGGCGAACAGCCTCGCCGGGCGCGGCGCACGCGTTCTCGGGCTCGAGACGTTCGCGCCCGGGCACGATCAGGGAGCCGCGCACGGCGGGACCCGCATCGTCCGGCAGTCGTACTTCGAGAGCCCGGAGTACGTGCCGCTGCTGCGACGCGCCTACGAGGGATGGCGCCGGCTCGAGGAGGAGTCGGGTCGCGCGATCATGGAGCTCTGCGGAGGCGTCTACATCGGCGACCCGGACGACGTGACGTTCACGGGCAGCAGGAGCGCCGCCGAGCTGCACGGCCTCGCCCACGAGATCCTCGACGCGGAGGAGATCCGGCGCCGGTTCCCGACCATGGACCCCGCCGACGACGCGATGGCCGTCTACGAGGCGAACGCCGGCTACGTGCGCCCGGAGGAGACGACCATCGCGAACGCCGAGGTCGCGGCGCGCAAGGGCGCCGCGCTGCGGTTCCACGAGCCCGTCACGCACTGGCAGGCGACGCCGGGCGGTGGCGTGGAGGTCGTCACGACGCGGGGCGCCTACGGGGCGGACAGGCTCGTCGTCACGCCCGGGCCGTGGGCGCCGCAGATCCTGCCCGAGCTCGGCCTGCCCCTGGCCATCGACCGGATGGTCTTCTACTGGTTCGCGCCGGAGGACACCGATCGGGTGCCGTACGAGAGCTACAGCGACGCGCGCCATCCGGTCTACATCGAGGAGACGCACGGCAACGGGCAGATCTACGGCTTCCCCATGACCGACGGGCCGCGCGGCGGCCTCAAGCTCGGGTACTTCCGCAGGGGCACGCCGACGACGCCGCAGACGATCGACCGCACCGTCCACGACGACGAGGTCGACGACATGCGCCGGCGCGCGCTGCAGCTGTTCCCCCGGCTGACGGGGGAGCTCGTCCAGGCCAAGACGTGCCTCTACTCGGTCACCCCCGACGAGCACTTCGTCATCGGCGCCCACCCGCTGCACGAGCAGGTGCAGATCGCGTGCGGCTTCAGCGGGCACGGCTTCAAGTTCGTGCCCGTCGTCGGCGAGATCCTCGCCGACCTCGCGCTCACCGGCTCCTCGTCGCTGCTGCCGACGACGCTCTTCGACCCGCTGCGTCCCGCGCTTCAGCGCGGGAGGGCGGCGAGCGCCTCGTCGTAGAGGGCGACCGCCTCGGCCACCTCGTCGTCGGTGACGACGCAGGGCGGCACGACGTGGATGCGGTTGTCCTGCACGAACGGCAGCAGGCCGCGGCCGACCAGGTCCTTCTTGAGCGCCGCCATCGCGGCGTCCGGCAGCGGCTCTCGCGTCGCGCGGTCGGCGACGAGCTCGATCGCCCAGAACACGCCGTCGCCGCGCACCTCTCCCACGACCTCGTGTCTCTCGGCGAGCTCCGCGAGGGCGGGGGCGATCGCATCGTCGCCGACGCGGCGGGCGTTCTCCACGATCCCCTCGTCCTCCATCGCGTCGAGGGCCGCGACGATGGACGCCGCCGCCAGCGGGTGCCCCGAGTAGGTGAGGCCGCCCGGGAAGACCCGCTCGTCGAAGCCCGCGGCGATCTCGTCGGAGATGATGACGCCGCCCACGGGCACGTAGCCGGAGTTGACCCCCTTCGCGAAGGCGATGAGGTCGGGGACGACGTCGTGCCCTTCGAAGGCGAACCAGCGCCCCGTGCGGCCGAAGCCGGCCATCACCTCGTCGAGGACGAGCACGATGCCGTACCGGTCGCAGATCGCGCGCACCCCGGCCAGGTACCCGGGCGGCGGGACGAGGACGCCGGCGGTCCCGGGCACCGACTCGAGCAGGACCGCGGCGACGGATCCCGGGCCCTCGGCCTGCACGACGCGCTCCAGGTGGCGGAGCGCCCGCTCGGACTCCTGCTCGGGCGTGGTGGCCCAGAACTCGCTGCGGTAGAGATAGGGGCCGAACACGTGGACGTGCCCGCGGGCGTACTCGTTCGGGACGCGCCGCCAGTCGCCCGTGGACACGATCGCCGCGCCGGTGTTGCCGTGGTACGAGCGGTAGGCCGACACGACCTTGTCGCGCCCCGTGTGCAGCCGCGCCAGGCGGATCGCGTTCTCGTTGGCGTCGGCGCCCCCGTTGGTGAAGAAGACCTTGCGGAAGCCCTCCGGGGCGCGGGCGACGATGCGCTTCGCGGCCTCGCCGCGGGCGAGGTGCGCGGTCGACGGCGCGACGGTGGCCAGCTGCGCCGCCTGCTCCTGGATCGCGCGGACCACGACGGGGTGCTGATGCCCGATGTTGACGTTGACGAGCTGGCTGGAGAAGTCGAGATAGGTCCTGCCTGCGTGGTCCCAGACACGGGTCCCCGACCCGCCCGCGATCACGAGCGGGTCGAGCGCCCCCTGCGCCGCCCAGGAGTGGAACACGTGCGCGCGGTCGAGGTCGTGGGCGAGCGCGTCGAGCGACGAGTCGGCGCCGGTCGACGGATCTGTGCCGGTCATGGATGGGTGCCTCTCCTGAGGGGCCGGCGGTCCCGCGAGGCCGCCGGCCCGGATGTGGTGTCCCCGATCGGGACGACGTCAGCTGCCGCCCTCCTGCAGCTCGACCTCGAGGGGGGCGAAATCGTCTCCCGTGAGATCGAGGCCTTCGCCCTCGAGGGCGTCGAGCGCCTCCTGGATGTACTCGTTCGAGTACGCCGTCGCGGGCGGCTCCGCGGTGATGAGGCGCGCACCGGTCTCGTTGACGGCGGCGAGTGCGGCCGAGACCGTGCGATCCCACGCCGTCTCGTCGACGACGCCCACGCCGTCCGGCGAGGGCCAGATGAGCTTGTTCGTCTCGTTCATCATCCACAGCTCGTGGCTCGGGCCCCAGCCCGACCCCTGGGCGATCGTGGTCTCGGCGGCCTCCTCCGGGTCGTCGCGCGCGAAGACCCATCCCTTGACGACGGCCTTGAGGAACGAGACGGCGGTCTCGGCGTATGCGGCGTCGCTCTCGAGCCGCTCGGCGTCCGCCCAGACGGCGTCCTGCAGCATGGCGCCCGTCGTGTCCTCGTAGCTGATGACGGTGAAGTCCTCGGGCCGGTAGAGCTCTCCCGTGTCGGGGTCGACCGTCTCCAGCAGCTGCGCGTACTCGTTGTAGGTCATCGCCTGCGCCGCGTCGATGTCGCCCTGCAGGAAGGCGTTCATGTTGAAGTCCTGCGTGATGATCTGCACGGTCGACGCGTCCAGACCCTCGTCGGCCATCGCCGCGAAGATCTCCCACTCGTTCCCGTAGCCCCACGAGCCGATGCGCTGGCCCTCGAAGTCGGCGACCGATTCGATGCCCGAGTCGGCCCAGGAGACCTGCAGGGTGCCCGAGCGCTGGAAGATCTGCGCGATGTTGGTGAGGTTCGCGCCGGCTTCGATCGATCCGAGCACCTTGGGCACCCACGCGATCGCGAAGTCGGCGTCGCCGTTCGCCAGGGCGTCCTGCGGGACGATGTCGCCGCCGGACGGGACGATCTCCACCTCGAGCCCCTCCTCGGCGAAGAAGCCCTGCTCGACGGCGGCGAAGTAGCCGGCGAACTGCGCCTGCGGCAGCCACTGCAGCTGCAGGACGACCGGTGTCAGCTCCTCCCCGGCGCTGTCGGTCCCTCCCCCGTCGCCGGAGCAGGCGGAGAGGACGAGGAGGGCCGGGACGGCGAGGGCGCCTGTCGCCCTGCGGCGACGTGTGCTGTGGCTCATGTCATTCCTTTTCGGGTTCGTGTGCGACGGGGTGGTGCGGATGGATGCGGACCGGACGGCGCGAGCGGACGGCCGGCGTCACGACGTCGCTCCGGACGGGATGCGTCGCAGCACGAGACGCTCGAGCAGCGCCGTGACGAGGAAGAACGCGAGGCCGATGACGATGCCGGCCACGACGTACGCCCAGGCCCGCGCGTACGCGCTCGTGGCCGCCGAGGTCGAGATGAAGCTGCCCAGGCCCCCGCGCGGCCCGCCGAAGTACTCGGCCACGAGCGCCGAGATGACCGCGAGGGAGCTCGCCAGGCGGATGCCGGTCATCAGATGGGGCACGGCGGAGGGGAGGGTCACGAAGCGGAAGGCCTGCGCGCCCGTGGCGGCGTAGGCGTGCAGGAGCTCGCGATGGATGGGCCGTGCCTGGCGCAGGCCGCGAAGCGCGTTGACGAAGACCGGCACGAAAGCGGCGAGCGCCGCGATCGCCTGCCGGCCGAACTGGCTGTCGGCGCCGAACATCGAGTTGAGCACGGGGGCGAGCGCGACGATCGGGACGACCGCGAGCGCCGCGACGACGGGAGACGCCATCGCGTCGACGGCGTGCCAGCGCGAGGCCAGGGCGGCGAGCGTCACCGCGACGACCATGCCGACGACGAGCCCCACGAGCGCGTTCGCTCCCGTCACGGCGGCGGCTCCCGCGATGGCCGGGGCGAACGCGACGAGCTCTCCGACGATCGCGGCGGGGCTGGGCAGCAGATAGTCGGAGACGCCCACCACGCTCACGAGGAACTGCCACAGCCCGAGGCCCACGACCCCGAGCGCGATAGGGGCGAGGATGCGCAGGCCCTGCTGCGCCGTCGGCGAGGGAGCGGAGGAGAGCGTCATCGGCGCTCCCGCCCTCGCCCAGGGACGGGAGCGCCGTGCAGCGCCTCGCGCACCGCGGTGACGCGCTCGAAGAAGCGCGGCGACTCGCGCAGGGCGTCGTCGCGGGCGACGTCGGCGCCGAGACCCGTCCCGACGATGTCCGTGATCCGCCCCGGCCGGGGCGACATCACCACGACGCGGTCGGAGAGGAAGACCGCCTCGGGGATCGAGTGCGTCACGAACACGACGGCGGCGCCCGTCTCGGCGGCGATGCGCGAGAGCTCGGTCTGCATCCGCTCGCGCGTCATCTCGTCGAGCGCCCCGAACGGCTCGTCCATCAGCAGCAGCCGCGGCCGCTCGGCCAGCGCCCGCGCGATCGCCACACGCTGCTGCATCCCGCCGGACAGCTGGTCGGGGTGGCGGTCGGCGAAGTCGGCGAGGCCGACGAGGTCCACGAGGTCGCCGACGCGCGCGCGGCGCTCGGCGGCGGGGACGCCGTGAAGCTCGAGGGGCAGGCCGATGTTCGCGGCGACGGTGCGCCAGGGCAGCAGGCCCGCCTGCTGGAAGGCGATGCCGTAGTCCTGATCGCGCCGGGCGCGCGAGGCCGGCTTCCCGAAGACCTGCACCGAGCCCGAGGTCGGCGAGTCGAGGTCGGCGATCAGGCGCAGGAGGGTCGACTTGCCGCACCCGGACGGGCCGATCAGCGACACGGACTCGCCGGCGCGCACGGTCAGCGAGACGTCGTCGAGGGCGTGCACCTCGCCGCGCCTTCCCGGGAAGACCTTGGACGCCCCGGCGACGGAGACCGCGTCGGCGACGTCGTGCGCGTCGGCGATCGTCATGTCGCCTCCCCTCGCCGGTAGTCCTTCAGCAGCAGACCGAGCATCGCCGCCGCTCCCGCCGCCACGAGCCCCAGCGCGACGGCGCCGAAGATCGGCCCCCACGCCTTCGCCGGGTCGCCCGAGGCCTGGCCCGCGAACTGGATGAGCACACGGCCGATGCCGCCCTGCATCCCCGTCGAGACCTCGGCGACGACCGCGCCGACGACCGCGTTCGCCGCGGCCAGCCGCAGCGCCGGCAGCAGGTGGGGCACGGCGGCGGGCAGGCGCAGCGCGACGAGCGTCCTCCAGTATCCGGCGGCGTAGGCGTGCATCAGCTCGACGTGGATCCGGTCGGGCGACTGCAGCCCCCTCAGCGCGCCGAGGGCGATCGGGAAGAACGCGAGATACGACGCGATGAGGGCCACCGACATCCAGTCCTGCCACTCGAACGCGCCGATCTCGATCCGCGCGCCCCAGCCCCGCACGATCGGAGCGAACGCGATCAGCGGCACGGTCTGGCTGAGGACGATCCAGGGGAGGACGCTCCACTCGGCCAGCCGCCAGCGCTGCATGACGAGGGCGAGCCCGAGGCCCACCACGACCCCGATCAGCCAGCCGGCGGCGGCGATGCCGAGGGTCGTCAGCGCGGCGAGCGCGACGGCGACCCACAGCGCGGGCGCGCCCTCGGAGCGGGTGACGGGCTCCAGCAGCCGGACCGCCATGTCCCACGCGTGGGGCATCGCGAGATCCGTCGTGCGCGGCAGCACCCGCGCCCCGCCGATCACGACGCCGTCGTCGGGGCCCAGCAGCTTGTAGCCCTCCCACACGGCGACGATCAGCAGCACGCCGGCCGCTCCCCATCCCCAGGCGCTCGCCCGGCGGCTCCCGCCGGGCCGACGGGGCGGCGCCGGCGCACCGGGCTCGATCGTCGCCGCGCTCATCTCTTCGCCGTGATGCTCTCGGTGAGGGCGGGGATGACGGTCTCGCCGTACACCCGAAGGGTCTCCTCCTTGTTGTCGTGCTGGAGGTAGCCCGCGAACTGGGTGACGCCGATCTCCTGCAGCGCGCGGAGCTTGGCGATGTGGTCGTCCGCCGTGCCGAGCACGCAGAACCGGTCGACGACGGCGTCGGGCACGAAGTCGACGTGGTCGTTGTCGGATCGGCCGTGCGAGTTGTAGTCGTAGCCCTCGCGGTCCGCGATGTAGTCGGCCAGCTCCTTCGGGATGGCGCCATCGGCGCCGTACTTGGCGACGATGTCGGCGACGTGGTTGCCGACCATGCCGCCGAACCAGCGGCACTGGTCGCGCATGTGCTCCTCGTCGTCGCCGATGTACATGGGGCCCGCGACGCAGAACGAGAGCGACTCGGGGTCGCGGCCGGCCGCCGCGGCGGCGTCCTTCACGGTCGCGATCATCCAGGAGGCGATGTCGACGTCGGCGAGCTGCAGGATGAAGCCGTCGCCGACCTCGCCGGCGACCTGGAGCGCCAGCGGGCCGTAGGCGGCGACCCACACCTCCAGCGACGAGCCGCGGCTCCATGGGAACTGCAGCGTCGCGCCGTTGTGCGCGACCGGACGCGAGTTGCCGAGCTCGCGGATGACGTGGATCGACTCGCGCAGCTCCCTCAGCGTCGTCGGCCTGCCGTTGAGGACGCGAACGGCCGAGTCGCCGCGGCCGATGCCGCAGATCGTGCGGTTGCCGTACATCTCGTTGAGGGTCGCGAACACCGACGCCGTCACCGTCCAGTCGCGGGTGGCCGGATTGGTCACGAACGGGCCGACCGTGACGCGCCGGGTCTCGGCGAGGATCGCCGCGTGGACGACGTACGGCTCCTGCCACAGCAGGTGCGAGTCGAAGGTCCACACGTGGCTGAAGCCGTGCGCCTCGGCGAGCTTCGCGAGCTGCACGGTGCGCGCGGCGGGAGGATCGGTCTGGAGGACGACTCCGAAGTCCATGCGCGGCTCCCTAGACGAGGTACTGGCTGAGGCCGCGCTTGATGTAGCGGCCGTCGCCCCGGGCGCCGAGGTAACGTCCGCCGTCGACGACGACCTTGCCGCGCGACAGCACGGTGTCGACGTGCCCGTCGATCTCGAAGCCCTCCCACGCCGAGTAGTCCATGTTCATGTGGTGCGTCCTTCCCTCGCCGACGCCGATCGAGGTGTGCCCGTCCGGGTCGTAGACGACGACGTCGCCGTCGGCTCCGGGCTGGATGACGCCCTTCTTCCCGTACATGCCGAACATCCGCGCGGGCGTCGTGCTGGTGAGCTCGACCCAGCGCGGCAGGGTGATCTGCCCCGTCACGACGCCCTGGTACATGAGGTCGACCCGGTGCTCGACGGAGCCGATCCCGTTGGGGATCTTCGAGAAGTCGCCGATGCCCATCTCCTTCTGGTCCTTCATGCAGAACGGGCAGTGGTCGGTCGAGACCATCTGGATGTCGTTCGTGCGCAGGCTCTGCCACATGCGCTGCTGATGCCCCTCGTGCTTCGAGCGCAGCGGCGTCGAGCACACCCACTTGGCGCCCTCGAAGTCCCCCCATTCCTCGCTCGACGCGCCGAGCTGGTCCTCGAGGGAGAGGTGGAGATACTGCGGGCACGTCTCGCCGAAGACGTTGAGCCCCCTGTCCCGGGCGGCGGCGATCTGCGCGACCGCCTGCTTCGCGCTGACGTGCACGACGTAGAGGGGAGCCCCGGTCAGGTCGGCGATCATGATCGCCCGGTGCGTCGCCTCCTCCTCCGCCTGCCACGGCCGCGTCGTGCCGTGGAAGTACGGGGTGGTCTTCCCCTCCGCGAGCGCCTGCTGCACGAGGACGTCGATCATCGCGCCGTTCTCGGCGTGCATCATCATCATCGCCCCGTTGTCGGCGCCCTTCTGGAACGCCCGCAGGATCTGCCCGTCGTCGGAGAGGAACACGCCCTTGTAGGCCATGAAGAGCTTGAAGCTCGTCACGCCCTCGGCGATGAGCTCGTCCATCGCGGTGAGGCTCGCGTCCTGCACGTCCGACAGGATCTGGTGGAACCCGTAGTCGACGGCGCAGTTGCCCGCGGCCTTCTCGTGCCACAGGTGGTACTGCTCCAGGATGCTCTGCTCGGGGTACTGCACGACGAAGTCGACGATCGAGGTCGTGCCGCCGAACGCCGCCGCGCGCGTGCCCGTCTCGAACGTGTCGGAGGCGTTCGTGCCGCCGAAGGGCATCTCCATGTGCGTGTGCGCGTCGACGCCTCCCGGGATCACGTACTTGCCCGCCGCGTCGATCACGGCGTCGACGGACCCGGCCAGGTCGTGGCCGAGCAGCGTCGAGCCGGGTGCGAGCACGGCGGCGATCGTCTCCCCGTCGATGAGGACGTCGGCGGCGCCGGTCCCGGTCGCGTTGACGACGGTGCCGTTCGCGATGAGCGTGGTGGTCATGATGTGCTCCGCTCGCTCAGGGGGCCGTGATCTCGCCGTAGGAATCGGGCCGGCGGTCGCGGTAGAACTGCCAGTCGTCGCGCATCTGCCGCACGAGGTCGAGGTCGAGGTCGCGGATGAGGATCTCCTCGTGCTCGCCCGAGCCGAGCTCCCCGACGTGGTTGCCGCGCGGGTCCACGATCTGGCTCTTGCCGTAGAAGTCCACCGCCTCGTCGCCGTACTCGTTGTCCTCGAGCCCGACGCGGTTGGGCGCGAGCACGAAGTACCCGTTCGCGACGGCGGCAGCCGGCTGCTCCACCTCCCACAGCCGGTTCGACAGGCCGGGCTTGGTGGCGTTCGGGTTGAAGGCCATGTGCGCCCCGTTCAGGCCGAGCTCGCGCCAGGCCTCGGGGAAGTGACGGTCGTAGCAGATGATGACGCCGACCTTGCCGACGGCGGTGTCGAAGACGGGATAGCCGAGGTTGCCGGGGCGGAAGTAGAACTTCTCCCAGAACTTCTCGACGTGCGGGAGGTGGTGCTTGCGGTATTTCCCGAGGATCGTGCCGTCGGCGTCCACCACCACGGCCGTGTTGTAGTACACGCCGGTCTGCTCCTCCTCGTAGATGGGGAGGATGGTCACGAGGCCCAGCTCCTTGGCCAGCGCCGCGAACCGCTGCACGATCGGGCCGTCGGCCGGCTCCGCGTAGCGGTAGTACTTCTTGTCTTGCGTGATGCCGAAGTACGGGCCGTAGAACAGCTCCTGGAAGCAGATGATCTGCGCGCCCTCGGCCGCCGCCTCCCGGGCGAACCGCTCGTGCGTGTCGAGCATCGACTCCTTGTCGCCCGTCCACGTGGTCTGCGTGATCGCTGCGCGAACCGTCGTCATCGTCGCCTCCTGGTCTCGGATCCGGTGAGGATCGCCTGTCATGGAGGACCCGCCGCCGCCCCGGGGACCGGGCGCGGGCCGACGAGCCGGCCTCTTTGTGTTATTCTTCCGGCTGAACATTTCTCTTCGGTTTCGGCCTGTGACGTGACCGTTAAGCCTCCGGACCGGTGCGCGCAGGAGGGGAGCCCACGTGCAGAGGATCGACGCGGAGTTCCCCGACCGCACCCCGCAGGGCATCGCCGGGGTGCTCGCTCGCCTCGTCACCGATGGCGTGCTCGCCCCGGGCGACCGGCTCCCCACGGTGCGCGAGATCGCCTCCGTCCTCTCGGTCAGCCCGGCCACCGTGAGCGCCGCCTGGCAGGCGCTCGCCCGGGCGGGGGTCATCGTCTCGCGCGGGAGGGCGGGCACCTTCGTGCGCGAGACGCCCCGCGATTGGCTCACGCCGCGCATCCAGGGGATGAGCGGCGGCGGCGAGCCGCGGCTCGACCTGTCGCTCGGCACGCCCGATCCCGCGCTGCTGCCGGCACTCGGACCGGCCTTCTCCCGCGTCTCGCCGCGCGCCGAGGCGGGGCGCTACCGCGACCTGCCGGTCCTCCCCGCGCTCGGCTCCCTGCTCGAGGCGATGTGGCCGTCGCGCGCCGAGACGATCACGGTGGTCGACGGGGCGCTCGACGGGATCGACCGCACGCTGGGGCAGCTCGTGCGGTTCGGGGATCGCGTCGCGGTGGAGTCGCCCGGCTTCCCCCACTTCCTCGACCTGATCGAGGTCCTCGGCGCCGAGCCGGTGCCGCTCGCGCTCGACTCCGAGGGGGTCACGCCCGCGTCCCTCGCCGCCGCCCTCGCCCGCCGGCCCGTCGCCGTGCTCGTGCAGCCGCGCGCGCAGAACCCCACGGGGGCGTCGATGACGACGGATCGCGCGCACGAGCTCGCCCGCGTCATCGCGGCCTCCCGCGACGGCGACCGCGTGGTCGTCGTCGAGGACGACCACTCCGGCCCCATCGCCGACGCCCCCGACGTGACCCTCGGCACGTGGCTGCCCGAGCAGGTCGTGCACGTGCGCAGCTTCTCGAAGTCGCACGGCCCCGACCTGCGCCTCGCCGCCGTCGGCGGGCCGGCGCGTATCGTCGAGCGCGTGGTCGCGCGCCGCATGCTGGGGCCGGCGTGGACGTCGAGGCTGCTGCAGGCCGTGCTGGTCGACCTGCTGACCGACCCCGCCTCGGCGGAGGTCGTGCGCGCGGCGCGGCGCGCGTACCGCGATCGCGCGGGGGTCCTCGCCGACGCGCTGGGCGCCCGCGGGGTGGACGTCGGCCGCCCCGACGGGCTCAACCTGCGGCTCCCGGTGGCCGACGAGCGCGCGGCGCTCGTGCACCTGGCCGCCGCGGGCATCGGCGTCGCCGCGGGGACGCCGTTCGTCGTCGGAGCGGAGTCCGCCGCGCCGTTCGTGAGGGTGACCGCCGGGGTCGTCGCCGAGGGCGCGGCGGCGATCGCATCGGTCCTCGCAGAGGCCGCCGCGCTGTCCGAGGGGGAGCGCGCCGCCCGGCCCTAGGAGGCGTCCGCCGCGGCGGCCGACGGCGGACCGCACGTATGCTCGGGGCCATGTCGAGGGTGGGGTCGATCGTCGTTCGCGTCGAGGACATCGCGTCGCAGACGCGATTCTGGTCCGCGGCCCTGGACTACGTCGCGCGCGAGCCCGCCTCGACGGATTTCGTGGTGTTGCGGCCCCGGAACGGGGCGGGACCGAACATCTCCCTGGACGCGCTTCCGTCCGAGCGGGTGCTCCCGCCCCGGATGCATCTCGACCTGTACGCGCGGGATCGGGCCGCCGAGGTGCGGCGCCTCACCGCCCTGGGCGCGCGCGAGGTGCACGGGGACCGGAGACCCGCGGACGCGGACTACATCATCATGGAGGACCCGGAGGGGAGCCGGTTCTGCGTCGTCGACGCCGCCGACTGACCCCGCCGTTGGCCGGAGGGGGATCGGCGGGGAAGTCCGGTCTCACCTCACGACGGCGACGACGCCTCTCCGCCCTCGTCGACGACCGCCGCCTCCACCTCGACCGTGCTGAGCTGGAACGGCTCGCCGGCGTGCGTCTCCACGCCGCTCGCGACGCTCTCGACCAGCAGGTGGCGGGCCAGGTCTCCCCGGATCACGAGGGGGTCGCGCGCGAGATCGCGCCACAGCGCGACGCACAGCACGAGCATGACGACCACGAACGGCACCGCCGAGACGATCGTGATGTTCTTCAGCCCGTTCAGAGCCGCTGCGGGGTCGTCGCCGCCGGCGAGCAGCATGACCGCAGCGACCGCTCCGGTCGAGACGCCCCAGAAGATCACGGTCTTGCGGGTCGGGTCCTCGGCGCCGTTCTCGCTCAGCGAGCCCATGACGATCGACGCGGAGTCGGCTCCGGTGACGAAGAAGATCGCGATGAGCACGGCGGCGAGGACGAAGAGCGCGACCGTCGCCCACGTCGGGAACGGCAGGGCGTCGAGGAGGGTGAACAGAGCGGTGTCGAAGTCGATGTCGGGAACGCCGCCGACCACGTCCACGAGCGCCGCGCCGGTGTCGCCCGCCTCCTCCGCCCGCTCCTGGAGGCCGATCGCCCCGCCGCCGAAGACCGTGAACCAGATCGTCGAGACGAGGGAGGGGACCAGCAGCACCCCGGTGACGAACTGCCGGATGGTCCGCCCGCGCGAGATGCGCGCGATGAACAGCCCCACGAAGGGCGTCCACGAGATCCACCACGCCCAGTAGAAGACCGTCCACCCCGACATCCACTCGGCGAGCGAGGCGTCGCCGGCGACCGCCGTCCGCGATGCCATCTCCGGCAGGTTCCCGACGAACGCGCCGATCGCGTCGGGCAGGACGTTGAGGATGAACAGCGTCGGGCCGCCCACGAAGACGACGAGCGCCAGCACGACCGCGAGCAGCATGTTGATGTTCGACAGCCACTGGATGCCGCGCTCGATCCCGGAGACGGCGGAGGCGACGAACGCCGCCGTGAGGACCGCGATGACGATCACGAGCAGGGGCGTGCCCGCCTCGGGCAGCAGGCCGGCGTAGGCGATGCCGCCGCCGATCTGCAGGGCGCCGAGCCCGAGCGAGCACGCCGAGCCGAACAGCGTGGCGATGATCGCGAGGACGTTGATGACGCGCCCTCCCGCGCCGTCCACGACGCGCGGGCCGAACAGGGACGTGAACATGGACGAGAACAGCTGGCTGCGCCCGAGCCGGTAGGTGCCGTACGCCATGCCGAGGCCGACGATCGCGTACATGGCCCACGGGAACAGGGTCCAGTGGAAGAGCGTCTGGCCCATCGCGACGCTCAGCGCCTCGGGGGTCTGCCCCTCGACCGTGCCGGGCGGGGGCGAGACGTAGAAGTACAGCGGCTCGGCGACGCCGTAGAAGACGAGGCCGATGCCCATGCCCGTCGCGAACATCATCGCGATCCACGACGACGTGCGGTACTGCGGCGTGTCGCCGTCGCGGCCGAGCGGGACGCGGCCGAAGCGTCCGAGGGCGACGACGAGCACGAACACCGTGAACACGGACGCGGCGATGACGAAGAGCCAGCCGAGCGTGTCCATCGTCCACGACAGCGCACTCGATGCGACGGCGCCGAGCCCCGACGGGGCGGACACGCCCCAGGCGACGAAGGCGACGGCGATGACCGCCGCGGCGCCGAAGACGATCCTGTCGACGCCCGTGCGACGCGGACGGGGCGCATCGGCGCCGCCGGCGTCCCTGAGCGAGGTCAGGAGGCTTCGGGTGGTGTCGCGGTCGCTCACGGTCGCAACGCCTCGACGAGCCACTGGTGGAAGAAGGCGATGTGGTGCTCCGCCGGGACGAGCGCGCCGCCCGTGCGGTAGAGACGCGACGACATCGCGGGCTGGGTCTTCTCGCACGCGTCGAAGTCCTGCAGGTTGACCCGGTCGAACAGCTCCACCGACTTCGAGACGTCCCTGGCGGAGTCCACCACCTCCGGCAGGAACAGCCAGTCGCACTCGACGTAGGTGGACGACTCGCTGACCGGGAACATCCGGTGGACGATGACGTGGTCCGGGACCATGTTGACGAAGACGTTGGGCCGGATGGTGATGGCGAAGTACCGCCGCTCCTGGCCGGGGGCGATGAGCGGCAGCTCGGCCGCCCCGGCCGACCCGTCGACCGTGAAGCCCTCGATGCCCTCGCCGAACTCGGCGCCGAGGCCCACGTTCGTCTGCGCGGCCCAGCCCTCGGCGAACTCGGGGATCACCTGCGTGAGCTCCGGATGGATGGTCGCGCAGTGGTAGCACTCCATGAAGTTCTCGATGACGAGCTTCCAGTTCGCATGGACGTCGTACGCGATCCGTCTGCCGATCGCGAGGTTCTCGACCTGGTAGCGGTCGAGGCTCTCCACCTCGCCGAGACGGTTCACCACCTCGCTCAGCACCGTCTCCTCGAACGACGGCGCCTCCTCCGCCGTGCACACCCAGACGTATCCGAGCCACTCGCGGACGTGGATGCGCCGCAGGCCGTAGTCGTCGCGGTCGATGTCGGGCATCCGGGTGAGGTTGGGCGCGGCGATCAGCCTCCCGTCGAGGTCGTACGTCCACGCGTGATAGCCGCACTGGAAGGTGCGCCGCGTGCCCGCCTCCTCCGTGCACACGCGCATGCCGCGGTGGCGGCAGACGTTGAAGAACGCCCGGACCTCGCGCCTGCGGTTGCGCGACACGATGAGCTGCTCGCGGCCCACCTGCACGAGCCTGTAGTCGCCGGGGTCCGGGATGTCGCTGCCGTGGACGACGCAGAACCAGGACTGCTCGAAGATGCGCTCCTGCTCCTGTGCGAACACGGCGGGGTCGGTGTAGTAGCCGCCCGCCAGCGTGGGCAGCAGGGAGCCGGGAAGCGGGTTGTCCAACTGCTCGATGATCATCGTGCGTGCCCTCTCCTGAGCTCGAACGGGACGGTTCTCATGCGGCCGCGACCTGCGGGGAGGGCGAGGCGACGGCGCGGTGCGTCTTGCGCCAGCGCATCATGAGGCGGGGCTGGTCGATGCCGAACGCGGCGACCTCCTCGCCGCGGGAGTCGCGGTAGACGAGGAGCGGGTCGCCCGCCGCGACGTCGCCCGCGGCGACCGAGACCGTCTCGTCGCCGCGGAGGCGCCCGGCGAACTGCACTCTCGCGCCGTGCTGGTCGCTCCACACATAGGGAGGCTCCCCCGACGCCGCGGCCGTCCCGGGGGCGACGATGTCTTCGGCCGCGCGCGAGGCCTGCTCCCGCGCGAGCGTCCAGTGCCCGCAGGAGACCTCTCCCCAGGCGGCGCAGTCTCCGGCGGCGTGGATCCCCGGGGCCGCACGCCCCCGGTCGTCGCACGCGACGGCTCGCCAGGGCGTGAGGGCGAGACCGCTGCCCGCGAGCCAGCCGGTGGACGGGACGGCGCCGATCCCCGCGACGACCACCGACCCCTCCGCCACGCGCCCGTCGCCCAGCCGCACGCCGACAGGGCGACCGTCCGGGGAGCGCTCGACGCCGACGACGCGCACGCCCGTCACGAAGCGCACGCCGGAGCGTTCGTGCAGCCCGCGCACGGCGGCGCTCGCCTCGGCGCCGAACCGGCGCAGCGGAGACGTATCGGCGCAGACGACCGTCACGGACGCCGCGCCGGCGGCGATCGCGGCGGCGGCGACCTCGAGGCCGACGAATCCCGCCCCCGCGATCACGACCTCGGCTCCGGGGACGAGCGCCGCACGCAGGGCGTCGGCGTGCTCCCTCGTCCCGAGCACGTGCGCCGGCGCGCCGGACGGCGCACCCGGCAGCTCGGGCAGTTCCCGCGGCGACGCCCCCACGGCGAGGACGATCTCGTCCGCTCCCAGCACGCTTCCGTCGGAGAGCGCGAGGGCCCGGGTGCCGGCGTCCAGTCCGACGGCCGCGACGCCGAGACGCCATCCGACGCCGATCTCCTCGTCGCCCTCCAGCGCGATGCCCGCCGCGTCGAGCTCGCCCGAGAGGTAGGCCTTGCTGAGCGGGGGACGGTCGTACGGCCGGTGCGCCTCGGCGCCCACCACGACGATCTCCCCCTCGTGGCCCGCCGCACGAAGGGTGCGCGCGACGGTGTAGCCGGCGAGCCCGGCGCCGACGATCGCGACGCGGGGCATCAGTACACCACCCCGGGAGGAAGGTTCGGCTCCGCGGTGGAGAGCTCGACGAAGACCTCCCCGTCGATCACCTCGACCTGATGCGCCCTGACGCCGCGCGTCGCCGGCGGGGCGTCGACCTCGCCCGTCCGCAGCGAGAACGTGCTCGCGTGCAGGGGGCACTCGACGCGGCCGCCTTCGACCCATCCCTCCGCGAGGGATGCGTCCTGATGGGTGCACGTGTCGTCGAGCGCGCACACCTCCCCCTCGGAGGTCAGGAACACCGCGATGGGAGGGGAGACGGCATCGATGCGGATGCCCTCGTCGTCGGTCAGTTCGTCCAGCGAGCAGATGCGCAGCATGCGATCGGAGCCTCCCCCGTCCCAGGATGTGAACGTGTTGTGTATTACGCACGATTTCGCGTATTGCACAACACATTGGGAGCGCACCAGAACGCTGTCAAGAGGAACGCGACCAAACGACCCGAGGAATTCACGGACCCGAAACAGACGCCGACACGCGATCGACGCGAGGGGGCTCAGGCCGGGTCGCCGGCCGAGCCCAGCCGGGCGCTCAGATGCTGTGCGTGACGGCGCAGCACCGCGACGATGCCGGGGAACCCGTCGGGAGACATCCGGAAGCTCGGCGCCGTCACGCTCAGCGCCGCGACGACTCCGCCCGCGCGATCGCTCACGGCGACGGCGACCGCGTTCGTGTCCGACTCCCACTCCTCGACGGCGGCGGCCCAGCCGCGGTCGCGGATCTCCTCGAGACGCGTCTCGAGCTCCGCCGCATCCGTGACGGTGTGCGGGGTGAAGGCCTCGAGCGAGCCCGACAGCGTCGATCGCAGGACATCGGCCGGCGCGTGCGCGAGGAGGATCTTGCCGGTCGACGTGGCGTGCAGCGGCGTGCGCCGCCCGACGTACTGCTGCGTCACCGCGACCAGGCGCGTCCCCGTGGTCTGGCAGATGTTGACGGCGGCGCCGTCGTCGAGGATCGCGACGTTGCTCGTCTCGTTGAGCTCGTCCGTCACCTCATCGCAGACGAGCTGCGCCTCCTTGACGAGATCGGTGCGGGCCTCGACCTGGCCCGAGAGACGGAGCACGCCGAACCCGAGCCGGTAGGTGCCGCGACGGCTCTCCTGCTCGACGTAGTTGTGCGACTCCAGCGTCGCCAGCAGCCGGAACGCCGTCGAACGGTGCACCCCGAGTTCTCGCGAGATCTCGCTGACGCCCAGCGACGGCGCCTCGGCGAGCAGGTTCAGGATCTGCAGCGCCCGGTCCACGGACTGCACCGAGCCGTCCTGCGACCTCTGATCCCCCACGACCACCATCCTAGGGGCGTGCCCGCCCGGCCATCGCGGCGCGGGCGGGCACGGAGGGCTCAGGCGAGACGGGTCTTCGGCGACACCGAGTACGTGTCCTCCGGGTCGTCGTTCACGACGCCTTCGAGCGCCTGCTCGATGGCGGCGAGGACCCCCGGCTCGAGCGTCACGCCCGACGCCTTGACGGTGTCGGCGAGCTGCTCGGGGCGCGACGCCCCCACGAGCGCCGCGGCCACATTGGGGTTCTGCAGGACCCACGCGATGGCGAGCTGCGGAAGCGTGAGCCCCAGGTCGGCCGCGATCGGCTTGAGGTTCTGCACGGCCGTGAGCACCTCGTCGCGCAGGAGGCTCTTGATGAACCCGGCGCCGCTCTTCTCGTCGGTCGCGCGGCTGCCCGCAGGCACGGGCTGTCCCGGCAGGTACTTCCCGCTCAGCACGCCCTGCGCCATGGGAGACCAGACGATCTGCGAGATGCCCAGCTCCTCGGAGGCGGGCACGACCTTGCCCTCGATCACCCGGTGGAGCAGGGAGTACTGCGGCTGGTTCGAGACGAGCTGGACGCCGAGCTCCTTCGCGAGAGCGTGCCCCTCGCGCAGCTGCTCGGCCGTCCACTCGGAGACGCCGATGTACAGCGCCTTGCCCTGACGGACGACGTCGGCGAACGCCTGGAACGTCTCCTCCAGCGGGGTCTCGTAGTCGAACCGGTGCGCCTGGTAGAGGTCGACGTAGTCGACGTTCAGGCGGCGCAGCGACCCGTGGATGCCGTCGAGGATGTGCTTGCGGCTGAGGCCGGTGTCGTTCGGCCCCTTGTGCCCGATGGGGAAGTAGACCTTCGTGAAGATCTCGAGCCCCTCGCGGCGCTGTCCCTTCAGCGCCTCGGCGAGCACCTCCTCCGCGGCGGTGTTGGCGTACGTGTCCGCGGTGTCGAAGGTGGTGATGCCGGCGTCGAGCGCGGCGTGCACGGTGGCGATCGCCGCATCGTTCTCGACCTGCGAGGCGTGGGTGACCCAGTTGCCGTACGTGATCTCCGAGACCTTGAAGCCGCTGTTGCCGAGATAGCGATAGTTGACCATGTGCCCACGCTAGCGGGCCGCGCCCGCGGCGCGGGCCGATCGGATCACGCCCGGGGCGCGCCCAGCGCCATCATGAGCCGGTTCGCCCACGCGAACAGGGCGGCCACGGCGATCGCCTCCGCGGTCTCCGCCGCGCTGAGGCCCGCCGCGGACAGCCGTGCCAGATCGTCGCCGTCGAGCGCCGAGGGCGTCGACGCGCTGCGGGCCGCGAGGATCGCGAGCGCCGCCCGGCGTGCATCCAGCCCCGCGCCGTCGAGGGACCCGGAGGCCGCGAGCCGGACGGCCGTGGCCCGGTCGCCAGAGAGCTGGATGTGGCGGCGTCCGTGCACGCCCGCGCAGTACTCGCATCCCGTCGTGAGCGAGGTCACGAGCGCGACGAGCTCGCGATCGGCGCGCGGCAGCTCCCCCTCGCCCGTCATGATCGCGTCGTAGAGCGCCGTGCGCGCGGCGAGCACCTCCGGCTCGTGCGCGAGCGTGCGGTAGAACGGCGTCAGGGTCGCCGGGAGGCCGTCCCCGGGTGTGCGCGGCGGGTCGCCCGGCTCGACCCACGGCCGCCAGGCGAGCACGGGGAAGGCACCGGCCCCCTCCGGCAGGATGCGGCGGAGCGGCGGCGTCGCCGGCTCGGAGGGCGACGCGGAGGGCCGCCCGTCGCTCCGGCCGAGGAGGGCGAGGCCGGCGTCGAGCCGCGCGCGGAAGCTCGCATAGGCGACGGCCTGGGCGGCCGCGACGATCGCGGCGCTGGAGACGCCGAGTCCCCGCAGGCGGAGGACGTCGTCGCCGTCGAGGTCGGAGGGATCGACGGCCATCTGATCGCACAGCTCGAGGAGCGCGCCCTCCCGCTCGTCGAGCTCGCCCCAGCGGCCGGCGTCGGAGACCACGAGGACGTCGGCGCCCCATCCGCGTGCGCGGAGCTCCGCGGCGAGCCGGTCCCCCAGCGTCGCGGCGGCGTTGACGCCGGCCGTGCGCAGGCCGATCCGCAGCCGCGTGCGCACCGGCAGCGGCGAGGGTCCCGGCGGCGTGAGGACGAGCCGGTCGACGTCGTGGACGAGGCGCACGAGGCCGCTGCGCGACGGCGACGGATGGCCGGGGGTCACGGGCACGTCCTCTCCGCAGCGCCCGCCGCCGCGTGCTCGATGACGGCTCGGGCGGCCGCGTCGGTCTGGGCGAGGAACCGCGACCCGGAACGGGGGACGGGGCTGACGACGCTGTGACCGAGCTGCTCGTCCGACGGGATGCCGACGGCGTGGAGACCGTCGACGCGCGCGCCCCGGGCGGAGACGAGCGCCCCGTCCGCGGGATCGACGTGGAGCGCGTCGCTGACGAACTCCCCCGTGTCGTCGCGCACGGCGAACGCCGAGGCGACGCCGCGATCGCGCAGCGCCCGCAGGAGCGGATCGGCGGTGCGCGCGACGGACGGCCTGTGCATCCACGACTCCACGACCCAGTCGACGTGGAGCCGCGCGCCCCCTCCGTCCGCGCAGGAGAATCCGAGGCCGTTCTCCTCCGGGGCCGCGCGCAGCCCGGGTCCGAGGAGGACGGCGACGCCGACGTCGACCAGAGCGAGCAGCTGCCGCACGCGCTGCACGGGCGGGCCGCCGCCGAGACGCGGAGCCGCCGCGCCGTACCGGCGGTATCCGTCCGCCCGGGAGCGGGCGGACACGCGCCCCTCGGCGAGCGGCGCCGCGAGCACCGCCCTGGCGCCGCTGAGCGACGTCAGCGCGCGCACGAGCGGGCCGTCCTCGCCGCGCTCCACCGCGTCCGCCGTCGTCCCGAGACGCCGGAGCAGCCATGCGGCGCCGGCGGAGGGAGGGGGCGTCGCCCCGAGCAGCTCGGCGGCGGGGAGGCCGTCGGAGGGATCGCGCAGAATCGTCTCGGCGAGGCCCGCGAGCCGGTCGTGCGCGTCGCGGCCCGCGGCGGCGAGCCGCGCGACCCGCGCGTCGACCTCCTCCGCCGGCGCGGAGAAGGCGGTCGGCCGCCGCTCGCGGAGGACGCGATAGAACTCGGATGCGGCGTCGGCGACGAGCGCCGGCCAGATGTCGGCGTCGAAGTCGAGGAGGCCGGCGCGCTCCAGCACGGCGTCGAGGTGGTCACGGCGCTGCGCGCGCGGCGGGGCGCTCAGCACGGGCTTCGGCCAGTACGGCCGCCCCGAGGCGGAGCCGATGACGAGGAGCGGCTCGCGCCCGCTCGGCACGTAGCGCAGGGGCGCGCCGGCCGCGCCGGGCACCACGACGAACCGGCCGCCGCGCCCCTCGGTGAGGCGCGCGAGGTTGTCGAACATGCTCATGCCGAGACCCGTGAGCAGCACGCGCTCCCCTGCGGCGATGCGCGACAGATCCTGGTCGATCGGGTTGTCGGGACCGATCCAGCGATCGCCCGCCGGTCGCGGATGCTCGGCGTCGAGCCATCCGAGCGCGAGCACGGCGGCGTCGACGCGCTCGGCCCGGCCGGTGTCGTCCACGACGAGCCGCGACGGGCCGTCGACGACGACATCGACGACGCGGCGGGCGCGATGGCGGATGACGACCCCCTCCGGAGGCGCGTCGCGCAGCGCGCGGAGGACGTCCGCGAGATAGGCGCCGTAGAGCGCGCGCGACGGGAAGCCCGTCGGCGCGATGCGGGCGCACTCGTCGACGAGGTCCGCGGCGATGTCGCGGCGCCCCTCGGCGAGGAGCGGCCACGCCGCCCACGCGGCGTCGTCGCGCGAGGCGACGGCGCGCGCCCATTCCAGCAGCGTCGGCCCGTGCCGAGCGGGCAGCGAGACCGGCACCGTCTCGTCGGGGAAGATCGTCACCTCGCCGGCGCGCGTGTTCATGAGGAGCTCGCGCGGCTGGGCCGGATCCCAGACGCGCCCGGCTCCCGGCGTCCCCGGCTCGTAGAGCAGCACCTCGAGCGCGAGGCCGGGTCCGCGGGCCGCCCCCGCGCACAGGCGCTCGAGCACGGAGAGCCCCCTCGGCCCTCCGCCGACGATCGCGATGCGGAGCGTCATGTCCCGCCACGCTCGAGCGCGACGAGCAGCGCCTCCGCGTGCCGGCGCGCGAGGGTGCGCGCACGCCCGTCGCCCTGGTCGTTCGGGAACCGCTCCGGCAGCGCGGCGAGCACCTCGTCGAACAGTCCGGTGCGCAGGCGCTGCCGCGCGTCGGCCGGCGCGGCGAACAGCACGCTCTCGAACCGGTCGTACCAGGCCTCGGGGAACACGTCGTCCCAGGCGTCGCGTTCGGGCCCGAAGGCGAACGCATGCGCCTCCTCGTCGTGGACGAGGGGCCTCGCCGCCCGCGCGGCGTCCGTCGCCTCGGCGGCGACGACGAGCCCGTGCGCGTCCTCCGCGATGCACACGCCGTACGCCTCGCGCGCCGCCTCGACCGAGACGAGCCCCGCGCGCACGTCGGCGAGCACGGCCGCGGCATCGCGCAGGAACGGGTCCCCCCATCCGCCCCCGCCCGGCGAGCGGAACGTCACGGTGTCGCCCCGATCGACCGAGAGGACGTCGATCTTGCCGAGCTCCCGCTCGCGCTCGGTCCCCTCGTTGAGCACGAGCCGCATCTTCTCGCCCGGCTGCCCGCCCGCCACGCCCCAGGGGCGGAACGTGAAGCGCTCCAGGCCGCGCCCGAGGACCTGCGTCCCGTCGGCGAGGATCTCGAACGTCAGCTGCCGTCCCATGCCGCCGCGCCACCGGCCCGCCCCGCCGGAGTCCGGGCGCAGGGAGTAGTCGATCACGCGCACGCGCAGCTCCGACTCCGACGACTCCATCGGGCTCGACGCGAGGTTCGAGTAGCTGTTGTCCTTGCCGTCGTGCCCGTCGAGGCCGTAGGCGCCGCCGAAGCCGCCGAAGATGCGCGTGAGCACCTGCGACGACCGGCCGTGCTCGTGCTGCTCCGACACGACGATCGGGATGACCACGCCGCTTCCCGCGGCCGGCATGACGCGGGGCGCCGCCTGCGCGAAGCAGCCGCCCACGGCGTCGGACACGCGCACGGCCGAGCCGTGGCGCACGCCCATCGCCGCCGGATACGCGGCGTTCACGACCGAGCCGGCCGGCGCCGCCACCGTGATCGCGCCCGTGTGGCCGCCGTGGACGGGGGTCGCGGGATCGAGCGTCTGCAGCACGGAGCGCACGCGGCCGGTCACCATCGCGTGCGGCCGGCCGTGGCTGACGATGTTGTAGGCCGACGGCACCTGCGGGTCGGTGCCGCGGAAGTCGACGACGACGTCCCCCGACTCCTCGATGCGCGTCGTGACGGCGAAGCGCACGGGATGGCGCGAGACGCCGTCGTCGTCGAGGAAGTCGCTGAAGCGATAGGTCCCGGCCGGGAGCGTCCGGAAGAGGGCGCGCGCGTGCTCGGCGGCGCCGCGCTGCAGATCGCGCTGGACGGCCGCGAACTCGTCCGCGCCGTAGCGCGCGACGAGCTCGGCGATCTGCCGCTCGCCTGCCCGGATCCCCGCGAGCATCGCCCGGATGTCGGAGACGTTCGCCTCCGCCGTGCGCGTGTTGAGGCGGATGAGGTCGAGGAGCGGCTCGTTGAGCGCGCCGCCGTCCGACAGCAGCGTCGGCGGGATCTGCAGCCCCTCCTCGTACACCGTCCGGTTGAAGGGGGAGACGCTGCTCGGCACGCGCCCTCCGATGTCGGAGCAGTGGATGAACGCCCATCCGTACGCGACGATCTCGCCCTCGTGGAAGTACGGCGCGACGACGTGGATGTCGGGAAGGTGCGTGCTGAGTCCCTTCGAGGTGTGCGCGTCGTTCGTGATGACGACGTCGCCGGGCTTCAGCGGCCCCACCGCCTCGAGCGTCGCGCTGACGTCGACGATCGTGAGCAGCGTCGAGCCGACCGAGTCGGGTGCCGCCAGCAGCAGGCCGTCCAGCCCCGCCACCGACGCGCAGAAGTCCTCGCCGTCCTTCACGTAGAGCGAGCGGCTCGTGCGCTTGATCGTGTAGCTCATCTCGACCGCGATGGCCTGGAGGCGGGCGGAGACGGCGGGAGTGTGGAGGCTCCTCCTGACGGAGGCCGACCCGGCGGCGGTCATGCGCGTGCCCCCGTCAGGGCGCGTCCGGGCGCGGCGACCGCGGCCGGCGTCCGGCGGAGGCGCACGGCGCCGTCCGACGGCGCCGCCGTCCATCCGTCCGGCACGAGGATCGTCGAGTCCGGCAGGTCGAACGCCGCCGGGCCCGCCACGCCGCCGGCCTCCAGATCCGCGAGGCCGCGGACGGGGACCGTGCGCCATGCGCCGCCGACGAGCATCCGGCGCTCGCGATCCCGGTCGCCCGGACGTCCGTCTGCGGGATGCGCGGCGAGGGAGGGCTCTCCGGGGGCTGCGGCGATGACGACCGCCCGGACGGCGATCGCCTCGACGGGGGACGCCGTGTCGCGGTAGCCGAACTCGCGCGCGTGCTCCGTGTGGAAGCGCTCGGCGAGCTCGGCGGCGTCGAGCGGGAGGTCGTCGTCCGGTATCGCGACGTGCAGCTCGTAGACCTGGCCGCGGTAGCGCGCCGAGAAGCTCGTGCGGCAGGTCACGCGGCGCGCGGCGTCGGCGTCTCCGAGCTGCGCCGTCGCCCAGTCCACGCCGTCGCGTCGCAGGGTCTCCGCGAGAGCGGCGATCGTCTCCGCGCTCTCCGCGAGCGGCCGCCCCACGCCGCGCAGCAGCTCGCGGCGGATGTCGGACCACGCGGCCCCCAGCGCGCAGAACGTCCCGGCGTTGAGCGGCACGATCACCTCGGCGGAGCCGACCTCCTCGGCGAGCAGCGCTCCGGCGACGGGCCCTGCGCCGCCGAAGGGCGCGATGGCGAACTGCGACGCCGTGCGCCCGTGCCGTGCGAGCATCTTCCGCAGCTCGCTCGCCGCGAGCGCCGTCGACAGCTCGAGCGCCCCCGCCGTCGTGAACGCCACGGGGTCGTCGCCCTCGTGGCCGAGCACGCGGGCGATCCGCTCGGCCTCCTCGCGCGCACGCTCCAGCCGCAACGCGCCGAAGCGGTGCTCGAACGACGCCGGCGAGAGGATTCCCGCGAGCAGGTAGACGTCGGTGAGGGTGAGCTCCTCGCCGCCGCGGCCGAACGCGATGGGACCCGGATCCGCGCCCGCGCTGCGGGGGCCGACGCGCAGCAGCCCCTGCCCGTCGACCCAGACGATCGACCCGCCGCCCGTGCCGATCGCGTTGACGTCGACGACGGGCGTGATGAGGGGGATGCCTCCCACCTCGCTCCGCGTCGCGAACGCCGGCTGCCCGCCGGAGATGACGGAGATGTCGGTCGAGGTGCCGCCCATGTCGAGCGAGATGAGATCGGCCCCGGTCGCCCGCGAGAGCAGCGCCCCCGCCATCACGCCCGACGCCGGGCCCGACAGCAGCGTCTCGACGGGGCGGTCGATCGCCGACTCCACGCCGATGCAGCCTCCGGCGCTCGTCGTGACGAAGAGCGGCGCGTCGACGCCGAGATCGCGGATGCCCGTGCGGAGCTCCCCCAGGTAGCGGCGCATGAGCGGGGCGACGTACGCGTTGATCGTCGCGAGCGCCGTGCGCTCGTACTCGCGGATCTGCGGCCACAGGAGGGCCGCCGCCGAGACGGGCACGCCGGGCAGACGGCGCTCGATCTCCTCCGCCAGCCGTGCCTCGAACGCGGGGTCGGCGTAGCCGTGCAGCACGGAGAGCGCCACCGCCGTGACGCCGCGCGTGCGCAGCTCGTCGGCCACCCGGTCGAGCTCGTGCCCGTCGGGGCGCGCGAGCACGGCGCCGCGGGCGTCGAGCCGCGCGTCGATCTCGACGATGTCCTCCCGCGCCACGAGGGACGGAAGGTGCGGCTGACGCAGGTCGTACTCCTCCGGCAGCCGCTGGGTGAGCTGCATGACGTCGCGGAAGCCGCGCGTCACGACGAGCCCGACGTGGGCCCCCGCGCGCTGCACGATCGTGTTGAGGCCGATCGTCGTGCCGTGCACGACGGCCTCGACGGCGTCCGCGGGGACGAGGTCCCCCACGGCGTGCGCGAGGCCGGACAGCACCGCCCGGGCAGGGTCGGACGAGGTGCTGGGCACCTTGAACGACACGGCCGCCTCCCCTCCCGTCACGTCGACGACGGCGAAGTCGGTGAACGTGCCGCCCACGTCGATCCCGATGCGGTATCCGCCGCGGGTCATCCCGCCTCCTCCCCGCCCCGGGGCAGACCCCCGGGGATCGCGTCGAGCAGACGACGCGTGTCCTCGTGCTGCGGATCGGCGAAGACCCGGTCCGTGGGGCCCTGCTCCACGATGCGGCCGTCGCGCATCACCACGACGCGGTGGGCGACCTGGCGGACGACCGCGAGATCGTGCGAGACGAAGAGGTAGGCGACGCCGAGCTCGCGCTGCAGTCGCGCGAGCAGATCGAGGATCCGCTGCTGCACGACGACGTCGAGCGCGGAGACGGCCTCGTCCAGCACGATCGTCTCGGGCTCGAAGGCGAGGGAGCGGGCGATCGCGACGCGCTGCTGCTGGCCTCCCGAGAGCTCGTCCGGCATCCGCCCGGCATGGCCGGGCTCGAGGCCCACGAGCTCGAGCAGCTCGCGCACCCGCGTCCGCTCGTGGCGGCCCGAGCCGCCCAGGCGGACGGCCTCGCGGAGGGTCCGCTCGACCGAGTAGGCGGGGTCGAGCGACGCGTAGGGATTCTGGAAGACGGGCTGGACGCGGCGCCGGTACGCCCGCAGCGCGCTCCCCCTCGCGCGACGCACGTCGAGCGTCCCGTCGGCCGTGAGCTCTCCGGCGTCGAGCTCGAGGAGGCGGAGCACGCCGCGGGCGAGCGTGCTCTTGCCGCTGCCCGACGGGCCGACGACGCCGAGCGTCTCGCCCCGGCGCAGCTCGAACGACGCGGCGTCCAGCGCCGGGACGCGCCGGCCTCGCGCGCGATACGTCTTCGCGAGCCCGGCGCCGGCGAGCACGACCGGCGCCTCGGCGGACGACGGGCGCGGCGCGGCGACGTGGCGCGAGGACGCCCCGAGCAGTTCCCGCGTGTACGGGTCGCGTCCGAGCCGCTCGGGCGGTCCCTGCTCGACGACCTCGCCGTGGCGCAGCACGACGACGTGGCGCGCGCGTTCGCGGGCGATCTCGATGTCGTGCGTGACGAGGAGGAGGCCCGCGCCGTGCTCGGCGGCCCGGAGGCAGAGCAGGTCGAGCACCTCCTTCTGCACCGTGACGTCGAGGGCGCTCGTCGGCTCGTCCGCGACGACGAGCCGCGGACGCCCCGCGAGCCCCAGCGCGATGAGCACGCGCTGGCGCTGCCCGCCGGAGAGCTCGTGCGGATAGCGCCGCGCGACCCGGTCGGCGTCGCCGAGGCCCGCGTCGCGGAGCAGCGCGTGGACCCGCTCCGCGTCCGGACGAGTCCCCGTGGCGCGGAGCGCCTCGCGGAGCGCGGCGCCGACGCGCTGAAGCGGATCGAGGTTGGTCACGGGGTCCTGCGGCACGTATCCGATGCGGCGGCCACGCAGCGCGCGGCGCTCCGCGGCGGGAAGCCGCGTGACGGCCGTGCCGTCGAAGACGACGTCGCCCTCGGCGCGTGCTCCGTCCGGCAGCATCCCGAGCACGGCGCGCGCGAACGTCGACTTCCCGCTCCCGGACTCCCCGATCACGGCCGTGACCCCTCCCGCGGGGACGTCGATCGTGACCCCGCGCAGCGCCCGGTGCCCGTTGCGGTAGGTCACCCGGAGGTCCGCGGTCGCGAGCAGCGCGCTCATGCGAGCACCTGCCTCTCCGCCGCGGCGTCGGCGACCTCGCGGCGCGCGCTCAGCCAGTCGCCGACGAGGTTGACCGCGAGCACGAGCACGACGATCGCGATGCCGGGGAACGTCGCCATCCACCACGCGATCGTCAGCAGCGACTGCCCCTGCGACACCATGAGCCCCCAGTCGGGGGACGGCGGCGACACGCCGAGCCCGAGGAAGCTGAGACCGGCCTCCATGAGGATCGCGCGGGAGAAGTCGAGGGTGACGCACATGACGAGGAGCACGCGGACGTTCGGCAGGAGGTGCCGCACGACGACCGACGCACGGCTCTGCCCCGACGAGATCGCGGCGTCGACGAACGGGCGGACCCGCAGCTGGAGCGTCGCGGAGCGCACGAGGCGGAAGTACGCCGGCCATCCCGTCACGGCGATGACCGCGACGAGCATGGCGATGTTCTGCCCCGAGAACGCCAGGAGCGTGAGCGCGACGAGGATCGACGGCAGCGACAGCTGGACGTCGGCGAGGCGCGAGAGCACGTTGTCGGCCCATCCCCCGAGGAACCCGGCGGCGAGCCCGAGCACCGTCCCGAAGACGCCCCCGCACGCCACGGCGCCGAGGCCCACGAGGATCGGGATGCGCCCGCCGGCGAGCGTGCGGGCGAGCACGTCGCGGCCGAGGTCGTCCGTGCCGAAGAGATGAACGCCGCGGTCGGTGACGCTCCCGGGAGGCAGGAGGGTCCTCGACAGATCCTGCTGCAGCGGGTCGAAGGGCAGGAGGAGGGGCCCGACCATCGTGGCGAGGAGCACGACCGCGGTCGCCACGACGCCGACGACGAGGCCGGCGTCCGTCGCGGCGACCCGGGAGCGCAGGCGCCTCATCGCGCCCCTCCCGAAAGCCGGACGCGCGGGTCGATCGCGACGTAGACGAGGTCCACGACGATGTTGAGCACGGCGAGCGCCGCGCTGAGGAACACCACGCCCGCGAGCACGACGGGGAAGTCCCGCTGGAAGATCGAGTCGACGATGAGCCGGCCGACGCCGGGCCACGAGAAGATCTGCTCCACGATGACGGTGCCGCCGAGGAGCGAGCCGAACTCCATCCCGAGCACGGTGACGAGCGGCAGCGCCGAGTTCGGCAGGATGTGGCGCGCGAGCACGCGGGACTCCCGCACGCCGCGCGTGCGCAGTGCGAAGACGTAGTCCTCCCGTCGCACCTCCACGAGCGTGCCGCGGAACACCCGGGCGATGCTCGGCGCGATCGACAGGGCGAGCACGGTGCTCGGCAGGATGAGCTGAGCCGGGGTGCCCGCCCCGCCCGTCGGGAGCAGGCGCAGGTTCACGGCGACGACGAGCACCGCGACGACGGCGATGAAGAAGCTCGGCGTCGCCTGGAGGAGCGACGTCACCGCCGTCGCGGCGCCGCGCACGACGGGGTTGCGGACGCTGCCCGCCAGGTAGCCGAGCAGCAGGCCGACGACGAGGCCGAGCACCGTCGCCGCGATCGCGAGGTCGACCGTCGCGGGCACGCGCGACAGCACGAGCTCGAGCGCGGGCCCGCCCGTGACGATGCTGTCGGGGAAGCGGCCCGTGAAGGCCTGCGCGACGAACGTCCCGAACTGCACGAGGAACGGCCGGTCGAAGCCGAGCGCACGCCGGGTGTTCTCGATGACCTCCGGCGGCGCCCCCGCGGGCACGAGCATGAGCACGGGGTCGCCCGAGAGGTGCAGCGCGACGAAGCACGTCGTCGTCACGGCGAGCACGACGAGCACGCCCGCCGAGACGCGCCAGGCGAGATACGAGATCATGCCGCGGCCGCCCCCGTGACGGGGACGGCCGCGGCATCCGGGCGAGCCGTCGTCATCCGGTGAAGGCCATGTCATACGGGAGGATCCAGCCGTCCGCCGACGGCGTCCACTCCAGCGCGGCGTCGTGCCCGTAGATCGCCGGCTGGGGGAAGAGGAAGAGCACGGGAGCCTGCTCGCGGAAGTGGGCGAGCGTCTCGGCGTAGGCGGCGTCCTGCTCCTCGGCGGTCTCGGCGAACCGCGCGGTGTCCAGCAGCTCGGTGTAGGTGTCGTCGTTCCAGTACGCGTAGGGGCTCGACTGCTCGAACAGGCCGAGGAACCCGCTCGTGGTCTGCCACGACTGCGTGATGTAGATGCTCTGGGCCATGTCGCCCTCCTGCACGTACTTCGACAGCCACACGTCGAACGGCGCAGTCGACGCCTCGACGGTCACGCCGACCTCGGCGAGCTGCGCGGCGACGGCCTGCACGATGGCGTCGCTCTCGACGTAGGTGTCCGTGGGGTACTCGAGGGCGATCGTGAAGCCGTCCGCGTACCCGGCCTCCGCGAGGAGCTCACGCGCCTTCTCCGGGTCGTATTCGTACGCCGTGAGCTCGGGATCGTAGCCGGTGAAGTTGTCGGTGAGGATCTGCCCGTTGCTCGGCTCGACGGTGCCGCGCAGGATGGAGTCGATGATCGCCTGCTTGTCGACGGCGTAGTTGAGGGCCTGACGGACACGGACGTCGTCGACGGGCGCGAGCGTCGTGTTGAGCTTCACGAACGCCGCGCGGCTGGATGCGATGGGCTCGAGGGTCACGTCGTCGTTGCCGTCGAAGCGCTCGATGTCCTTGGGCGCCAGGCCGCTCACGAGATCGATCTCGCCCGTCTGCAGCGCGTTCACCTCGGCCTCCGATCCTCCGAGGTCCGCATACTCCACCGTCTGGATCTCCGCGGGATCCGACCAGTGGTCGTCGCGGGCCTCGAGCGTGAGCGCGCCCTTGGGCGTGTAGTCGGTCAGCTCGTAGGGGCCGGAGCCCATCGCCTCCGCCGCCGGGTCGTGCTCCTCGGCCCACGCGGGGTCGAGGAGGTAGAAGAACGACAGCCCCTGCAGCAGGTCGGCGTCGGGCTGCTCGGTGCGGATGGTGACGGTCGTCTCGTCCTCGGCCGTCACCTCGACGACGTTCGTGAAGAACGACTGCAGGCGCAGCGCGAGGTCGGGATCCTGCACGCGCTCGAAGTTCCACACGACGTCCTCGGCCGTGAGAGGGTCGCCGTTCGAGAAGATCACGTCGGGGTCGAGCGTGAACCGCCAGGTGAGCGCGTCGATCCGCTCCCACGACTCCGCGGCGTCCGGCTCCATCTCGCCGTCCGCCGTGCGGTGCACGAGCGCGGAGTAGATCGACCCGATGACGGAGAGGTCGCTGCCGACGCTCGCGGTGTTGTGCGGGTCGAGCGTGTTGACGCCGCCCGACAGGCCGATGCGGAGGGTGTCCCGCTCTCCGTCGTCGCCGGAGCCGCCGCCCGTGACCGCCGAGCTGCAGGCGCTGAGGACGAGGGCGATGGCCGCGCCTGCGGCGAGGACGGCGGGGAGCCGGTGTGCGCTGTTCATGGGGATTCCTCAGGGGGACGGAGCCGTCTGTCAGGCGGCGAGTCGGATGGCGAAGGCGCCGGACGCGATGTCCGCGACGGAGGTGTACTCGGAGACGCTGCCCGATGCGGGCTCGGCCTCGCGGCAGATGGGCGCGCTCTCCATGATGCGGAGGACGTCGTCGAGCCCTCGGCGGGCCGACGCGCCGTCCGTGGCGCCGGAGAGGAAGCGCTCACGCCGGAAGGTGTTCTCATACTCGCTCTCGCGCGGGCCGATCGCGCCGAACTCGCCCGTCTGCGTCGCGTAGTGGTTCGTGCGGATGAGCCGGCCGTCCGCGGCGGGGACGATCGACGCCTCCGTCGCCGTCAGCTCGACGCCGAACGCCTCCTCGGGGTCGGCGGCGACGAGGTTGATCCCGACAAGGCGGGACTGGGCGGCCGCGAGCTCGGCGAACTCGCGCGCGCTGCGCGCCGTGCGGGCGATGACGTCGCCGTTGAAGAGCAGCCATCCCGCGTCCGCCCGTGCGGCGTCCGCCATCACCCGGTCCGACCACACGCCCGAGGTGGAGTACGCGACGCCGTGCGAGGTCAGGCCGCTTCCCGGCCACGTGACCGAGCCCGCCGTGTGACCGGCGATCGTGCGCGTCCCGTCGGCGTGCTCCGAGACCACGACGACCTGGGCGAACGCCCGGTCGGCGGGGAAGTCGCGCGTCTTCGCGAGGAAGGCGCCCGTCGCCCGCGGAGCGCCGAGGTAGAGCTGCGAGCACTCCTGCGCGATGCGCCCCAGGAGGAAGTGCGCGGGCAGGTTGAGCCCCCAGAGCGCCTTCTCGGGCAGTCCGGAGCCCGCCGCGATGCCCGCGACGATGGGCGCGAGGTCGGGGTCCTGCGTCGTCGCGAACGCGTGGTTGCGGGCGACCAGCTCGTCGAACTCGTCCCGGCCGATGCCCGGGTGGTCGGCGACGATGCGGTCGATGAGGGCGACGTTCGCGCGGATCTTCTCGGCGGCGTGCCGCCCGTGCGCCTCGCCCTGGGCCACGGCGTCCCCCGTCGCGTAGACGACGTCCGCCGACGACGCGGCGGCGTCGATCGGGTCATGGACGGACAGGGTCTTCCAGCTGCTCACGGCGGGTCTCCTCGACGGAGCGACGCGGTCGGGCACGGCCGCTCCGTCCTCCAGAGAACTCGATGAACGCGGAGCAGACAAATCGACACCCGTCGATCAGCTGCTCCGGCGGCCCAATGCGCGAGCGCGCATCCCACGGCCGGCTCGTCGGCCCCGGAAAAACGCGGGGTTGGAAAGAGAGCGCAACAGAAGCCGCGACCGGCGGCGGCGGCCACGGCTACGCTTCCGATATGGCCCCGCCGCTTCGCATCCGACACTCGTATGCGCTGATCCGCGGCTGGGTGCGCGACGTCCCGTCCCCCGAGGCGCCGATCGACGAGACCACGCTGCAGCACGCGACGGGAGCGAGCCGCACGGAGGTCCGCGAGGTTCTCGGCCACCTCACCGCCGACGGGCTCCTGCGGCGCCGCCAGCGTTCGGGGACGCTCGTCGACTCGCGGTTCGCCGACTTCGCGATCGACCTCCCGCTCGCGTACCAGGCCGCGACGACCGAGCGCTACCGGCAGGTGACGCTCCACGAGGAGAGCGTCCCGGCCTCCGACGCGCTCGTGCGGCTCTTCGGCGAGCCCGACGAGGGGCACTACCTCCTCGCCGACTCGCGGATCGAGCTCGACGGCACGCCCCTCGCCGTGCGGACGTCGTTCTGGCGGGGGAGCGAGCGCCGTCGCCCGTCGCCGGCGGGGCGCGGCGACACCGACATGGCGCGGTCGTTCGCTCGGACCTTCGGCGTCCCGCTCGCCTCGTGCGACGCGAGGGTCGACGCCCTGAGCGCGACCGAGCGCTTCGCCGGCCAGCTGCGCGTGGCTCCCGGCGAGCCGCTGCTCCTGCGCGAGGCGGTGCTGACCGGCACCGACGGCGTCGTCCACGAGGTGAACGTGACCTTCTACGCGAGCCGGCGCATCTCGCTGACGGTGACGACGCCCTACGACGCGGACTGAGGGGCTCCGCCGAGATCGTCGACGAGGGCGGCGAAGCGGTGCGCGGCGGCGGCGAGGGCGGCGTCGCCGGCGGGGACGGCGGGGAAGCCGGCGGGCAGCGTGCGCAGGACCTCGCCCAGGATCGCGCGCCGCCGCGCGGACCGCGTCGTCACGGGCAGGGTCTGCAGCCGTGCCTGCAGCCGGTCGGCGACGTGCGACGGGAAGGCGCGATCCCAGCGGTCCCGCTCCGCGCCCAGACGATGGCCCTCCGGCCGGAGGCCGTCCGGCTCGGGGCGCTCGGCGCGGAGCGCCCCCGTACGGGCGGCGTCGACGTCGCCGTGCTCGATCACGACGCCGTACGCCTCCCGGGCCTGTGCGACCGAGACGAGACCCGCCTCGACATCGTCGCGGACGGCCTCCGGATCGCGCTGGAGCGGGTCGCCGTACCCGCCGGCCCCCGCGGTGCGCAGCACCACGCGGTCGCCCGCGCGCAGGGGGCGCACGTCGACGATCGAGAGGCGCTCCTCGTCGGGCTCCCCCTCGTTGACCACGAGCTCCGTGGCCGCCCCGGGATGCCCTCCGGCGAAGCCCCAGGGGCGGAACCGCAGCCGCTCCAGGCCGCGGGCGAGCAGCGCCCCCTCGGTCAGCGCCTCGAACTCGAGCTCGAGGCCGACGCCGCCGCGCCATCGGCCGGGCCCGCCGGAGTCGGGGCGCGAGGCGTACCGCAGGACGCGCACCGCGACGTCCGACTCGACCACCTCGACGCTGTTGTTCGAGAGGTTCGAGATGCCCGAGTCGCGCCCGTCGGCCCCGTCGGAGCCCTTCCGCGCCCCGGTGCCGCCGACCATGGGCTCGACGACGTCGATGCGCGAGCCGTCGGAGGCGGCGAAGACGACGGGCACGACGAGTCCGCTCGACGCGGCCGGCAGCACGTCGGGGGCCGCCTGGATCAGCGCGCCCGAGACGACGTCGTTGACGCGCGACGTGGTGGCGTGCCGCACGCCGGTCGCCGCCGCGCCGACGGCGTTGAGCAGCGTGCCCTCGGGCGCGTGGAAGCCGATCGCGTCCATGAGCCCCCCGCCGAGCGGGATGGAAGGGTCGAGCGTGCCGATCAGCGCGAAGAGCCGCGTCACGACCCAGGAGTGCGCCTCGCCGAACGTCACCATGTTGAGAGCGGCCTCGACCTGCGGATCGGTGCCGGTGAGGTCGAGATGCACGTGCCCGTCCGACACGGTCGCCGTCACGACGATGCGCAGCGGCGTCTGGCCGACGCCGTCGTTGTCGAGGTAGTCCTCGAAGCGGTAGACGCCGTCCCGCAGCGTGCGCAGCGCGGCCCGGGCGCGCGCGGCCGTCTGCGCCCGCGCGAAGGACCCCACCTCGGCGAAGCCCTCGGCGCCGAGCTCGCCCGAGAGCTCGCCGACGCGGCGCCGGCCGGTCGAGAGCGCGGCCAGCATCGCGTGCAGATCGCCGCGGTTCGCCTCGGGCGTGCGGGAGTTCGCGGAGAGGAAGGCCTCGACCTCGTCGACCACGCGCCCCGCCCGCACGTAGCGCACGGGCGGGATGCGCAGGCCCTCGGCGTAGATCGAGTCGTTGACGACGCTCACCGAGGACGGCACCCGGCCGCCGATGTCCGAGACGTGCACGAAGGCCCATCCGTAGCCGATCAGCTCGCCGCCCTCGAAGTACGGGGCGATGGCGTGGACGTCGGGCAGGTGCGTCGACAGGCCGTGCGACAGGTACGGGTCGTTGGTCAGGAGCACATCGCCGGGCGCGAGCGGCTCGCCCGCGGTCGCCGCGGCGACGGCGGGTCCCAGGTCCAGCCCGAGGAAACCCGAGACGCCGATCTGCTGCGGATAGGCCACGAAGCGGCCGGACAGATCGGCGACGGCGCACGCGAAGTCGGCCGCGTCGCGGACGTACAGGCTGCGGCTGGCGCGCTGCAGCGTGAGGCACATCTCCTCGGCCGTCGCCTGCAGCCGCGTCTGCGCGACGTCCTTCTCGACCGTGCTCAGCATGCCCGCTCCCTGCTTCCGTCCGGGACGCCCCGATCCTCCGTGCTCCGATCCTCCGTGCCCCGATCGAGGACGCTCCGGTCCAGGCGGATGCTCCCCGCCTCCCCCGCCGTCGCGCGCCATCCCGCGGGCACGAGGACCGTCGTGTCGGGACGCTCGATCACGGCGGGACCCGCGATCGACGTGAGCCCGCCGTCCGCCGCGAGCGCGTAGACCCCCGCAGCACGCGTCGTGCCGTCGTACCGCACCTCGCGGCGGCCGGCGCCGCGGAACGATCCGGCGCCCTCGCCCTGCCGCACCTCGCCGAGCCGCACCGTCATGCTCGCGCGCACCGTGCTGGCGCGCACCTGCGCGACGTCGTCGGCAAAGCCGTGGACCTGCGCGTGGCGCTCCGCGAACCGGCGCAACACGACGGCCGCGTCGATCCCGGGGGCCTGCGCGGCGTCGGACTCCTCGCTCAGCGGGATCTCGAGCGTGGTGGGCTGCCCGGCGTAGTTCAGGTCGGCGCTGAAGCCCAGCGAGGCGATCGCACGGGGCTGGTCCTGTCGCAGCCAGGCCAGGGCCTCCTGCTGCAGGGCCGCGCAGGCCTCCTCGAGCCGGTCCGCGGCGTCGGCGTCGATCGCGACGCGCAGGGTCCGCGCCCAGTCCCGGCGGATGGGGGCGATGGCGGCCCCGACGGCGCAGAAGGTGCCCGCCGTGGCGGGCACGAGCACGCTGGCGATGCCGACCTCCGCGGCCAGCAGGGCGGCGTGCGTCGCCCCGGCCCCGCCGAAGGCGACGAGGCTGTAGCGCTCGGGCACCTCCCCGCGCGCCGCGAGCACACGGCGCAGCCGCGCCGCCATGCCCGCCGCGGCGAGCCGCAGCGACGCGTCGACGACGCCGTCCGCCGCCGTGCGGGGGTCGAGCGCGCTCGCGGGGTCGAGGGCGGCCGCCACGGCGGAGAGCGCCGAGGTCGCGAGGTCGGGCCGCAGCGGGAACGTGCCGCCCAGGAAGTGCGCGGGGTCGATCACGCCGCCGTGCACGTACGCGTCGGTGAGCGCGGGGTGCTCTCCTCCGGCCCCGTAGCTCGCGGGCCCCGGCACGGCGCCGACGCTCTCGGGCCCGACCCGCAGCACCGGCTCGGCGCCGCCGTGGTCGGCCCGGATCACGGAGCCCCCGCCCGCGCCGATCGCCGACACCTCGACGACGGGCGTGATGAGGGGGTACGGACCCACCGCGGCCGACGTCGTGAGCACGGGGGCGCCGCCGTGCAGCACGCCGATGTCGCTGCTCGTGCCGCCCATGTCGAAGGTCACGAGGTTGCGGCCCGGCCATGTCGCCGCCGCGGCGGAGACGCCGGACGCCGGCCCGGAGAGCACGGTCTGGATGGGCTGGGCGATCGCCGCCTCGAGCGAGACCGACCCGCCGTTGGACGTGGAGATGTACAGCGGCGCCTGCACGCGCAGGCCCGTCAGACGCCGCTGCAGGGACGTGAGATAGCGCGTCATCAGGGGCGTGATCTGCGCGTCGAGCAGGGCGAGCGTCACGCGCTCGTACTCCCCGGCCTGCGGCCACAGCCCTGCCGCCGACCGCACGGGCGCGTCGAGCATCTCCCCGAGACGACGCACGACGTCGATCTCGTCGGCGTGCGCGGCGTACCCGCCGATGAGGCTGACGACGACGACCTCCGCCTGCGCTCCCGCCAGACGCGCGGCGAGGGGCGCGAGGTCGCCGGACCGGCCGGGCACGACGTCTCCGGACGCGGAGTACCTGCGGTCGAGCTCGAACACCCGCGATCGCGGGATGAGGGGCTCGGCCGGCAGCGCGTGCAGGTCGAAGCTGCGCGGCATGCGCGCCCGGGCGATCTGCAGCACGTCCCGGTGCCCCGTGCTCGTGACGAGCGCGGCGCGCGCGACACGGCCCTGCAGGATGGCGTTGAGCCCGATCGTGGTGCCGTGGGTGATGGCGGCGACCGACTCGACCGCGACGCCGCGCTCGAGCAGCTCGCCCAGCCCCCGCTCGACGCCCTCGGAGGGATCGTGCGGCGTGCTCGCCACCTTGTGGGTGACGGCGTCGTCGAGCCACCACGCCGATCCGTCGCCCGGCACGGCGACGAGGTCGGTGAACGTGCCGCCCACATCGATGCCGATGCGCCAGCGGGCGCCGGTCCGCCGTGTCGTCATAGGAACCTCGAGATGCGGACGGTGCGGTCGAGAACGGCGATCGTCACGACGCTCAGCAGCAGGAGGAGCGTCGACACGGCCGCGACGGTGGGCTCCAGCTGCACCTGGACCGCCGAGTAGATGCGCACGGGGACGGTCGTCGTCCCGGAGCCCGCCACGAAGACCGACACCGCGACCTCTCCGAGCGAGATGACGGCGGCGAGGAACGCCCCCGCGACGATGCCGGGGCGCATGAGCGGGATGGTCACGGTCAGGAAGGCGCGCAGACGCGACGCCCCGAGGACGCGCGCGGCGTGGACCAGGCGCCTGTCGAGCGAGGCGGCGCTGACCGCGGCGACGCGCACGCAGAAGGGGAAGGTCACGACGAGGTGGGCGACCCAGATGCCCAGCACGGATCCGCGCATCCCCGTGGACTGGAACTGGTACAGCAGCGCGAGGCCGATCATGATCCCCGGCACCGCCAGCGGCGACAGGAACAGCACCGACAGCACGCGCCGGCCGGGGAACCGCCCCGCGCCGATCGCGTAGCCGCCGAGCGTGCCCAGCACGACGACGACGGGGGCGACGAGCACCGCGAGCAGGAGGGACGTGCCGAGCGAGGAGAGCCAGTCCCGCGAGGCGAAGACCTCCGCGTACCAGCGCAGCGAGAGCCCCTCGGGCGGGAAGCGGAAGTTGCTCGCCGAGGTGAGGGAGCTGATCGCCACGACGACGAGGGGCAGCAGCAGGAACGCGCAGACGAGGACGACGGGCGTCAGCGCGACGGCCCGACGCCACCACGGGGCGCGGACGGACGAGGGCGCGTGCTCAGCCACGGCCCCTCCTCCCGACGAGCCGCCCGGGCTCCGCGAGACGCCCCAGGCCGCCGAGCAGGGCGCACACCGCGAGCGTGACGACCAGCAGCACGAAGCTCAGCGCGGCGGCGCCGGGCTGGTCGAAGGTCGTCATCGCCTCGGTCTGGATGCGCAGGCCGGCCAGCGGCTGGTTGGCTCCCCCGACGAGCATCGGCGTGACGTAGACCCCCATCGACAGCGAGAACACGATCACGAGCGCCGCGACGATGCCGGGAGCGGCCATCGGCACGACGACGGAGAGGAACGTGCGCGTCTTCGAGGCTCCGAGCACGGCGGACGCGTGCAGCAGGTCGGTGTCGATGGCGCCCAGCGATGCCGAGAGCGCGATGATCGCGAACGGCAGCATGACGTGCACGACCGCGATGAAGACGGTCCACGGCGAGCGCAGCAGGGACAGCGGCTCGTCCACGACCCCGAGCGCCTGCAGCACGACGTTGACCGGTCCCTCGCCGCCCATCACGACGCGCCATCCGAACGAGCGCACGACCTCGCTGGTGAGCAGGGGGGACAGCGTCGCGACGAAGACGATGCTCTTGCCCGCCCGCGACGTCGAACGGGCCAGGTACCACGCGACCGGGAACGCGAGCACGAGGGAGGTCGCGCTGACCCGCACCGCGAGCCACAGGCTCTCGAGCACCGACCCCCAGAGGTAGCCGGTGGAGAACACCGTGGCGTACTGGTCGAGCGTGAGACCCGGCAGCGGGTTGTTGAGCTCGTCCGTGGGACGCAGGCTCAGCACGAGCAGGCCGCCCAGCGGCACGAGGAAGGCCAGCACGATGAAGGCCGTCGGGACGAGCGCCGGCACGAGCCCGGGGAGACGGTCTGCGGCGCGGCGAGGAGGCGCGGTCATTCAGCGGCCGCCGATCGGGATCGGCTCGCCCTCGTCCCAGGCCACCCCGACGACGCTCCCCGGCGCGAGGCGGTGCTGGGCGTCCGGCGGGGAGGCGAGCAGCTCGGTGCCGTCCGCGGCGCGGAGACGGTACTCGTAGCGCTCGCCGGCGAAGCCCGCCGACACCACGGTCGCCGAGACCAGTCCCTCGCCCTCCGCGACGAGACGCAGGTGCTCGGGACGCAGCGCGACCGCGTCGACGGCCGGGCCGATCCCGGGGAGGGGCACTCCCAGGACGGTGCGCTCCGCGTCGTCCGAGGCCGGCCCGTCCACCACCGGGACGACGTTCGCGGCACCCACGAAGTCGGCCGCGAACCGCGTGCGCGGCGTGCGGTAGAGCTCCTCCGGGGTGCCGAGCTGCTCGAGGCCGCCGTCCGCGAGGAGGACGACGCGGTCCGAGAGCGCCAGGGCCTCGGCCTGGTCGTGCGTGACGAACACGGTCGTCGTGCCGACCTCGCGCTGCAGCTCGCGCAGCTCGTGGCGCATCTGACGGCGCAGCTTGGCGTCGAGGTTCGACAGCGGCTCGTCGAGCAGCAGGACGCGAGGCCTGGTGACCAGCGCGCGGGCGATCGCGACGCGCTGCTGCTGGCCGCCCGAGAGCTGCGCGGGGGCCCGGTCCGCATACGGCTCCAGGTCGACCAGGCGGAGCGCGTCCCGCACCCGCTCGTCGCGCTCGGCGCGGGGCACGCGGCGGACGCGCAGACCGTACTCGAGGTTGCGGCGGACCGTCATGTGCGGGAACAGCGCGTAGCTCTGGAAGACCAGCCCCGTCTCGCGGTGGTTGGGGGCGAGACGGGTGACGTCGCGTCCATCGATGCGGATCGAGCCGTCGTCGACGGAGACGAACCCCGCGAGCGCGCCCAGGAGCGTGGACTTGCCGCACCCGGACGGGCCGAGCACCGAGAGGAACTCGCCCGCCTCGATCGTCAGCTCGTCCAGCTCCAGCACGGGCGTGCCGCCGTAGCCGACGCTCAGCCCGCTGATCTCGACCCGGCCCTGCGCGGCCGGGCGCCCGCCGTCCGCCGGCATCACTCGAAGATCTGCTGCCAGCGCGCCTGCAGGTCGCCCAGCTCGGGCGCGATGGTCTCGTAGTCGACCCAGACGAAGTCGTCGTATGCGCCCTCGCCGTGGGCGATCTGCTCGGCGAACTGCTCCGGGTACACGTTGTCGTCGTTCGAGGCCGCGTACCACGTGCCCTCCGAGAACGTCGGCTGGTAGTCGCTCGACGCGATGACGTCGAGGAACGCGTAGGCGAGGTCCTCGTTCTCGGTGCCCTCCGCGACGAACAGCGAGGTCAGCGCCCCGACCGAGCCCGACGCCGGGTAGACGTAGCCGATCGGTTCCCCCGCGTTGGCCTGCACGAACGCGCGGCCGTCCCAGTGCGCCGCGATCCACGCGTCGCCGTTGGACAGGGCGGTCTCCACGCTCGTGCCGTCGGCGGGGAAGGCGGAGGCGCAGTCGGCGATCCCGGCGAGCTGGTCGAAGGCGGCGTCGACGTCGTCCGGGTCGGAGATGCTGCCGCCGTTCTCATTGATGAGACCCGCAAGGAACTCGACGCCCGTGTTGAAGGTCAGCGGCGAGATCGCGACGTGACCGCAGTACTCGGGGTCGAGCAGGTCCGACCAGTCGGTCGGAGGCGTCTCGATCTGGTCGGTGCGGTATGCGATGCCGGTCGCTCCGACCGTGAGCGGCACGCCGTACTGCGTGCCGTCGATGAGGCTCTGCTCGACGAGCGTCGTGTTGAGCTCGTCGAACGCGTCGATCCGGTCGGTGTCGAGCGGCGCGACGACGCCCGCGGCGACGGCGTTGGGGGTCACGTTCGGCGTGAACGCGACGACGTCGTAGGCCGGGGCGCCGCCCTGGCTCGACCGCAGCGCCGTCAGCCAGTCGGCGGGCCCGCCGGGGACGACCTCGACGGTCGCTCCCGTCTGCTCCTCGAAGGGCTGGATGAAGGCCTCGTCGAAGGACTCGCCCCAGGAGCCGGCGTAGACGGCGACGGTGAGCGTGCCGCCTTCGGCGTCGGAGCCCTCTCCCTCGCCGCTCGTGCAGGAGGCGAGGAGCGCGGCCGCCGCGACCGAGGATGCGACGACGAGGGCGCGGCGGAACGTGGTCGAAGAACGGTTCATGGGGGTTCGCATTCCGGATCGGGTGGGGTACGGGTGAGGCAGCACGGGGCGGCGGGTCTTCGGGACCCCCGTCGCCCTCTTCCGCCTCGTCGCAGACGACCGGTCGGAGGAGGCGGACAGCACCGCAGATATTACCCCAGCGCGGCGGAGGACACGCACCCTGCCGTCACCTTCCGACTTCCGCCGGGCGAGGATCTCGACGCCCGGCCGCCACGCCGGGACGTCCGTCTTTTGGACACGGGTGCGCCCGTGCCCTTAGCGTGAGCCTCGCCGTCGAATCGGAGGTCATCGCATGTGGGAACAGAGCATCGCCCCGACCGGGCAGCTGTGGCTCTCGGCGCTGATCGCCGCGATCCCCATCCTCGCTTTCCTCCTGTGCCTCACGGTGTTCCGGATGACGGGCGTCACGGCGGGCATCGTCGCCGTCGTCCTGCAGGTGATCGTCGCGCTCTGGCCGTTCGGCATGCCGGCGGCGTCGATCGCGGGAGCGGGGCTGCTCGGCGTGCTGACGGCGATCTGGCCGATCGCCTACATCATCGTCATGGCCGTGTGGCTGTATCGGCTGGCCGTCGCGAGCGGACGATTCGACATCATCCGGGCGTCCATCTCGGGCGTCTCCCCCGATCAGCGCATCCAGGTGCTCCTCATCACCTTCGCGTTCGGGGCGTTCCTCGAGGGAGCGGCGGGGTTCGGCGTCCCCATCGCGATCTGCGCGGCCCTGCTCGTGCAGCTGGGCTTCGGCCCCGTCAAGGCGGCGATGCTCTCGCTCGTCGCCAACGTCGCCGCGGGCGCGTACGGCGCCATCGGCATCCCCGTCATCGTGGGCGCGCAGGTCGGCGACGTCGATCTGGCCGATCTCAGCGTCTTCATGATCGTCGTGCTGCAGCTGCTCGCGCTCGTCGTGCCGTTCGTCCTCGTCGCGATCCTCGACGGGCGGCGGGGCCTGCGCGAGACGTGGCCCATGACGCTCGCCGTGTCGCTCGGCTACAGCATCGTGCAGGCCGGCGTCCTGGTGTTCCTCGGCCCCGAGCTCGCCGACATCCTCCCGGGCCTCACGGCGATGGTCGTGGTCTTCGCGGTGGGGCGCGTCTGGAAGCCCTCTCACATCTACCGCGAGGACGGCGGGGTCGCCGCGGAGCCCGAGAGACAGGGCTTCCGTGACGTGGTCGTCGCGTGGAGCCCCTTCTACATCCTCACCGCCGTCGTCTTCGCGTGGAGCGTCCCCTGGTCGAAGGCCCTCTTCGCGGAGGGCGGAGCCCTCTCCGGCACCGTCTTGTCCGTGCCCATCCCCGGCATCACGGGCGTCGTCGTGCCGGCGGGCGCGGAGGAGGCGTCGAGCGCGGTGTGGACGTTCAGCCCGATCGGCGCGACGGGGACCGCGATCCTGCTCGCCGTGCTCATCACCTTCTTCACGACCCCGCAGCTCTCGAGGACGCAGCTCCTCGAGGAGCTCGAGGCGACCGTGCGGATGCTGTGGAAGCCGATCGCGCTCATCGCGCTCGTCCTCGTCGTGGCGAACGTCGCCAACTACTCCGGCGGATCGGCCTCCATCGGCAACGCGCTCGCCGCCGTGGGGGTGCTCTTCCCGCTGCTCTCCCCCGTCATCGGGTGGTTCGGCGTGTTCGTCACGGGATCCGTCGTCAACAACAACACGCTGTTCGCGGCGCTCCAGCACATCACGGCCGACGGGATCGGCGTCGACCCGACGCTGCTCGTCGCGGCGAACACGGCCGGGGGCGCCGTGGCGAAGATCGTCTCGCCGCAGTCGATCGCGATCGCCGCGGGGTCTGTGGGGCTCTCGGGCCGCGAGGGCGAGATCCTGCGGACGTCGATCGGCTACAGCCTCGCGATGCTCGGCGGGATGTGCGTCTGGGTGATGCTGCTCTCGCTCGTCGTCCCCGCGTAGGGATCGTCGGCGAACGGCGCGATCAGGCCGTGACCGCCTCCGCGGCCGTCTCGTCGTCCTCCGTCGCGACGAGCTGGCCGCAGGCGCCGTCGATCTCCTTGCCTCGCGTGTCGCGGATCGTCGTGGGGACGCCCGCGTCGTTGAGGCGCCGGACGAACTCGTTCTGCACGGAGCGCTCGGAGGCGTCCCACACCGACCCCGGGGTGGGGTTCAGCGGGATGGGATTGACGTGCACCCAGCCGCGCCCGCGCGCGTTGAGCTTCTCGGCGAGGAGGTCGGCGCGCCACGGATGGTCGTTCATGTCGCGGATGAGGGCGTACTCGATCGAGACGCGGCGCCCCGTCGCCTCGAAGTAGGCGCGCGCGGCGTCGAGCGCCTCGTCGACCTTCCAGCGCGAGTTGATCGGGATGAGCTCGTCGCGCAGCTCGTCGTCGGGCGCGTGCAGGGAGAGCGCGAACGTGACGGGGATGGCCTCGGCGGCGAGCTTCCGGATCGCCGGCACGAGCCCGACGGTCGACACCGTGATGCCGCGGGCGCTCATCCCGAGACCCTCCTTCTTGTCGACCATGACGCGCACCGCCTGCATGACGCGGTTGTAGTTGGCGAGCGGCTCGCCCATCCCCATGAAGACGATGTTCGACACGCGCTCGGCGCTGTGGTCGTCCGCCTTCTTGCCGCCGAGCTCGCCCGACGCGATGGCCCGGTTCGCGCGCACGATCTGCTCGACGATCTCCGCGGCGGACATGTTGCGGGTGAGGCCCGCCTGGCCCGTCGCGCAGAAGGGGCAGTTCATGCCGCAGCCCGCCTGCGACGAGACGCAGAGGGTGATGCGGCCGGGATAGCGCATGAGCACCGACTCGACGAGGGCGCCGTCGTGCAGCTTCCAGAGGAACTTGATGGTGTCGCCGCCGTCGGTCTGCAGGCGTCGCACCTCGGTGAGCAGCGGCGGGAGGAGACCGGCGACGAGCTCCTCCCGGCCCTCGGCCGGCAGATCCGTCATGTCCGCGGGGTCGCTCGTGTGGTGCGTGAAGTAGTGCTTGGCGATCTGCTTGGCCCGGAAAGCCGGGAGGCCGAGCTCGGTCACCTTCGCCACGCGCTCGTCGGGCGTGAGGTCGGCGAGGTGCACGGGGGGCTTCCCGCGCTGGGGGCTCGCGAACTGCAGCAGCGGCCGGCCCGTGGCGTCCTTCTGCTGCCGCCAGCCCTCGGTGCGCGGGCGCACCTGACGGACACCGGTGTTCGTCGGGCGTTCGGGGCTCTCGGTCATGCCTCCAGCGTAGGGGGTGGGGCCTGCGAGGCCGCTGGTGCCGGGGCGGCGAGAGCGACGACCCCAGCATCGACGTCGTCGTCCTTCCCCAGGACGACGTCGGCCATCTCGTCGACCCCTCCTTCGACGCCGCGCTCAGCGAGCGACCCCCGCGCCGCCGCTCAGCGAGCGACGGAGTATCCGGCCTCCCGGACCGCCTCCTCGACGGCGTCGCGGGCCAGCGGGCCGGACCGGCGGATGGTGACCGTCGAGACCCCGCCGGCGACGAGATCGACCTCGACGCCCTCGACGCCCTCGACCGCGGTGAGCTCCTCGGTGACGCTCGAGACGCAGTGCCCGCAGGTCATGCCCTCCACGAGGACGACGTCCTCCGACGCCGACGCGGTCTCCGCGGGGGCGTCCTGCTGCGTCGGGGCGGCACAGCACGCGCATCCGGCGGAGGTGTCCTTCACTCCGAGCTCGACTCGTTCGATGGTCATGGCTGACGTCCTCTCGTTGTCCGGAGCACCCGGGCGCATCCGTTCGGTCCCGACGAGGGTACCCCCCTAGGGTATCCTCGTCAAACACGGGCGAACCGGGCAGGATGGCGGGATGAGCATGCCCGCCGCCGATGTCGTCGTGCCCGAGCGCGTGCGGGCGCTCGCGGACGGAGCCCGGCTCGAGCCCGTCTGGCGGAACGGCATCGGCGGGCTCACCTTCCGCACGGACGACGGCCGCTTCATCAAGTGGGGCCCGCACGACGCCGAGACGAGCATGGCCGCCGAGGCCGAGCGGCTCGCGTGGGCCGGGCGATGGCTGCGCGTGCCGCGCGTGCTCGCGGGCGGGACGGACCCCACGCACGAGTGGCTCGTCACGGAGGCGCTCGACGGCGAGAGCGCGGTGTCCGCGCGCTGGCTCGACGACCCCGCGACGGCCGTCCGCGCCGTGGGGGAAGGGCTGCGCGCGCTCCATGAGAGGCTGCCCGTCGACGGATGCCCGTGGTCGTGGCGTGTGCCCGACCGCATCGCCGCCGCCGGGGAGCGGGGCATCCGCGTGCCCGACCGGCTCCGGGACCATCCACCCGTCGACCGGCTCGTCGTCTGCCACGGCGACGCGTGCTGCCCCAACACGCTCATCGGCGACGACGGGCGGTGGTCGGGCCACGTCGACCTCGGCGCGCTCGGCGTCGGCGACCGCTGGGCGGACATCGCGGTCGCCGCGATGAGCACGGCGTGGAACTACGGGCCCGGCTGGGAGGGCGCCCTCGTCGCGGCCTACGGGGTCGCGCCGGACGAGGAGCGGATCGCGTACTACCGCGACCTCTGGAACGCGACGTAGCGGACGCTTACCCGCGCCCCGCGCCCGGCGCCCCGAGCACGACGCAGGAGATTCGGCGACGCGCGACGACCACGCCCGCGTGTCTGCGCGGATACGACCTTCACCGGCGAGCAGATCTCCTGCGTTGTGCCCGGCGTCGCGGAGCGCGCCGCCTCATGCGCCCCAGTCGACGGGGACGACCAGCCGCGACTGCGCGGGAGGCGTGGCCGGGTCGGCGATGCGGGCGATGACGAGCTCGGCGGCCAGCCGCCCGAGCTCCTGCCCGTCGACGTCGATGGCGGGCACCCCGCGCAGGCCGAGCGCCTCGACGATCGCCCGTTCGGAGCTGACGACGGGGGGCTTCGCGCCGTCGGCGAGGTACGCGTACTGGATGCCGAGGCCGATGGCCGTCGCGTAGGGGATGACGGCGGTGGGATCGTGACGGCGGACGTCGGCCGCCGCTGCGACGCCGGCGGCGAACGTGGACGGGTGGGGGCCGACGACGCCCAGCCGCGCGCCGAGCGCCTCGGCCGCGGCGCGCACGGCGGCCGTGCGCTGCGCGTCCTGCCATGAGCCCTCGGGCCCGCCGACGTACACGAGTCGTTCATGGCCGTCGCGGACGAAGCGCTCGGCGAGGGAGCCGAAGGCCGACGCGGTGTCCGCGACGACGGACGTCACCCCGTCGATCTCCCTGTCGACGAGCACCGACGGCTTGCTCCCGCCCGCGGTCACGACGAGGTCGTCCGTGCCGCGGGGGGCGACGACGATGAAGCCGTCGACCTGCCGCGACAGGCGCTCGAAGGCCGCCAGCTCGCCCGTGCGCTCGAGGGGATGCACGACGACGGTGAGCTGGAAGCCGGCCGCGTCGGCGCGCGCCTGGGCCCCGCCGATGATCGGCGTGAAGAAGCTGTTGTCGAGGGTCGGGACCACGAGGGCGATGACGCCCGTGCGGCCCCCGGCGAGCAGCCGCGCGGTGTTGTTGACGACGAAGCCGAGCTTGCCGGCCGCGTCGCGCACACGCTGCGCGGTGGCGGGCGACACCATCTCCGGCCGCGAGAACGCCCGCGACGCCGTCGCCTTCGAGACCCCGGCGAGCGTCGCGACATCGGCGATCGTGGCCATCCGCACCCCCTGTCCTCCGCCATCCTAACGCGCGGCTTGGAACCGGTTTCAGGCGTTTGTAACAGGATGTTTACACCGCTGGTTGGCACTCGTATCATCGTGCGTCGTAGCGTGTCATGCAACCGGTTACATTCTCACGATCGATCCTGGAGGCTGCGATGAGATCCCGCCTCACGCCCGCGCTCCTGCTGCTCCCAGGGCTCGCGTTCCTGCTCATCGGCTTCCTCGTGCCGTCGCTCGCGATGCTCTTCTCGCCGCCCGGCACGGCGACGCCCGACATCTTCGCGCGCTTCGGCGAGATGCTCACCGATCCGTACGACCTCGCCATCATCGGGCGGACGCTCCTGCTCGGCCTCATCGTCACGGCGATCTGCGTGGGTCTCGGCTTCCCCATCGCCTACCTGCTCGCACGGTCGACGTCGCGCTGGTCCGGCGTCTTCCTCGCGCTGGCCATCTTCCCGCTGCTGCTCAGCAACGTCGTCCGGACCTTCGGCTGGCTCGTCGTGCTCGGATCGAACGGCGCCATCGGCCAGCTGCTCGTGGGCCTGGGCATCGTGGACCAGGCGCCGCAGCTGCTCTACACGCCGCTCGCGATCGTGCTCGGCCTCACCCAGCTGTTCCTGCCGCTCGCGGTCATCACGTGCTACTCCGCGGTCTCGCAGGTCGACGCCGGCCTCGACGACGCCGCACGGGGGCTCGGCGCCTCGCGCACGCGCACGTTCTGGGACGTCGTCCTCCCGCTCTCGCTGCCCGGCGTCGTCGTGGCCGCGACCCTCGTGTTCGCCGGGGCCGTCACGGCCTACACGACGCCGTACCTGCTGGGCGGCTCGGGCAACCGGATGCTCTCGACCCAGCTGTTCTCGTACTCCAGCGTCACGGTCGACTGGGCGAGCGCCTCGGCGACCGCGCTCATCATGACGATCCTCGTGTTCGCCGTCTCCGCGGTGTCGACCGTCGTGGGCAGGAAGGGGGCGACCTCGTGAGCACCCGCCGCCCCGTCGCCACCGCGCTCGCAGTGGCCGGCTACATCATCATGATCGTGCCGATCCTCTTCGTGGTCGCCACCGCGTTCACGGGAGGGAGCACGCTCCGCTTCCCGCCGGAGGGCCTGTCGCTGCGGTGGTTCGGCGAGGCGCTCTCCTACCAGCCGTTCATCGGCTCGCTCGTCACGAGCGCCGAGATCGCCGTCCTCGCGACGTTCCTCGCGCTGCTCGTGGGCGTGCCCGCGACCCTCGCCATCCATCGCGGGAGGCTGCCGGGCAAGGGCGTCGTCGAGGCCCTCTTCCTGTCCCCGCTCATCGTCCCCGAGCTCGTCGTGGGGCTGGCGCTCTTCCAGCAGCTCATCGTGACGTTCCGCCTCGACAACGGGCCCGTCCTCCTCATCGGCCACACGGCCCTGCTCCTCCCCTACGCCGTGCGCGTGACGGGCGCGGCGCTCGCCGGCGCCGACCCCGCCCTCGAGGAGGCCGCACGCGGGCTCGGGGCGTCGCCGCTGCGCACGTTCTGGACGATCACGCTCCCCGTGCTGCGGCCGGGCATCTTCTCCGCGGCGCTGCTGAGCTTCATCACCTCGTTCAACAACGTGCCCCTCTCGCTCCTCCTGCAGAGCCGCACGACCCAGACCCTGCCGATCACGATGCTCGACTACGTGCAGCAGAGCTACGACCCGATGGTGGCCGCCACCTCCACCCTCATCCTCGCGGCCACCGTCGTCATCGCCGTCATCGCCGAGCGCACGGTCGGCTTCGCCAAGATCTTCGGAGGCATCAACCGATGAACGCCGCTGCCCAGTTCGTCTCCGTCAGCCAGGTGTTCGGGGAGGTCACCGCCGTCGACGACATCGACCTGTCGATCCCGTCCGGCAAGCTCACGACCCTCCTCGGCCCGTCGGGATGCGGCAAGACGACGTCGCTCCGCATGCTCGCCGGGTACACCCGCCCGACGTCCGGACGCATCCTCATCGACGGCGTCGACGCCACGACGACGCCGCCCGAGAAGCGCGGGCTCGGCATGGTCTTCCAGTCGTACGCGCTCTTCCCCCACATGACCGTCGCCGACAACGTGGGCTACGGGCTCAAGCTGCGCGGCGTCTCGAAGGCGGATCGCGCGGCACGCGTGGCCGAGAGCCTCGAGCTCGTCGGCCTCGAGCACCTCGCCTCGCGCAGGCCGCGGGCTCTCTCTGGCGGCCAGCAGCAGCGTGTCGCGCTCGCCCGAGCCGTCGCCGTCCGCCCCAAGCTCCTCCTGCTCGACGAGCCCCTGTCGAACCTCGACGCCCGCCTGCGCGTGCAGATGCGCGCCGAGATCCGCCGCATCCAGGCGGAGACGGGCCTCACCGTCGTGCTCGTCACGCACGATCAGGACGAGGCGCTGGAGATGAGCGACGAGATGGTGCTCATGCGCGCGGGCAGGATCATGCAGCAGGGCGCGCCGTCCGAGGTCTTCGGCGCCCCCGCCGACCGGTTCGTCGCCGACTTCCTCGGCTACGAGAACTTCGTGCGGACGCCCGCCGGCCTCGTCACCGTGCGTCCCGAGCACGTGTCCGTCGTCGCCGGCGCCGTCGAGAGGGGCGAGGGGCTCGCTGTCGAGGGCACCGTGACCGACGTCGCCTACCGCGGCGTCGACCTGCTCATCACGGTCGCCGCGCGCGACGCGGAGGGCGAGACGCGGCTCCTCTCCGACATCCGCTCCGACGGCGCGCCCCACGTCTCCCCCGGCGACCGCGTCACGGTCACGGCTCCCGCCTCCCGCCTCGTCGCGCTCGCCGACTGAAGCACCCCCTCGAAAGGACCTCATCATGCGCCACATCCCCGTCCGGGCCATCGGGCTCGCCTCCGGCGCCGTCATCGGCGCCGTCGCCCTCGCCGGCTGCTCGGCGTCCGGCGGCGACGCCGCCGACGCCGACACGCTCGTCGTCAGCACCTTCCCGTTCGGCGCCGAGCAGTTCCAGGAGGCGGTGATCGACCCGTTCACGGAGGCCACCGGCATCGCCGTCGAGGTCGACACCGGCTCCAACGCCGACCGCCTCTCGCAGCTGCAGCTCTCCGGCGGGGAGGACCCCGGCGTCGACGTCATGCTCATCAGCGACTACTACGCCGCTCTCGGCCAGGAGGACGACCTGTTCCAGCAGGTCGACGCCGACGCGGTGCCGAGCCTCTCCGAGATCGCGGGCTTCGCGACCGAGGACGCCTACCTCGGCCCCGCCTACAGCTACCAGCTGAACGGGACGCTGTACCGAACGGACGAGCTCTCGGCCGACGAGGCCGCGAGCTGGGACCTGTACGCCGACGACGCGTACGCCGGCCGGCTCGCGCTGCCCGACATCTCCGTGACGGCGGGCCAGCTCGCGATCAGCGGCGTCGCGGCGACCTACGGCGACGGCCCCTACGACGTCGACACGGCGTTCTCGACGATGGGCGGGTGGGCGCCGAGCATCCTGCAGTTCTACAGCTCCTCGACCGAGGTGACGAACCTCATCACGCAGGGCGAGATCGTCGCGGCCGACTCGCTCAACGGCTTCGCGACCGACCTCGTCGCCTCGGGCGAGCCCGTGGCGTGGACCGCCCCGGCCACGGGAGCGTACATGGCGACGAACCGCGCGATGGTCCCGACGGGAGCGGCGAACGTGGATGCCGCCCAGCAGTTCATCGACTACCTCCTCGGCGTCGAGGCGCAGACCTCCTCGGCCGCGATCGTGGGCGATCTGCCCGTGAACCCCGGCGCCGAGATCCCGGAGGAGATCACGGCCGTCGTCGGCGACATCGCCGCCGACCCCGTGGCGGCCGGCTACGAGACGCTCGACCCGACGGAGCTCGTCCCGACGCGCAGCGAGTGGGTCGACCGCTTCGCGCGCGAGGTGACGGCCCAGTGACGGGGGCCGTCCCGTCGGACTGGATCGAGAGGCTCCCCAAGGTCGAGCTGCACTGCCATCTCATCGGCGCGGTGAGGGCGACGACGTTCGCCGAGCTCGCCCGGCGCGAGGGGCTCGACCTGCCCGACGAGCCCGAGCGCATCTTCGCCGACATCAACTCGCTGCCGCCCGATCCCGCGCTCTACCGCGACACGGTCGTCCCCGTGCCCCAGGGCCGCTCGGCCGACGAGCCCGACGTGTCGTACTCGCTCTTCCAGGCGTCGAGGTGGGTCATCGAGACGCTCCGCGACGCCGACGACCTCACGCGCATCGTGTACGAGGCGTTCGAGGACGCGCACCGCACGAGCAACGTGCGTCATCTGGAGCTCTTCTTCGACGACGTCCCCGGGCACCTGGCGTCGCTCGGCTATGCGGGAAGCGTCGAGGCGTACGCGGAGGGCATCCGGATGGCCGAGCGCGACTTCGGCATGACGGGTCGGATGATCAAGGGCATCGACCGCTCGAAGAGCGGCGAGGAGGCGCTCGCGCGCGTCCGCGAGGTCGTCGACAACCCGCACGAGTACGTCGCGGGCATCGGCCTCGACAACCTCGAGACGGCGGGGCCGCCCGAGCGGTTCGCCGACGCCTACCGGCTCGCGGGCGAGGCGGGCCTGGGACGCACGGCGCATTCCTCGGAGCACGCGCCGAGCGCGCAGAACACGGTCACGTGCCTCGACGTGCTCGGCTGCGACCGCATCGACCACGGCTACTACGTGCTCGAGGACCCCGAGGTCGTCGCGCGTGTCCGCGACGAGGGCGTGACCTTCACGGTCGGGTCGACGACCTCGCGCCGCTCGTGGCGCCCATGGCGTCGCGCCTCCATCCGCGCCATGCTCGACGCCGGGCTCGGGGTCGTCCCGTGCTCGGACGACCCCGGCATGTTCCCCACGACGCTCGCGAACGAGTACACGATCCTGAACGAGCGGATCGGCGCGACGCACGCCCAGATGAGCGCCATGGCGCTGCGCGCCGTCGACGCGTCGTGGCTTCCGGAGGCAGAGCGCACCGCGCTGCGCGCCGAGGTCGCCGCCGAGATCGCCGCACTGGACGCGGAGTTCGGCCTGGTGTGAGGCGTCCTCCGCGCGGCCCGCGCGGAGGACCGCCGACGACCGCGAGGCGGTTCGCCGACGCCTACAGGAACACGTCGGGGATGAGGTCCGCGTCGGGCGTGCCCGGCACGGCGGCGTAGCCCGAGAGGTCGGTCACGCCCGCCCGGTCGAGGACGTCCTCGACCAGGAGCGTACGTCCGGTGAGCGACCGCGCGGGCTGCGTGAGCACGACGTGCGCGGCGTCGGCGTAGATCTCCGGCTTCCGGCTGCGAGCCATCATGGTCTCGCCGCCGATGACGTTCCGCACGGCTGCGGTCGCGATGAGGGTCTTCGGCCACAGCGCGTTCGCCGCGATCCCCGCGTCCGCGAGCTCGGCCGCGAGCCCCAGCGTGGCCATCGTCATCCCGAACTTCGCCAGGCTGTATCCGGGATGCGCGCCGAGCCACCGCGGGGTGGCGTTGAGGGGCGGCGAGAGCGACAGGATGTGCGGGTTCGCGCTCTCGCGGAGCGCCGGGATGGCGGCGCGGCTGAGCATGAACGCGCCGCGCACGTTGACGTCCTGCATGAGGTCGTACCTCTTGGCGCTCAGGTCCTCCGACCCCGACAGGTCGATGACGCTCGCGTTGTTCACGACGACGTCCACGCCCCCGAAGGCGCCCACCGTCTGGAGCACGGCCTGGGCGATCGCGTCGTCGTCGCGGACGTCGCCGACGATGGCGAGCGCCTGTCCACCGGCCTCGCGGATGGCCTCCGCCGCCGTGTGGATCGTTCCCTCGAGCTTCGGATGGGGCGTGTCGGTCTTCGCGAGCAGGGCGACGTTCGCGCCGTCGCGCGCGGCACGCAGCGCGATCGCGAGGCCGATGCCGCGGCTGCCGCCCGACATGAGGATCGTGCGACCTGCGAGGGAACCGTCGGGGATCATCCGCTCTCCTTCGAACGTCTCGGCGCGCGGATGCACGCCCGACCATCCTCCACCGCATCCCCGGGCGGCGGTCAAACTTCTTGGCGGACGCGCACAATCCCTCCCTTCGGCTCGTCGCGAGCATCGGCGTCACGCTGCGTCAGATCGTGCTCGACGAGGAGGACCGCCCCCTCTCGGTCGCGGTCCGCGAAGACGTCCCGAGCGGGCCACCGGCACCGGCGGTGAGAACGCGGCCATCCGGGACGCCCTCGCCTCCCTCGGGCGTCGGCGCCCCGTGGATAGGGTACGAAGACGACCCGAGAGAGGCATCCGCGGTACGAGGAGGTACGCATGATGACGAACGCACCCGACACCCGGGCCCCGCGATGGAAGGTGATCGGCCCCGGACTCGTCGTCGCGGCGACCGGCGTCGGCTCCGCCGACATGGTCGCCACGCTCGTCGCGGGGTCGAACTACGGCTACATGCTGCTGTGGGCGGTCGTCCTCGGCGTCGTCCTGAAGATCGTGCTCGTCGAGGGCGCGGGGCGTTACACGGTCGCCACGGGGAAGACGATCTTCGAGGGATGGCGCTCGCTCGGCCGCTGGCCGGTCTGGTACTTCGCGCCGTACATCGTCATCTGGGGCTTCGTCTACGGCGCCTCCGCGATGAGCTCGACCGCGCTCCCCCTCGCGGCGCTCTTCGGCGGTCCGCTGTGGGTCTGGGCCGTCGCCACCGGTCTCATCGGGTTCGTCCTCATCTGGTTCGGCCGCTACAGGTTCTTCGAGCGGATCACGGCGGCGCTCGTGGGCGTCATGTTCGTCACCATCGTCATCCTCGCCGTCATCGCGGCGCCCAACGTGCTCGACGCGATCACGGGCCTCGTGCCGCTCATCCCCGACGAGCCCAACGCCGTCTTCTACACGCTCGCCCTGGCCGGCGGGGTGGGCGGCACCATCACCCTCGCCGCCTACGGCTACTGGCTGCGCGAGAAGGGATGGGACAAGCCGCAGTTCCTGAAGGTCATGCGCATCGACAACACCGTCGCGTACATCGTGACGGGGGTCTTCGTCATCTCGATGCTCATCGTCGGCGTCGAGGTCGTGCAGGCCGCCGGCGTCGCGATCTCGGCGAGCGACCAGGGACTGCTCGAGCTCGACGGCGTGCTGCGCGAACGCTACGGGGAGGTCATCGGCGTGTGGTTCCTCATCGGCTTCTGGGCCGCGGGCTTCTCCTCCGTGCTCGGCGTGTGGAACGGCGTCTCGCTCATGTTCGCCGACTTCATGGGCAACGTCACGGGCAAGGGCTCCGAGCATCCCGACTCCCGGGCCAACGGCAGATGGTTCAAGGTCTACGTGCTCTGGCTGACGTTCCCGCCGATGCTCCTCCTGTTCCTCGACCAGCCCGTCTTCCTCGTCCTGCTGTACGGCGTGCTCGGGGCGCTCTTCATGCCGTTCCTCGCGATCACGCTGCTGCCCATCCTCAACAGCGACCGCGTGCCGCGCGGGTTCCGGAACAGGTGGTACCTCAACGTGGCGCTCGGCGTCACGACGATCCTGTTCGTCGTGCTCGGCGTCTACCAGGTCTGGAACGCGATCGCGAGCGTCATCGGCTGACCGGGGGACGGTCCGCCGCCCCGGCCCGCTCAGGACGGGCCGAGGATGAAGTTCCACGCGCCCGTCGCGACCGAGACCGCGATCGCCGTGAGCGAGATCCCGAGGCCCGCGCACAGGAGCGCCCGCTCGCGCGCTCCCCAGCGCGACTCCCGCGCCCACGTGCGGCGTGCCGTGCCGCCGAAGCCGCGGGCCTCCATCGAGGTGGCGAGGGTCGCGCCCCGGCGCAGCGCGAGCACGACGAGGGCGAACGCCATCCCGAGCAGGCGCCGGACGCGGCCCGTGTCGGCGACGCCGCGCGCGCGGCGTGCGATGGCGAGCTCACGCCAGTCGTCGACCAGCAGGCCCACGAGCCGCATGCCTCCCAGCGCGCCCAGCACGAACCGCGCCGGCAGCCGCACACGTTGTGCGAGCCCGTCGGCGAGGTCGGTCGGATCCACGGTCGAGAAGAGGACGACCCCCGGCAGCGCGAGCGCCAGCACACGCAGGAACGTCGCCGCCGCCAGGGCGAGCGACCCGTCGCTCACCCGGACGAGCAGCCATTCCAGATGGACGGTCCCGCTCGGCTCCCCGTAGAGCGCGATCGTGACCGCCGCGAGCGGAGCGGCGATCCAGACCGGAGACGTGCGGCGCCAGAACGCGCCCCATCCGAGACCCGCCGCGACGAGCAGCGGAATCTCGAGCACGAGGGCGACGAGCGCCGAGACGACGTCGACGGTGAGGATGAGCGGGAAGGCGATGAGCAGAGCGGCCCCGAGCTTCGCGACGGGGTTGACGTCCGCGAGCGGCCCGCGCGCGACGACCGGAGCGGGGATCACGAGCGGACGCCCGCGGGGACGACGCGGTGCTCACGGGCGTGCAGCGCCGCGAGCACCTCCGCATCGTGCGTGACGGCGACCACGGCGGCCGGCTCGCCGTCCTCGCCGTCCCGCAGGCGCGCGACGATCGCGACGAGCTCCGCCCAGGTGGTGGCGTCCTGCCCGAAGGTCGGCTCGTCCAGGACGCACACGCGCGGCCGCGTCGCGAGCATCGCCGCGACCGTCAGACGACGCTTCTCGCCGCCCGAGAGCGTGTGCGGGTTCGCGTCGGCGAGACGGGCGAGGCGCAGCGATCCGAGCAGCTCGTCGGTCCGTCTCCGGATCTCCGCCTCCGGCAGCCGCAACGCCCGCGTCCCGACCTCGAGCTCACCCCGGACGGTGCGCGCCAGGAGCTGATGGTCGGGCGACTGCAGGACGGTGCCGATCCGGGTCAGCAGCTGACGCGACGACCAGCGGACGGGCGCGGCTCCCACCCCCTCCGCGAGCCGGGGCGAAGCGAGGACGTCCCCGCCGAAGGGCGCGAGAAGGCCCGCCAGCGTTCGCGCGAGCGTGGACTTGCCCGCTCCGTTGGCGCCCGTGATGCCGAGCACCTCGCCCGGCCGCGCCTCGAGGTCCATGGGGCCCGCGACGGCGACGCCGCGCGCACGTGCGACGCGGAGGTCGCGCGCGCTCAACAGCACCTCGCCCGGAGCCGCGGCGGGCGGCCCCGGGCGCCGCGGCGGGATGCCCGGCACCCACACTCCCCCCGCGGCGAGCGCGGCGCCACGGTCGACCAGCACGTCCGACGGGCTCCCGTCGGCGATCACGCCCTCTCCCCCGCCGGACGGGGTGCCGAGGACGACGACGCGGTCGACGAGCGGGAGCCACACGTCCACGCGGTGCTCGACGACGACCAGCGTCGCGCCGGTGCGGTCGACCACGCGGCCCACGGCGTCGCGCACCTCGGCGACCCCGTCGGGGTCGAGATTCGCCGTCGGCTCGTCGAGCAGGAGCAGGCCCGGCCGCATCGCGAGGGCGCCCGCGAGCGCGAGCCGCTGCTTCTGACCGCCCGACAGCGCCGAGGTGGAACGGTCGAGCGGGACGTCGAGCCCGACGAGATCGAGCGCCTCGCGAACCCGCGCCCAGGTCTCCTCGCGCGCGACGCCGAGGTTCTCGCAGCCGAAGGCGACGTCGTCGCCGACCCGGGCGAGCACCGCCTGCGCATCGGGATCCTGCTGGACGAGGCCGGCGCGCCCGCGGGCGGATGCCGGATCGGCGCCGTCCACGAGCAGCCGGCCGGCCTGCTCCCCCTCGTCGGCCCCGCCGAGCACGCCCGCGAGCGCGTGGAGGACCGTCGACTTGCCCGCCCCGCTCGCTCCGAGGAGGAGCACGCGCTCCCCCGGCTCGATGCGCAGCGAGATGCGGCGCGCAGCCCACGCCTTCCGCGTGCCGTATCGCCAACCCCACCCCTCCGCGACGACGGCGGAAGGACGCGTATCGACGCGCGACACGTCAGACGCGGCGGGCGACGTCGCGTCCCGCGGCGAAACGGCCGAGCGCCCCCGTCGCCGCCAGCGCGCGGACGACGGCCCATCCGCCCAGTCCGGCGACGACCGCGCCGGAGACCGTCGTGGAGACGATGTAGATCGCCTTGAACGCGCCGTCGGCGGCGGCGTACCAGACGAGGCTGTCGTTGACGCCGGCGGCGAGTCCGGCGGCGGCCCCCGAGAGCGCGGCGACGGCCGGCCCGAACGCCCGGTAGAGGAAGATCGCGAGGACGATCTCGGCCCCCAGCCCCTGCACGAGGCCGGACACGATCGTGAGAGGACCCCACCGGTTGCCGACCAGGGCGGAGATCACGGCGGCGAGCAGCTCGGTGTAGATCGCGGCGCCCGGCTTGCGCACGACGAGCCCGCCGATGACCCCGGCGATGAGCCACGGCCCCGCCAGCAGCCCGCCGAGGCCGGGGAGCAGCGGACCGAGCAGCGAGCTCGGCAGCTCGTAGCCGATGTTCCAGACGAGGAAGATCACGGCGCAGGCGACGCCGATCACGCTCGCCACGACGATGTCGACGACGCGCCACGTGTAGCGGCGGGCTTCTGCGGTCCTGTTTCCGGACGCGGATGCAGACATCCTGTTCTCCTTCCTGCGCCGGCATGACCCGGATCAGGTTCGACGGTCGACGCGCTGCTCGCGTCCTCTCAGCCCGCTCGGCGGACTCCCGTGTGATGTGACGCCGATTGTAGTCGTCCCGGGGCGCGGATGCCGAGGCCTCGGAGCCGGGACGGGGTAGCGTAGGCCCGTGGCAATCGACGACTCCCCGGCGCCCGGGACCCCCGACGCGACGTCCGGGGCCGGTGACGCCGCGGCCCCCGAGCGCGGCGACATCTTCGCGCGCGCGGACGCCGCGGCGGAGCGCCGGCTGAGGGCGGATGCCCGCAGGTCGGCCGAGGGAGGGTCGCGCAAGAGCCCCCGGACGGGCGCCCGGCGCGGCGGCGCCGAGGGTCCCGGCGCCCCGGCCGCATCCGCCTCGAGGGGCGAGCCCGCCGCGGCGGCGCCCCTGACGGCGCTCGGATGGGTCGACCCCGCCGCCGTCGGCACGTCGAGTGCGGCGGGCGCGCTGTCGACGAGCCGCCTCGTCCCCGTCGAGCCTCCCCTTCTTCCCGAGCGCACGCGCGGCCGCGGATGGGTCGGCCCCGTCATCGCCGTCGGGGCCCTCGCCTTCGGCTACGTCGTGGCCACGGCGTTCTGGCCGCTCTCGAACGTCCAGCCGAGCATCTCGGACCTCACGGTCGAGACCCCGATCGGCGAGGAGTTCCCCGTCACCTGGCCCGCGGACGGCACCGCGGCCCTCGCGGCCGTGGACGGCCCCGGCGGGACGATCGCCTCGAACGACGACGCCCTGCCGATGGCGAGCATCACGAAGGTCATCACGGCGCTCATGATCATCGAGCGCGAGGGCCTCCGGCTCGACGAGGACGGGGGGTCGTACGCGTTCACCTACGCCGACAGCCAGGAGTACTGGGCATACCTCGTCGCCGACGAGTCGGCGCTCGACGTGCCCGTGGACGGGACGCTCACCCTCCGCCAGATGCTGGAGGGCGTCATGCTCGGCTCGGCGAACAACTACGTCGACCGCCTCGTCGCGGAGCTCTGGGGCTCGCAGGACGCCTGGCTGGTCGACGCCCAGGCATGGCTCGAGGCCAACGGTCTCGCCGACATCACGGTGACCGACCCGAGCGGGATCGGGCCGACCAACGTCGCGACGGCCCGCGCGCTCATCGCGCTCGCCGACCGCGCCCTGCAGGACCCCGTGCTCGCGGAGATCATGGCGGAGAAGTCCGTCACCCTCCCCGGCGCGGGCCTCGTCGAGAACTCGAACCCGCTCATCGACGACGCGGGCGTCGTCGGGCTCAAGACCGGCTCGCTCTGGTCGACGGGCGTGCAGTACTGGAACCTGCTCGCCGCGAAGGACGTCACCGTGGGCCAGACGACCGTGCGGCTGTACTCCGCCGTCGTCGGCCAGCCCGACGAGGAGGGCCGCGAGACCGTCAGCCGCGAGCTGCTCGCCTCGCTCGAGGAGGGCATCCAGCCCGCGACGGCCGTCGCGGCCGACACCGCCGTCGCCCACATCAGGACCGAGTGGGGCGCGCAGAGCACGATCGTCACCGCGTCCGACGCCGAGGTCCTCTCGTGGCAGGGCGTCGCGCCCGCGACGACGCCGGAGTACGACGTCGAGCTCGGCGCGGGCTCCGGCGACGAGGTGGGGACGCTCACCGTCGCCGGCGGGCTGAACGAGACGAAGGTCGCTCTCGCCCTGACCGACGACGTGCCGCCGCCCTCGTTCTGGTGGCGCCTGACGCACCCGCTGGATCTGCTCGGCCTCGGCTGAGGCGGATCGGCCGCGTCTTGCGTGCCTCGGCGGCCACCGCATTCTTCGGAGGATGACGCGTTCCCCGGAGCGAGACGGCCACGAACGTCCGGGGAACGGCGCGCTCCTCCGGGGTTCGGAGGCCGACCCCGGCCGAAGGCTCCGCCCGCCCCGCGGCTCAGGCCCCGGCGAGCCCCGGGACGACGTAGCGCCGCTCGTTGCCGAAGCGGTGCGCCGTGATCGAGACGGCCTGCTCGTGCAGGAACGGCAGCGTCTCCACCCGGCCCGCGGAGGTCACGGGTCCGTCGTAGACGGCGACGTGCGGAGCGCCGTCCGTGGCGGCGACGACCTCCGCGACGGAGCCGCCGACGAGACGGATGCGCCCGCCCGTCCGGGCGAGGGACGCGGCTCGGGACGCCCAGGCCGTCGCGTCCTCCACGACGGTGTCGGCCCCGGCGCCGCGCAGCCATCCCGCGACGCCGTCCGGCAGCGAGGCGGCCGAGCTCACCACGAGCGGCGCCCCGACGCGCAGGCCCGCGGCCGCGACCCGGACGAGCTCCACGACCGGCCGGCCGTCGAAGCGGATGGTCACGGGAACCGGCGCGTAGCGCAGCACGTTCTGCTCGAGCCGGAGGCCCTGGACATCGCGCGCGACGCCGAACTCGGCCGCGAAGGCCGCGACGTCCGTGCCGAGCGCGGACGCGAGCCACGCCGATCCGTCCTTCCCGTCCGCTCCGCCGAGCGCCTCCACGGCTCCCCGGGAGAGCGCATCCGCCGCGGCACCGGCGCGCACCGGCGCATCCGTCCACGTGCCGAGCCCGAAGAGGTAGCTCGGGCCGCCCGCCTTCGTCCCCGCTCCCACGGCCGACCTCTTCCATCCGCCGAAGGGCTGGCGCTGGACGATCGCACCCGTCGTCCCGCGGTTGACGTAGGCGTTGCCGACGTCGATGCGCTCGAGCCAGCGTGCGATCTCGTCCTCGTCGAGCGCGTGCAGCCCCGACGTGAGGCCGTAGTCGACGGCGCGCACGATGTCGATCGCCTCGTCGAGCGTCTCGGCCGTCATGATGCCCAGGACGGGGCCGAAGTACTCCGTGAGGTGGAAGGCGCTCCCCGGCTTCACGCCCTCGCGGATCCCGGGGCTCCACAGCGCGCCGGCCTCGTCGAGACGCCTCGGCTCGACCACCCAGCGCTGCCCGGGCTCCAGCTCGGTGAGCGCGCGCTTCAGCTTGCCCTCGGCGGGGCCGATGAGCGGTCCGATGCGCGAGGACGCCTGCCAGGGCATCCCCACCTCGTGGCCTCCCACGGCGTCGACGAGCTGCCGCCGGAACCGCTCGCTCCTCGCCACCGATCCGACGAGAACGACGAGCGACGCGGCGGAGCACTTCTGCCCCGCGTGGCCGAAGGCGGAGGAGGCGACGTCCTTCGCGGCGAGGTCGAGGTCGGCCGACGGCGTCACGATGACGGCGTTCTTGCCGCTCGTCTCGGCGAGCAGCGGCAGATCGGGGCGGAAGGAGCGGAACAGCTCCGCCGTCTCGTAGGCGCCCGTGAGGATGACGCGCTCGACGCCCTCGTGCGACACGAGTCGCCGCCCGAGGTCCTTCTCCTCGACGTTCACGAGGCGCAGCACGTCGCGCGGCACGCCCGCCTCCCACAGCGCCTCGGCGATCACGGCGCCGCAGCGCGCGGCCTGCGGCGCGGGCTTGAGGATCACGGGGGAGCCGGCGGCGAGCGCGGCGAGCGTCGAGCCGGCCGGGATGGCGACCGGGAAGTTCCACGGCGGCGTCACGACCGTGAGCCGGACGGGCGCGAACTCCGCGCCGTCGACCTCGTCGAGCAGCGCGGCGCCGGACGCGTAGTAGTGCGCGAAGTCGATCGCCTCGGAGACCTCGGGATCGCCCTGCTCGACGACCTTGCCGCACTCCGACCCCATGACCTCGAGGAGCTCCGCGCGGCGGGCCTCGAGCGCGTCGCCGACACGGTGCAGGATCTCGGCGCGCCCCGTGGCGCCGAGCCCGCGCCATCCCTCGCCCGCGGCGACGGCGCCGTCGATGGCGGCGTCGACCTCGTCGGCCGAGCGCAGGGTGTGCGCGTCGCGCGTCGCCTCGCCCCGTCGCGATCCGGCCATCCGATCGCGGATGCCGGCGGCCCACTCGCGGTTGCCCGCGATGCTCGGATCGCTGTCGGGGGCGTTGCGGAAGCCGTCGCGCGGCCCCTCGGGCTGCGGGGCGCGACGGTCCTGCACGCGGTTCGGCCGGGGGGCCTCGGCCGGCATGAGGTCGATGGACGCGCGGAAGCGCTCCTCCTCGCGGGCGAACAGCGCGGGGTCGGCGTCGAGATCGAACACGGCCGACATGAAGTTCTCCGGGCTCGCCCCCTCCTCCAGCCGGCGGATGAGGTACGCGATCGCGACGTCGAACTCGTCGGGGTGCACCACCGGCGTGTAGAGCAGCAGCGAGCCCACGTCCCGCCGGACGACGGCGGCCTGCGCCGTGGCCATCCCGAGCAGCATCTCGAACTCGACGCCCGCGCCGTCCGCGATGCCGCGACGCGTCGCCAGGAGCCGGGCGAGCGCGATGTCGAAGAGGTTGTGGCCCGCGACGCCCAGGCGCACGTTGCGCACCCGCGCGGGGTGCAGCGCGTAGTCGAGGACCGCCTTGTACGAGGCGTCGGAGTGCTGCTTGCTCTGCCACGTGGCGAGCGGCCATCCGTGCGTCTCGGCGTCGACCTGCTCCATGGGGAGGTTCGCGCCCTTGACCACGCGCGCCTTGATGGGCGCGCCCCCGCGCGCGACGCGATCGGCGGCCCACTCCTGCAGACGGATCATCGCGCCGAGCGCATCGGGCAGGTACGCCTGCAGCACGATGCCCGCCTCGACGTCGTGGAGGTCGGGGCGCTCGAGGAGCGTCGTGAAGACGGCGAGCGTGAGATCGAGGTCCTTGTACTCCTCCATGTCGAGGTTGATGAAGGTGCCCGAGCGCTTCGCGAGCGCGTAGAGCGGCGCGAGCGCGTCGACGGCGTGCGCCACGGCATCGTCGAACGCCCACGGGCTGTGCGGCGCGACCGTGGACGACACCTTGATCGAGACGTAGTCGACGTCCGGCCGCTCGAGCAGGCGCCGTGTCCCGGCGAGCCGCTTCTCCGCCTCGCTCCGTCCGAGGATCGCCTCTCCCAAGAGGTTGACGTTGAGGCGGATCCCCTCGCCGCGGATCCGCGAGAGCGTCCGGCCGAGCCTCTCATCGCGCGCATCGACGATGAGGTGCCGGACCATCCGCCGCAGCACCGTGCGGCTTGCGGGGACGACGATCCGCGGCAGCACGGGCGCGAGAGCCCCTCCGAGACGGATCAGGCCGCGAAGGGGCGCGGGAAGGAAACCGGGGATGAGCGGGACGAGCCCGGCGAGGTTGCGCGCGGCGACGCGCTCGTCCTCGGGGCGCACGACGCCGTCGACGAATCCCACGGTGAAAGCGAGCCCGTTCGGGTCGCGAAGGACGCCCGCGAGGTTTCTCGCGGACGAGTCGACCTTCTCGTCCCGTGCGGCGGCGAGCCAGTTGCGTACCTGGGCGATCGCCTCCTCTGCGAGCGCGGTGTCGATGCCGGGTGCGTGGTCCTGGGAGGAGGGCGATGGCGCAAAGGTCATGGCACGGTCTTTCTCGAGGGGGATGCTCCCAGTGTGGGTGGCCCCTTCCTCGCGGAAAAGCGCATGTTTTCGACGTCGACTCTTCGATATCCTCGAACGATGATCGCTCCCTGGAACGGCAGAGGCCTCCTGCTCCTGCACGAGCTGCGCCTGCGCGGCACGATCGCGGCCGTCGCGTCGGTGCTGAGCTACAGCTCGTCCACGGTGTCGCACCAGCTTGCGCAGCTGGAGCGCGAAGTCGGCGTCAAGCTGCTGGTGCCCGAGGGACGCGGGCTCCGGCTGACGCCCGAGGGCGAGGCGGTCGCGCAGCACGCCGCCCGGCTGCTGGCCGCGCAGGAGCAGCTGCGGGGCGAGCTCGACGCCCTCGCACCCGATGCGGCACCGCTGCGCATCGCCGTGCTGCAGACCGCCTCCCGCACCCTCGTCCCCCGGGTGCTCGACGCTCTGAGGGAGGCTCTTCCGGCCCTGCGGGTCGAGATCGTCGTGACACCGCCGGAGCACGGCCTGTTCGAGGTGGAGACCGGCCGCTTCGACATCGCGATGGCCGAGCAGTACCCGGGTCACACGCGCCCGCACCGGGAGGGCCTCGACCGCGATCTGCTCGGGCGGGACCCCATCCGCCTCGCCGCACCGCCCGACAGCGGCGTCGTCTCGCTCGCCGATGCGCGGGGCCTGGCCTGGATCATGGAGCCCGAGGGCACGGCGGCACGGGCATGGGCCGTCCAACAATGCCGGGCGGCCGGTTTCGAGCCCGACATCCGCCACGAGGCGACCGACCTGTCGGCGCACGTGCGGCTCGTCGCGGCCGGGCATGCCGTGAGTCTCCTCCCCGGGCTCGCCCTCGCCGGCGACGACGCGTCAGCACGGCTCGTCGATCTGCCGGGCTCGCCGCATCGCGAGATCTTCACGGCGACGCGCGTCTCGGCCAGGGCCGCGCCCGGTGTGCGCGCAGCGAGGGAGGCGCTCTCCGTGGCATTCGCGACGGTCGCCGACGCCGGCTGACGCCGCGTCTGCCGGATGGACGTCTGTTCAGCCCGGTAGGTGCGAGCTCGTCCACGCGTCGATCGCGGCGCGCTGACTCTGCATGAAGCCGTTGATCGCGTCCGTCGCCGCGAGGTCGTGAGCGACGGCCCGTCCGTCGACGGCCGTGACGGACTGGACGAACGAGGCGCCCATCGTCCAGACCGCGTCCGCGGCGAAGAGCCGCTCGGTCGGGATGTCCTCGTAGGAAATCTCGAGTCCGTTCAGGGCCGCCCAGGCGAAGAGCTCGACCTGCGTCGTGCCGTGCAGGATGCCGATGCGCGGATGCGGGGTCGCCACACGGTTCCCCTCGCGGATGACGACCGACGACTGCGGCCCTTCGAGCACGTACCCGTCGCGCGTCACGAACACGGCGTTCTGCGCTCCCCGGCGCTCATACTCCCGGCGCGCCGCCATGTTCGTCGCGTACGAGAGCGTCTTCGCGCCGAGCAGCAGCCACGGCGCCCGTTCCGCGGAGTCGCGGAAGAGCTCGCGCTCGAGGGTCACGATCTCGATCTCCGGGGCGCGCCTGCCGAATCCCGGATCGACGAGGGCGAACACCGTCGGCACGACCGGCAGCGACACGGCGGACAGCGAGGCGTCCACACCGCGAGTGATGACGAGCTTGACGTGCGCATGAGGGGTCGGGCCCATCCGTCGGATCGCCTCTCGGACGAAGGCGTCGAGCACCCGGAGGTTCGGCGCCGGGAGATCCAGCGCCGCAGCCGACTGGGCGAGACGGCGCAGATGCAGGTGCCAGGCGAGAGGCACGTCGTCGACGACGGTCGTGGCCTCGAAGACGCCGTCGCCGCGGAGCAGGCCGAGGTCGAACACCGAGACGGATGCGTCGCGAGGCTCGACGACGCGCAGCTCCGGCTCCCCCTCGAACGCCGTGTCGAGCAGCTGATCGGCTCGCCCGAAGAACACCCCGAAATCGCCCATGCGTCCTCCTGTCGAGCATCACGCTACCGGCGCGCCGGAGGGAGGAGACGCGCGGCGCGTCGTATCGCGGGCACGCGCCCATGAGCTGAAGGCGTCCTGAACCTCGTCGAAGAACGCCGTCTTCGCACGCGTGTAGTCGTCGTAGTCCGCCTTGCCCCGGTTCTCGGCGGACAGACGGCGCTTCACGCTCTCGTAGCGGTCGCGGGCGTCCGGATGCGCGCGCAGCCAGTCGCGGAACCACACCGCGTACCGCCCCCAGGGTGAGTCGGAACGCCGGATGTGCAGGATGACCGATCCGTCCTCGATGACGAAGAGACGCTTCGTCCAGACCTCGTCCGGCACCGTCTCATCACCTCGCGGGATGTCACGGTGCACGCCCGGTGAGTCGGGCCGGGAGCCCTGTGCCCTCACGTAGCCGATCGCGCCGAGACGCGCAGCGAGGTCCTCCTCCGACGGCAGGGGGAGGATGCGCACCTGCAGATCGACGAACGGCTTCGCCGCGAGCCCCGGGACGGAGGTCGATCCGATGTGGTCGAAACGGGCTTCCGAGGCTCCGTCGAGCCCTTCGACGGCGCGCCGGACGATCGCGAGCTGCGCGTCCGCGCGCTCGGCCCACGCCGGGTCGTGCGCATGGAGCTCTGCGGGGTTCGGGAGCGGACGATCTCGGGCAGGCATCTCCGTCAATCGTGCTCGCCCATGACACGACGGGTGAGGGCCGAGACGTCGCCGTCGAGGTGGTCGATCCTCATGTTGACGACGTCGAAGCGTGCGTTCATCTCCGAGCGCAGCCCGTCGATCTCCTTGCGCACGCCGTCGATCTCTTTACGGACCCCGCCGATTTCGCCGCGGACGCTTCCGATCTCGCCGCGGACACTTCCGATCTCGGACCTTACGCTGCCGATCTCCGAGTGGACGCTGTCGATTCGGGCATGCACACCTCCGATCTCGGCACGCAGGACGCGTGTGAAGTTCGCCGAGACGAGACCGATCGCCGCGAATGCGAACGTCGCGAACGTGCCGAGGAACACCCAGGTCTGTGCCTCCGTCATGACCATGCCTCCCAGTGTGAGTCGATATCCCGAATTTGTCACGCTTCGCGGACACGGAGCGGCACGTACGGCGGATTGTGGAAAACGGCATCGCGCACACGCCGCTGTGCACGCGTCGACGCTTCCGGCAGGTCTCGGGGCGGGGACGTCCCACCTCGCGCCCGGCCTCAGCGCGTCGCGTTCGCGACGCGGACGCGCAGTCCCTCGGCGAATCGGTACGGTGCGGGAACGATCGCGTCGCCGAGCGTCCGACGGAGACGACTGATCTCGGCACGCACGGTGACGTCGCGCTCCGGCGTGCCGTAGAGAAGCGCCGAGAGCTGCGGAGCCGTGAGGCCGTGCGGATGACTCGCCAGCAGGAGGAGGATGTCGGCCTGCCGCCTCGTCGCCTCCATCTCCGTCCCGCCCGCCGCCGACGCGAACCGCAGAACGGCGCCGTGCGCGCTCTGGCGGATCTCCAGGCATGCCTCCGGGAGCGACAGCAGGCCCGATCGCGGGCGCAGAAGCCACCCGCCGTGCATTCGCTCAGCCACGGTCTCGCCGAGACCGGGCACCCACGCGCCCGCCTCACCGGGAAGCGTCACTCGACGACGATTCTCCACCTCGTTCGCCGCGGCGACCCAGCCCCATTCGTCTGCGACGATCCACGGGCCGGCGATCCTTCGCGTGACGAGCCAGCTCGCGGAGCGCAGGGCGTGAAGATCTCTGCGATGCCGTTCACGCAGCTCCGTCGCAGCGCTGTGCGCGACGAGCGACGCGAGAGCGAGAACCGTGCTCCCGGCGTCCGTCGCCGCCATCGACAGATCGACGACGCCGAGCATGTTCCCGCTGCGCGGGTCGCGGAGGGGCGCGCCCGCACAGCTCCAGTCGTGCTGATCGACGCAGAAGTGCTCCGCTCCATGCACGTGGAGCGGATGCCGCGTCGCCAGGGTCGTCCCGATCGCGTTCGTCCCCACCTCCCACTCGCTCCAGAGCGCGCCGCGGACGAAGCCGATGCTCTCCGCACGGTCGCGCATGCGAGCACCCCCCTCGCTCCAGACGACGCGGGCCTGCGCGTCCGCGAGCACGAGGAGGACGGCGTCGTCCTCGAACAGATAGTCCAGGTGCGCGCGCACCCCGGGCAAGAGCGAGCGGAGGACATCGCCGCCGCCCCCGCTCTGTCGCTCATCCGGTGTCGCTCGGCGACGGCGGTCAGGTCGCAGGCCGCGACGGCGCAGCCTCGACCACGACTCGGCGATGACGTCCCTGGGACGAGCAGGCGGACGCCGCCCCTCGAACGTCGCACGATGGATACGGCCGAGAAGCTCGGCGTACTCCGTCGCGTCGCTGTTCCCGGGGATCGCCGCCTCGAGACGACCAGGCATCAGACCTCCTGTCGACGTCTCGATCCTATTCGCGGCAGGGGTTGCAAGGGGTAGCGCGGGCGAGAGCGCCGCGTCGTCCCGGGTTCCTCCGGGCCGACCGTGTCGGCGGCTGGCGCAGGCTCGCCGACACGATCTAGCGTGACGACAGCTGCGATGGCGCACGCCCGCAGCCTGAACGAAGGAGTGTTACACGATGACTTCCACGAAGGTCGCTCTCGTCACAGGCGCCGGTCAGGGCATCGGCCGCGGGATCGCGCTCAAGCTCGCCTCCGACGGCTTCGATGTCGCGGTCGCCGACCTCGCCTTCCAGCAGGAGAAGGGCGACGCGGTCGTCTCGGAGATCGAGGCACGGGGACGAAAGGCGTTCTTCGTCGCCGCCGACGTCTCGAAGAAGCAGGACATCGAGGCGGCCGTCGCGACGACGGTCGACACGCTCGGCGGCTTCGACGTGATCGTCAACAACGCCGGGATCGCACAGGTCAAGCCCGTCCTGGAGATCACCGAGGACGAGCTCGACAAGATCTTCCGCATCAACGTCAACTCCGTCGTGTTCGGCATCCAGGCGGCCGCCGCGAGCTTCATCGAGCGCGGGGTGAAGGGCCGTATCGTCTCTGCCGCCTCCATCGCGTCGATCAAGGGCTTCCCGATCCTCGGCGCGTACTCCGCATCGAAGTTCGCCGTGCGCGGCCTCACGCAGGTGGCCGCGCAGGAGCTCGCCGGTCACGGCATCACGGTGAACGCATATGCGCCCGGCATCGTCGGCACCGGCATGTGGGAGCTCATCGACGCCGAGCTCAGCAAGATCAACGGCAAGCCGCTCGGCCAGAACCTCAAGGAGAACGTCGACTCGATCGCACTCGGCCGCATCGAGACACCGGAGGACGTCGCCGGCGTGGTGTCGTTCTTCGCGGGGCCGAACTCCGAGTACGTGACCGGTCAGGTCCTCCTCGTCGACGGCGGCATCCTCTACAACTGACCCGACCGGCAGTCATCGCTGCCGCGTCACGCGCCCCACACGCCGCTCGCGCCGCGGCGATGACTGCCGACGAGGTGCGTGTCGACGATCCCGACGGCTTCCATGAGCGCGTATATGGTCGTCGGTCCGACGAAGCGGAACCCGCGCCTCTTGAGGGCCTTCGACAGGGCGACGGACTCGTCAGAGGTCGTCGGGATGTCGGCGAGCCTGCGCGGCGCAGGAGTCGCCGCGGGCCGATGGCTCCAGACGAACTCGGCCAGCCCGCCTTCCTCCCGCAATGCGACGGTGGCGCGGGCGTTGCCGATCGTCGCGAGGATCTTCGCCCGGTTGCGGATGATCCGGGCATCGGCGAGGAGACGCGCGACGTCGTCGCCGCCGAACGTCGCGACGGCGTCGGGATCGAACCCGGCGAAGGCCTCGCGGAACGCCGGGCGCTTGCGCAGCACGATCGCCCACGACAGGCCGGACTGGAACGCCTCGAGGCTCAGCCGCTCGAACAGGCCTGCCTCGTCGCGAACGGGCATCCCCCATTCGGCGTCGTAGTACTCGCGGAGCAGCAGGTCCGCCGCCGCCCACCGCGGCCTTGCCAGACCGTCCTCGCCGACGACGACGTCCAAGCTCGGCACAGCGGCCCGGTCGGGGTTCGACTCGCTCATCCTCGTGCCGTCTCCTCGGGCTCGGACGCCGCCGCAGCGTCGTCCTCCGCATCGAGGTCGACCGCCGCATGCTCGAACTGCGACTGGTACAGCCGCCAGTACGCGCCCGCGCGGCGGATGAGCTCCTCATGCGTCCCCTGCTCCACGAGGCGCCCGTGCTCCATCACGAGGATGAGGTCGGCGTCGCGGATGGTCGACAGGCGGTGCGCGATGACGAACGACGTGCGTCCCTCGCGCAGAGCCGCCATCGCGTGCTGGAGGAGGAGCTCGGTGCGGGTGTCGACGGAGCTCGTCGCCTCGTCGAGGATGAGCACGCTGGGGCGGCGCACGAACGCCCGCGCGATCGTGATGAGCTGGCGCTCGCCCGCCGACACGTTCGCCGCGTCCTCGTCGAGGGGCGTGTCGTAGCCGTCGGGGAGGGAGCGGACGAAGCGGTCGACGTACGTGGCCCTCGCGGCCGCGACGATCTCGTCGTCCGTCGCCGTCTCCCGCCCGTAGCGGATGTTGTCGCGGATGGTCCCGGCGAACAGCCACGGGTCCTGCAGCACCATGCCCGTGCGCGAGCGCACGTCCTCGCGGGTCAGCTCCGAGATGTCCTGCCCGTCGAGCAGGATCGCCCCGCCGTCGAGCTCGTAGAACCGCATGACGAGGTTGACGAGCGTGGTCTTCCCCGCCCCCGTCGGACCGACGATCGCCACCGTCTGACCCGGCTCCACCCGGAACGACAGGTCCGCGATGAGCGGGCGCCCCGGCGTGTACGAGAACGACACGTCGCGGAACTCGATGACGCCATCGCCTGCGGCCGCCGCGGGGGCGTCCTCGTCGTCCGCTTCCTCTTCCTCCTGGTCGAGCAGGTCGAAGACGCGCTCGGCGGACGCGGTTCCGGACTGGATGACCGGGAGCATCCCCCCGAGCTCCGTGAGCGGCTGCGTGAACTGCTGCGAGTACTGCACGAACGCCTGCACGTCGCCGATCCGCAGCTGTCCGCCCGCCACCATGATGCCGCCGAGCACGGCGATGCCGACGTAGGTCAGCGACCCGATGAACTGCATGCTCGGCATCATCACGCCGGAGAGGAACTGCGCCTTGAAGGCGGCGCGGTAGAGCTCCTCGTTCTCCTCCTGGAACGCCTCGCCCATCGCCTTCTCCCGGCCGAACACCTTGACGAGGGCGTGCCCCGAGAAGGACTCCTCGACGCGGGAGTTGAGCCGCCCGACCTTCCGCCACTGCGTCTGGAACGCCCGCTGCGACTGCGGGCCGATGCCGAGCATCACGAACGCGATGAGCGGCAGCGCGACGAGGGCGACGAGGGCGAGCTGCCACGAGATGGAGAACATCATGACGAGCACGCCCACCACCGTGAGCAGCGACGTGAGCGCACCCGACAGCGACTGCTGCAACGTCTGCGTCATGTTGTCGATGTCGTTCGTGACGCGCGAGATGAGCTCGCCGCGCTGGACCCTGTCGAAGTAGGCCAGCGGCAGGCGGTTGATCTTCCTCTCGACCCGCTCCCGCAGGGCGAACATCGTCCGCACCATGATGACGTTGATGACGTAGCCCTGCACCCACTGCAGCACCGACGACAGCACGTAGACGACGAGCGCCCACACGATCACGACGCGCAGCGCGTCGAAGTCGATGCCGACGCCCAGCTGGAAGTGCTGCATGGCCCCCACGAGGTTGGCCATGTCGTCCTGCCCCGCCGCCCGCAGCCCGGCGACGACCTCCGCCTGAGAGGTCCCGGCGGGGAACTGGGAGGCGAGGGTGAGCGACATCACCCCCTCGAAGACGATGTTCGTCGCCTCGCCGAGCACCCTCGGGGCGATGACCGCGAGCACGACGCCGATCGCGCCGAGCAGCGACACGAACGCGAACACCCACGCGTACGGTCGTAGGAGGCCGATGAACCGGCCGAAGCTCCTGCCGAAATCGGCGGGCTTGCCGGGCGCGACCGAGTCCCAGTCGCCCGAGGAGAGCCGCGCCTGCTCGGCCAGCTCGAGCTCCGCCTGCTCGTCGGCTCCTGTCCGCTCCCTCTCGCTCACGCCTCCACCCCCAGCTGCGACTCGACGATCTCCCGGTAGGTCTCGTTGGAGGCCAGGAGATCCTCGTGCCTGCCCGAGCCGACCATCCTGCCGCCGTCGAGCACGATGATCCGATCGGCGTCGGTGATCGTCGACACGCGCTGGGCGACGACGATCTTGGTCACGTGGGGAAGCTCTCTCCACAGCGCCTGTCGCAGCCTGGCGTCGGTCGTGAGGTCGAGCGCGGAGAACGAGTCGTCGAAGACGAGGACGTCCGGGTCGTGGACGATCGCCCGCGCGATCGACAGCCGCTGGCGCTGCCCGCCCGACACGTTCGTCCCGCCCTGCGAGATCCGGGAGTCGAGGCCGTCCGGCATCTCCTCGACGAAGTCCCTCGCCTGCGCGATCTCGAGGGCGTCCCACAGCTCCTCGTCGGTGGCGTCCTCGCGCCCGAACCTCAGGTTGCTCGCGACCGTGCCGCTGAAGAGGAAGGGCCGCTGCGGCACGAGCCCGATGCCCTGCCACAGGAGGTCGAGGTCGGCCGCGCGCACGTCGACGCCCTGCACCCGCACCTGCCCCGCGGTCGCGTCGAAGAGACGCGGGATGAGCGAGACGAGCGTCGTCTTGCCCGACCCGGTCGATCCGATGACCGCGACGGTCTCGCCGGGCTCCGCGGAGAAGCTGATGCCGCGCAGCACGGGCTCCTCGGCCCCGGGGTAGGTGAAGGCCACGTCGTGGAAGCGGACGGCTCCGCGCTCCGGGAACGCGGTCACCGGGTCGTCGGGGCGCGACAGCGTCGACGCGCTCTCGAGCACCTCTCCGACGCGGTCCGCGGAGACGGCGGCACGCGGGATCATGAGCGTCATGAAGCTGGCCATCATGACGCCGCCGAGGATCTGTCCGACGTACTGCATGAAGGCGAAGAGCGTGCCGATCTGCGTGTTGCCCGCGTTGACCTCGATGCCGCCGAACCACACGACCGCGACGATCGTCACGTTGAGCACGAGCATGACGAGGGGGAAGATCAGCACGAAGAGGGAACCGACCTTGCGCCCGACCACCATGATGTCGGCGTTGGCCGCCCGGAAGCGCTCCTCCTCGATGGCCTCCCGGACGAACGCGCGCACGACCCGGACGCCCGTGAGCTGCTCGCGCATGACGCGGTTCACGCCGTCGAGCCTGGACTGGTAGGCGCGGAACAGCGGGACCATGCGGGCGATGACGAGTCCGGCGATGACGAGGAGGACGGGGATGGACACCGCGAGGATCCAGCTGAGCCCGACGTCCTGACGGACCGCCATGACGATGCCGCCGATGGCGAGCATGGGCGCCTGGACGAGCATGGTCGCGCTCATCATCGAGACCATCTGGATCTGCTGCACGTCGTTCGTGTTGCGGGTGATGAGCGAGCCCGCCCCGAACTGCGACACCTCGCGTTCGGAGAAGCCGCTCACCTTCCCGAAGACGTCGCCGCGGATGTCGCGCCCGGCTCCCATGGCGGCGCGTGCGGCGCAGAAGGTGGCGACGATCGAGGCGACGATCTGGCCGAGCGACACGGCGAGCATGGACAGCCCGGTGCGGACGATGTAGCCGGTGTCGCCGCGGGCGACGCCGTTGTCGATGATGTCGGCGTTGAGGGTGGGGAGGAAGAGCGCGGCGAGCGCGGCGGCCAGCTGGAAGACGAGGACGCCTGCCAGGAGCCATCGGTATCGCGCGAGATAGCGGGTGAGCAGCTTCAGGAGCACGTGGACAGTGTCTCAGCGACCGCGGACATTCTCATCCCCCTCGGGGAGGACATCCGCTGAGGGCGGAATCGGGGCGATCGTCTATCGTCGAACCGCCGCCGATCGATGGAGGTCCCCGATGACAGCCGAGAGGCCCGACGTCCCGTCGCACGGTCCGCTCGCTCACGTGCTCGCGCAGCAGGCGGGCGTCGACGTCCCCGCCCTCCCGGGCGCGCTCGCGGATCTGCTCGCCGTGCCGGACGACGCGCTCCCCGCCTGGGATGCCGCCGCGGCGGACCCCCTCACGATCGCGTGGTTCCGCGGGCGGGCGGAGGCGGAGCTCGGCTCGGCGTGGCCGCAGCCTCTCGCACACGACGCGGCGCGCTTCCACGGCGACGGCGATCGCGTCGCCTGGGAGGCGCCCGCGTTCGCGCGGCAGGAGCGCCTCACCCGCGTGGCCGTGCTCGCCGCGGCGACGGACGAGGACGGCTGGCTCGACGAGGCCGTGGACGGCGCCGTCCTGCTCTGCGAGCAGAGCTCGTGGTGCTGGCCCGCGCACGACGACACGTTCCGGCGCCACGACGCCGTGCTCGCCACGGTCGCCGATCCGTACCTCGACCTCGGCGCGGGCGAGGTCGCCCAGCAGCTGGCCTGGCTCGACCACCTGCTGGGGAGGCGTCTCGACGACCGGTACCCGGGCGTCCGGGCGCGTCTCCGCCACGAGGCGCGCGTCCGCGTCTTCGAGCCCTTCCTCCGACGGCGGGACTGGCACTGGCTGGGGCTCGACGGCGAGGTCAACAACTGGACCCCGTGGATCCACGGCAACGTGCTCGTCGCCGCGCTCCGCCTTCTCGACGGGCCCGGCGAGGAGGACGAGCGCATCCGCGTCGTCGCGCTCGTCCTCGAGGGACTCGACCGCTACGTCGCGTCCCTCCCCGACGACGGGGCCGTCGACGAGGGCTACGCCTACTGGTGGAACGGCGCCTGCCGTCTGCTCGAGGCGCTCGACGTCCTGACGCACGCGACGGGCGGCGTCCTCGATCCCGTGGCGCGCATCCCGGCGCTGCGCGAGACGATCGCGTTCCCGCACCGGATGCACCTCGGCGGGGACTGGTTCGTGAACGCCGCGGACGGCCAGGCCAGGCAGGACGGCCGGCAGCCGTGGCACTCCCTGCTCCGCGCCGCGCGCCGCGCCGGCGACCACGCGGCGGAGGCGTTCGCCACGTCGCACCGCGACCCCGCCCGGCCCGCGGTCGCCGAGTCGGAGGGCCTGGGGCGGGTCGCGCGCGGGATCTCCGACCGGGCGTGGCTCGGCTCGTCGCCGGGAGCATCCCCGCTGCCGGCCGTGACCTGGCTGCCGTCGACGCAGATGCTCGTCGCGCGCGAGACCGCGGGGTCTCCGTCGGGCCTGGCGGTCGTCGCGAAGGGCGGGCACAACGCCGAGAGCCACAACCACAACGACGTCGGCGGGATCATCGTGGCCACCGACGGCGTCCCCGTGATCGTCGACGCCGGCCGGCCGACCTACGAGGCGCGCACCTTCGGCGCCGGGCGCTACGGCCTGTGGCCCATGCGGAGCGAGTGGCACAGCGTGCCGTTCGTGCGGGGCGCCGGGCAGCGCAACGGACGCGATCGCGCCGCGGAGCTCGTCTCCGTCACGACGGCCGGCGGCGCCGCGGAGCTCGTGCTCGACCTCTCCGGCGCCTACGACGCCCCGTCGCTCGCCTCCTGGCGGCGCACGGTGCGCCTCGACCGTGCGGCGCGCGTCGTCGAGCTGCACGACGCGTGGCGGTTCGACGAGGAAGGCGAGGACGAGGACGAGGACGAGCCCACGCAGGTGCGTCTGCTCCTCGCGGGCGAGGCGACGCTGTCGCCGGGGTCGGCGCGCATCGTCCCCCTCGACGGCGCGACGCCGGTGCGTCTGGACTGGGCGCCGTCCGCGGGCGCCGCGCTGGTCGCGCAGCCGCTGGACGACCCCATGCTCACGAGCGTCTGGGGCGCGCGCCTCGTCCGCCTCGACATCGACGTCACGTCGCTGTCCGAGTCGACGATCGCCGTGCGCCAGGAGGGATCGGGCGCCGGGGCGGATCTCCGGCGTCCGGGGCCGGGCGGGCGCGCGGGTCGCTAGTCGCCCGCCCCCAGGCCCAGCGCGGGCGCGAGACGCTCGAGCGTGCCGAGCGGGTCGTCCCCGAGCGCCTGCACGGACACATGGTCCGCTCCGGCGTCGAGGTGCGAGCGCAGGCCCGCGACGGCGTCCTCGACGTCCGGGTTCGCGACGACGGCATCGACGAGGGCGTCCGACCCGCCGCCCGCGACGTCGTCATCGCCGGCGCCGAAGCGGCGCAGCGCGCCGACGTAGTTCTCCAGGCGGAAGTAGCGCTCCAGGAAGGCGCGTCCGGTCCCGCGGGCCTCGTCCGCGGATCCGGCGAGCGCCACCTTCAGCTCGGGCGCGAGGAACGCCTCTCCCAGCACCTCTCGCGCATGGCGCGTGTGCGCGGGGACGGTCAGATAGGGATGGGCGCCCAGCGTGCGCTCCGCGGCGAGCGCGAGCGTCCGGTCTCCGAGGGCCGCGAGGAGCCGCTGATCCTTCCCGACGCCCTCCTCGTCGAGCACGTCGAGGTAGGCGCGGAGCGCGGTGAACGGCCTCGCCCGCTCGGGGGTGGCCTCGCGGTGGCCCGACCCGATCCCCAGCACGAGGCGGCCCGGGTGCGCGTCCTCGATGCGGTGGAACGCCTGCGCCACGCTCCGGGCGTCGGCTGTCCAGATGTTGACGATCCCCGTCGCGACGACGATCGTCTCGGTCGCGTCGAGGAGCTCCTCGACGATCATGAGGTCGGCGGCGGGCGATCCGCCCACCCACAGCGCGCCGAACCCGAGCTGCTCGACCCGCTGCGCGAAGGCGCCGTCCAGGCGGCTCGCCATGCGCCAGACGCCATAGGTCCCGAAATCCGCCTTGTCGGTCATGTCACCTCTCCAGGTCGGGGAACAGCACCGTCGGCGCAGGATGCGCGAACGCGACGCCCACCGTGTCGTCGGGTACATCAGACACGCTAGCGGGCGACCAGCGCGGAGCGCGATCCTTGTCGACCACGCGGGCCCTGATGCCCTCCGCCGGGTCGGGCTGGGTGCTCAGGAACCAGGACATGAGGCGGTACTCCTGTTCGAGCGCATGGCGCTGCGACGGCAGGGCGCGCGCGGAGCGGATGGCGGCGAGCGTCACGACGAGCGCCGTCGGCGAGCGCTCCTCGAGTGCGGCGAGCGCTCCGGCCGGTGTGATCTCCTCCCCCGCGGCGACATCGGAGGCCCCGAGCTCCCGCAGCCTCTCGAGGATCTCCGGCAGCGTGTCGACGGCGAACGCCTCGTCGATCCACGGCTGGGCCCGCTGCAGCGGCCCCGCCTGCGGCGTCTCGTCGAACAGCATGACGAGCTCCGCCGGGGTGGCGGGGTCGGCGCGCGTCTCCAGCGCGTCGCAGAGGGACGCGATGTGCGCGCTCGGCACGAGGTGGTCGGCGAAGCCGCAGTGGATGGCGTCGGCGGCGTTCATCGCGTCGCTCGTGAGCGCGAGGTACTCGCCCAGGCGTCCCGGAGCGTGGGCGAGCAGCCACGACCCGCCGGCGTCGGGCGCGAACCCGATCCGCGTCTCCGGCATCGCCAGGCGCGACCGCTCCGTCACGACCCGCACGAGCGCGTTGCCGGCGAGGCCGATTCCGCCGCCCATCGTCGCGCCGTCCGCGATCGCGACGATCGGCTTGGGGTACTCGGCGACGGCCGCGTCGAGCAGGTACTCCTCCCGGAAGAAGGGGTCCGTCGCCTCCGCCCCCTCGTCCGCGATCTGCGCGTACAGGGCCCTGATGTCGCCGCCGGCGGAGAACCCGCGGTCCCCGGCCCCCGTGAGGAGCACGATCGAGACGTCCGGCTCGTCGCGCCAGTGCTCCAGGGCCTCGCGCACCCCCCGGATCATCCCCAGATCGAGCGCGTTGATGGCCTCGGGGCGGTTCAGCACGATCCATCCGACCCCGCCGCGCATCGTCGCCTCGACGCGTTCAGAGCGGGTGGTCTCCATCACGGGTGCCACGTTACCCGCCCGCCCGGCCGCTCCCCGCCGCGCACGCCCGGGAGCGGCTTCGACACGGATGTGCGACGATTCGATGGCGCAGTCCGCCAAGATAGGGGGAACATGCACGCACATGAAGGGGTCACCATGACCGACGGCAAGGTGCTCGAGCTCACCGGAGTCACCAAGACCTTCGACGGCATCGCGGCCGTCTCGGACTTCACCGCGCGCGTCGACCCCGGCTTCGTGACGGCGTTCCTCGGACCGAACGGGGCGGGCAAGACCACGACCCTGCGCATCCTCCTGGGTCAGCTGCGCGCGAGCGCCGGGACCGCGACGATCGGAGGCAAGGCCTTCGCCCAGCTCTCCAGCCCGCGGCGGACGGTCGGCTGGGTCGCCGAGACGCCCGTCTTCCGCCCGCGACGCACGGCCGTCAAGCATCTCTCGATCGTCGCCCGTCAGGCGGGCCTCCCCTCGTCGCGGGTCGGCGAGGTCCTCGACCTCGTCGGTCTCTCCGAGGTGTCCGACATCCGCATCTCCGGCTACTCGCTCGGCATGACGCAGCGTCTCGCCGTGGCGGAGGCGCTGCTCGGCGACCCCGGCGTGCTCGTCCTCGACGAGCCGGCCAACGGGCTCGACCCCGAGGGGATCCGCTGGATCAGGCTGCTCATCCGCCGCCTGGCCGACGAGGGGCGCACGGTGCTCGTGTCGTCGCACATCCTGAGCGAGATCCAGCAGGTCGCCGATCGCCTTCTGGTCATCTCGAACGGCTCGCTCGTCTTCGCCGGGGCCATCGAGGACCTCGAGGACGCCTCGTCGCAGTCCGTCGCCGTGGACTCCCCCGACCGCGCGGGGCTCTCCCGCGCGCTGCGCGGCAAGGGCTATTCCTTCGAGCTGCTGCGCTCCGGCATCAACGTCCACCGGACGTCCGCAGCCGAGATCGGCGCGCTCGCGGCGGACGCGGGGATCGCGCTCGTGACGCTGCAGCAGCGCAGCCCCAGCCTCGAGGACGTCTTCCTGAAGCTCGTGAACGGCGAGTACGTCCCGCCCATGACCGCAGCGCTCGAACCGCACACGGCGGAGACGGATGCGGCGGAGACGGATGCGGCGGACCCGCAGGACGGCGGCGTCGCCCCGGAGGAGCGGGACGACGCCGGGACACGTGAGGAAGAGCGCGCGCAGGACGCCGCGGCCCGGCAGGATCGCGAGGACGAGGCGCTGCGGGTGACCGTGGCGGACGTCGCTCTCGCCTCGGCCGGGCCCGGCATCACCGCGGCCGCGGGCGCGTCCCTCGCCGCCACGGCGGTCGCGGAGGCTCAGAGAGCGGAGGACGCCGAGGCCCCGACGACGGACGCGGCGGCGGACACCGTGCCCGAGGCCGACGCGCCGGAAGACACCGTGCCCGAGGCCGAGAACGCCGCGCCCGAGGCCGACGCGCCCGCAGCGGCGACCGCAGCACCGGACGCGCCGGAGGGGTCCGAGGCGGGAACGCCGGAGACGACGGCCGCCGAGACGTACGACGCCCCGGCCGACGACGTCGCACACGAGGACGAGCCCGCCGAACACGAAGGCACGGACCACCAGCACGCCGAGGACACGAGCATCGAGAACACGAGCATCGAGAACACGAGCATCGAGGACGAGCACAGCGGGTCCGACCACAGCGAGCACGAGCGCGCCGACGCCCCCGACGACGGGCGCGGTCCCGAGGGCTTCGTCGCCGAGGAGTGGACGATCGACGGCGCCGCCGCCCGCCCCGCCACGACGGGGACGGGCCACCCCGCGGACGCTCCGAGCTCCGGCGCAGACAACGCCGACACCTTCGACGTGCTCGAAGAGGCCGATGTCGTCGAGTACGAGAACGAGGACGACGACTCCGCGCACGGCGCGGGCCTTCCCGGATCGACGTCGCTCGCGAGCCTCCTCGCCGGCGAGGACGAAGAGGTCGGTGGAGCGGCCTCCTTCCTGGAGAACGACCAGGCGGACGACGCCGACGCCCCGTCCGATCAGACCGTGCTCCTCCCCGTCGCGGGAGACGACGACGCGACCGTGGCGATCCCGACCGTCGGCGGGAACGCGGACGAGACGGAGCAGCCGACGGCCGACGCGCAGCCCGCCGACGGCGAGGCGGCCGAGGACGACGGCTTCACCTTCGACGACCTGCTGCGCGGGACGGGCGCCGAGGCGATCGCCGACGCGTCGGACGAGGACTGAGAGCCCGCGTCAGACCGCCGGAACGGGGCGCGCCGCCGGCTTCCGTCTCGGCTTCCGCTGCGAGGCCGGAGCGGTCGGCGTCCCGAACGCGGCGACCTCTGACGCCTCGGCCGGGTCGAGGCGCAGGGCTCGTGTGAGCGCGAGACCGTGACGGGTCGAGATGACGAGCCGCTGGAACGCGCCCTCGCCGAGGAGATCGATCACGACGCCGGGCAGGCGACGCCCGCGCACGGCGACGAAGTCGTCGCCCGACTCCGACTTCCACGTGCCGAGGGCGACGGCACCCGGGACGTGCGTGCCGCGCGAGCGCACGCCGCGCAGCCAGGTCCACGGGTCGTCGGTGAGCTGCACCTTCGCGATGGACGTGCGCTCCACGCGGATGCTCCCGCGCTGGAACGCGAGAGCGCGTTCGGTGGGCGACAGCACGATCTCCAGCTGCGAGTGATCGAGGAGCAGGGTCACCATGAGTCCATCCTGCCAGCGGACCGCGGAGACCGCCCTGGGGAGACCTCACAGGAAGGCAACGATCCGCCTGTGGTTCGCGTCAGCCCCGGACGGATCCGCGCGGATCCGACGAGACCCGGCGCCGGCCGCGGCCGGATGCACGCGAGGTTCGCGCCGACGGCGCCGCGCGCACGAGGCGGTGCGAGACTGGGTCGGTGACCCTGCTCCCGACCGACGCGCCCGCGACAGCGGCCATCCGTCGCGCCGCGCGCGGAGAGCGTCTCGGCGCGGACGACGCGCATGCGCTGCTCACGGCGGAGGGCGACGCCTTCGACGAGGTCCTCGCGCTCGCCGCGCGCACACGGGACGAGGGTCTCGCCCTCGCCGGGCGCGAGGGCGTCATCACCTACTCCCGCAAGGTCTTCATCCCGCTCACGACGCTGTGTCGCGACCGGTGCCACTACTGCGTCTTCGTGGACACCCCCGGCCAGCTGCTGAAGAAGCGCAAGCCCGCCTACATGTCGCCCGAGCAGGTGCTCGCGGTCGCCCGGCAGGGGCAGGCGCTCGGATGCAAGGAGGCGCTGCTCACCCTCGGGGACCGGCCCGAGGACCGCTGGCCCGAGGCACGCGCCTGGCTCGACGCGCACGGCTACGCCTCGACGCTCGCCTATGTGGGCGCCATGGCGCGCCTCATCACGGAGGAGACGGGTCTGCTGCCCCACCTCAACCCGGGCGTCATGAGTCCCGAGGAGCTCGCAGCGCTGCGCCCCGTCGCCCCGTCCATGGGCGTCATGCTCGAGACGACCTCGCGCGATCTCTTCACGCAGCCCGGCAAGGTGCACTACGGCTCGCCCGACAAGGATCCCGCTGTGCGCCTCGACCTCCTCGAGAACGCGGGCCGCGCTCGCATCCCGTTCACCTCGGGCATCCTCGTCGGCATCGGCGAGACGGTGCGCGATCGTGCGGAGTCGATGATCGCCCTGCGCGACGCGCACGATCGGCACGGGCACATCCAGGAGGTGATCGTGCAGAACTTCCGGGCCAAGCCCCGCACCGCGATGCAGAACGCCCCCGATGCCGCGCTCCGGGAGTACGTCGCGGCCGTCGCCGTCACGCGCCTCGTCATGGGGCCGCGCATGCGCGTCCAGGTGCCCCCGAACCTGTCCGACCCCGAGGAGCTCGGCCTGCTCGTCCGCGCGGGCGCCGACGACTGGGGCGGCGTCTCGCCGCTCACGGCCGATCACGTGAACCCCGAGCGGCCCTGGCCGCACCTCGACGACCTCGCGGCGCGGACGGCCGAGCTGGGCTTCGCGCTGCGCGAGCGCCTCACCGCGCACCCCGAGTTCGTGAGGGACGACGGATGGCTCGACCCCGCCGTCCGCGAGGCGACACGGGCGCTCGCCGGGCCCGACGGGCTGGCCGGGACGGGCGAGGACGGCGAGATGGTCCGCCCCCTCGGCCGGCGGGCCGCCGAGAGCGGACAGGACGCAGGACATCCGGGCCCGCCGACGCCCGGGCGGCGGCTTTCCGGCACGGACGACGCCGGGGCTCCTGCGTCGTGCGCGCCGGGCGGGCTCATCGCCGCCGTGATCGAGCGCGCGGCACAGGATCCGGCGTCCCTCGCCGACGACGAGTGGGAACGGCTGCTCACCGCCACGGGCGACGAGCTCGACGCGCTCGCGCAGACCGCCGACGACGTGCGCCGGTACACGGTCGGCGAGACCGTCAGCGCGGTCGCCAACCGCAACGTCGCCTCGACGGGGTTCCGCGCCGGAGGGGCAGAGTCGGACGACCAGTACGACCTCGCCGTGCTCGGAGACATCGCACGCGACGCCGTCGCGCTGGGCCTCACGGAGATCTGCGTCCAGGGTCTCGTGGCGCCCTCGGAGGCGCCGGAGGCGTACCTCGACATCGCCCGCACCCTCAAGACGGCGGCCCCGGCCGTCCACCTGCACGCCTTCCGCCCGCAGGACGTCGCCGACCTCGCCGACCGTACGGGCCTCGGCCTCCACGGCGCCCTCGCGGCCCTCAGCGAGGCGGGCGTCGACACCGTGCCGGGGACCGGCGTGAAGGTCCTCAGCGAACGCGTGCGCGGCGAGGTCGCACCGGGCGACCTCGAGGTCGACCGGTGGATCGAGACCATCGCGGCGGCGCACCGGGCCGGCTTCCGCTCGACGTCCGTGCTCTTCTACGGCCACGTGGAGACGGCGGCCGAGCGCATCGCGCACCTGCGCGCGCTCTCCGCCATCCAGCACGAGACAGGCGGCTTCACGGAGTTCGTGCCCATCCCGATGCCCGGCTGGGGTGTGCCGCTCGTCGACGGACGCTCCGACCTCGACGAGCACCGCGCCATGGTCGCCGTGTCGCGGCTCCTGCTGTCGGGCGTCATCCCGCACGTGCAGATCCCGTGGACGCGGCACGGCGTCTCCGTGACGACCGAGCTGCTGCGCTCGGGCGGCGACGACCTCGGCGGCACGCTCCTCGACGGCCGCGTCGCGCCCCGGGCCGGCGTCGAGGCGGGCCTCGAGCTGCCGCTGCCCGCCGCGCGCGCCATCGCGCGGGGCCTCTTCCGCCCGTTCCGGCAGCGCACCACGACGTACGCGGACGTGCGCGGGGAGACCGCGGGATGACGGCGACCGGCACCGTGATCGTCGGCGCGGGATTCGCCGGCATCGCCGCCGCGCTCGCGCTGCGCGCCCAGGGCGTCGACGACTTCGTCATCCTCGAACGCGCATCCGCCGTCGGCGGCACGTGGCGCGACAACACCTATCCCGGCGTCGCGTGCGACGTGCCGTCGCACCTCTACGGGCTCTCGGCCCATCCCTGGCCGGAGTGGTCGCACGTCTTCGCCCCGGGGGCGGAGATCCGTGCCTACCTCGAGCGGATCGTACGCCGGGAGGGGCTCGAACGGCACCTGCGGCTCGCGACGCCGATGCTCGACGCCCGGTGGGACGGCGAGGAGTGGGCGATCCGGACGGGCCGCGCGCACAACGCAGGGATTCCGGAACGGGTCGCCCCCGTGAAGCGCGTTCTCGGCCCGTCCGCGGACGGGATTCCTGCGTCGTGCGCGGACGACGAGCTGCGCGCCTCTCATCTCGTCCTCGCCTGCGGGCGTCTCACGGAGCCGCGGATCCCCGATCTGCCGGGCCTGGAGTCCTTCGGAGGGCCGATCTTCCACTCCTCGCGCTGGGACCACACGGTCGACGTCCCGGGCCGGCGCATCGCCGTGGTCGGCACGGGAGCGAGCGCCGTGCAGCTCGTCCCCGCGCTGGCCGCAGCGGGAGCGGACGTCGTGCTGTTCCAGCGCACGCCCGCGTGGATCGTGCCCAAGCGCGACCGCGTCTACTCCGAGGCCGAGCGGGACGCGCTCCGCGACCCCGACGAGGCGGCCCGGCTGCGCGAGAGGCTGTACGACGACGGCGAGGCGCGGTTCGCCTCGCGCTCCGGCGACGCCGTCGCGGCCGCCGAGGCCGAGACCGCGGCACGCGCCCATCTCGCCGCGCAGGTCGGCGATCCCGCGCTGCGCGACGCCCTCACCCCCTCCTACGCGTTCGGCTGCAAGCGCGTCCTGCTGAGCGACGACTTCTACCCTGCCGTGGCGTCCGGATCCGTCGACCTCGTGCCGTCCGCCCTGTCCTCGGTCTCCGACGGGGCGCTCGTCGCCGCCGACGGATCGCGCCACGACGCCGACGTCGTCGTGCTCGCGACGGGCTTCGCGTCGACCCGGCAGCCGTGGGCGCCGCTCGTCGCCGGCGCCCACGGACTCACGCTGGAGGAGCACTGGGCCGACGGGATGACCTCGGTCGGCTCGACGCTCGTGCACGGCTTCCCGAACTTGTTCGTCCTCGGCGGGCCCAACGCCGCCCTCGGCCACAACTCGGCCGTCCTCATCGTCGAGGAGCAGGCCGCGTTCGCCGCCGCGCTCATCCGGGACGGCGCCTTCGTGCATGCGACGTCGGAGGCCGAGGCGGCGTACACCCGCGAGATCGTCGAGCGCTCGGCGGCCACGCCATGGGTCGCGGGAGGCTGCGACAACTGGTACGTCGACGAGCGGAGCGGCCGTCTGACGCTGCTGTGGCCCGGGACCGTCGCCGCCTTCCGCGAGCGCCTCGCCCGCGTCCGGAACGAGCTCACCGATCTCCACGCCGCCGGAACGAATCCGGCGGCACCGGCACTGTCGCACGAAGGAGCCGCACCATGACCATCCCCTTCCGTTTCGGGTACAAGGCGTCGTCCGAGCAGTTCGGCCCGCGCGAGCTGCTCGACCTGGCCGTCCTCGCCGAGGAGGCGGGCTTCGACTCGGTCTTCCTGAGCGACCACCTGCAGCCCTGGATGCACGACGGCGGCCACGCCCCCGCGGCCCTCCCGTGGCTCGGCGCCGCCGCCGAGCGGACCGAGCGCGTCCTGCTGGGGACCTCGGTCCTCACCCCGACGTTCCGCTACCACCCCGGCGTCGTCGCGCAGGCGTTCGGCACGCTCGGCGCGCTGCACCCCGGGCGGATCATCCTCGGCGTGGGGACGGGCGAGGCGCTCAACGAGGTGACGCTCGGCCTCGAATGGCCGGAGCCGCCCGAGCGCTTCCAGCGCATGAAGGAGGCGATCGTCCTCATCCGGAGGCTCTGGACCGAGGACCGCGTCACCTATGACGGCACCTACTACTCCGTGAAGAACGCGACGATCTACGACCGCCCCGACGAGCTCGTGCCGATCTACATCGGCGCCTCCGGCCCCGCCGCCACGCGCCTGGCCGGGCGCATCGGCGACGGCTGGATCACGACGAGCGGCAAGGACCCGGGCCTGTACACCGACAAGCTCCTGCCGGCCTTCGACGACGGGCTCGCGAAGGCCGATCGGGCGCGCTCGGATGTCGACACCCTCATCGAGGTCAAGGTGTCGTTCCGTCCCGACATCGAGAAGGCCCGCGAGAACACGCGGTTCTGGGCGCCTCTCGCGCTCACGCCCGAGGAGAAGACCGGCGTCGACGACCCGCTCGAGATGCAGCGGCTCGCCGAGGAGCTCCCGATCGAGCGCGCCGCATCCCGCTTCATCGTCTCGGACGACGTCGACGAGCACATCGCCGCGATCGAGCGGTACATCGAGCTCGGCTTCCGGCACCTCGTCTTCCACGACCCGGGGCACGACCAGGAGACGTTCCTGCGCCTCTACGGCGAAGAGGTCCTCCCGCGCCTGCGCGCGAAGCACGGCGCGTGAGCGGAGGTGCGCACGGGCCGGCGGCGCGCGAGTCGGTGCACGGGACGGCGGCGCGAGGCCGTGCCCGCGGCGGCGGCGGCGGGACGACGACGGGCACGGGCGGATGGCGCGTCGTCGTCCCCGTGAAGCCCGCGGCGGTCGGCAAGTCGCGGCTCGCGGTCGACGGCGTCGACAGGACGGCGCTGGCCCGCGCCGTCGCGCTCGACACGATCGAGGCGGCCGCCCGGGCGTCCCGGGTCACCGAGGTGATCGTCGTCACGGCGGACGAGACGCTTCGCGACGAGCTGCGCGGATGGCCGGAGGGCGCGGCGCCGGAGGGTCCTGATGCCCGGATGCCGGAGATCCCGCGAGCGCCGGACGATTCCGGCCGACGCGACCCGGCGTTCGCGGGATCTCCGGCCCTGGGGACCGGGCGGGCGCCTGTCCGCGTCGTCCGGGAGGCCGAGCCCGCGGGTCTGGACGCCGCCGTCCGCGCGGGTCTCGCCGCCGTCCCGGCCGATCGCCCGCGCGCCGTGCTGCTCGGCGACCTGCCCGCGCTGCGGCCATCCGACCTCGACGCGGCGCTCGTGCTCGCCGGCATCGTCGATCGCGGCCTCGTGCCCGACGCCGAGGGCACGGGGACGACCCTCGTCACCGCGCGCGCGTCCATCCCGCTCTCCCCTGCCTTCGGCACGGACTCCGCGGCTCGCCATCGCGCGGCCGGGCACGTCGATCTCGACGTCGGCGCGTCCTCCACCCTGCGGCGGGATGTCGACACGGCCGCGCAGCTCGCCGCCGCGCTCGCCCTCGGCGCCGGGCCGCGGACGGCGGCACTGCTCGGCTGACCGCCCTCGAACAGGAGTGCTCGCCGGAACGGAAAGCGGCCTCGACGAGACGAGCGAAGAGCTCCCTCGCGCTCGGACGCGTGTCGTCGGCCGCGGCAGCACGACGACGTACCGCATCAGCGGCGCCGGGCGGATCGCGTATGCGGCCTACCTCGACGCGCTCGCCAGACTGCTCCGTCGATCCTGAGACGCCCGAGACGGGGCTCGAGGTTCACGGCGCGAGGGCCGTGCTCACGCTCCGCGCGGTCTGCGGCGCGGCGCGACACCCGGAGGACGCCGCTTCCCCCGGAGCATCGCCTCGATCCCGGCCCTGGGAGAACGGCATCCTCCTGAGAATCCGCGCCCGATGAAGGGCGGACTGCGGAACGGAGGCCCGGACCCGCTTGAATGTGAGGCATGAGGCGTGTGCTCGTGCTGGGCGGGACCGGATGGCTGGGTCGAGAGGTGGCGCGGGCTGCCCGCGACGGCGGGGCCGAGGTCGTCTGCCTCGCACGCGGAGAATCCGGCGCCGTACCGGACGGCGTCGAGCTGATCCGCGCGAACCGCCGGGCGCCGGGCGCGTACGACGAGGTCGCGGGCGACTGGGACGACGTGATCGAGTTCGCCTACGAGCCGGAGCTCGTCGGGCCGGCGCTCGATGCCCTCGCCGAGCGCGCGGCGCACTGGACGCTGATCTCCAGCGTCTCCGTCTACGCGGACAACGCCACGCCGCACGCCGACGAGACGGCGGATGTGGTCGTCCCGCAGGATCTTTCCCAGTACCCGGATGCGAAAGCCGCGGCCGAGCAGGCGACCGCGTCCCGCCTGGCGGACCGTCTGCTGATCGCGCGCCCCGGCCTGATCGTCGGCCCGGGCGATCCCAGCGACCGGTTCGGCTACTGGCCGGCGCGACTGCGCCGCGGCGGACGAGTCCTGCACCCGACCGTCGCGGGCCGTTTCGTGCAGGTCATCGACGTCGCCGATCTCGCGCGGTGGACCGCGCATGCAGGAGGGAACCGGGTCACGGGCACCGTCGACGCGGTCGGAGCGATCCACACGATGGCGGACTTCTTCAGCGCGACGCGTGCATCCGTGGGGTTCGATGGGGAGCTGGTGAGCGCCGACGACGACGCGCTGCTCGCCGAGGACGTCCGCTACTGGGCAGGGCCTCGCTCGCTTCCGCTGTGGCTCCCCCGGACGGATGCCGGCTTCGCGCAGCGGGACGGGAGCGCATTCCTCCGGTCGGGCGGTTCGCTGCGCCCGCTCACGGACACCCTGTCGCGAGTCCTCGCGGACGAGGTCGACCGCGGCATCGAGAGAGCACGACGCTCGGGTCTCACCTCCGCCGAGGAAGATGCCGTGCTGCAGAGGCTTCTCTAGCCGACACGTCGCCGAAGCACGGCGCCCGCGCTCAGCGAGCGGCGCCGAGCCGATCGTCACCGGCCAGATGGATGCCGAAGTCGGTGCGGCCCGGCAGGAGGTCCTCGCGCAGCGCACGCGTGTCGCGGTAGTCGCCGTCCCGCAGACGCCGGAAGGGACGGGCGGGCTCGGCGTCGAGGCCGTCGAGCCTGTCGCGTAGGCGCGCGATCTCCCGGTCGACGCCCTCGGCCCCCAGCGTGTCGGCGTCGTGGACCACGTGCAGGCCGAGCGCCTCGATCCCGACGTACCAGAGGGTTCCGTGGGTGAGGGGGAAGAGCAGGGAGTCGATGTCGCCGCTGATCCCGCGCCGCCCGATGGAACGGTCGTCCTCGCCGGCGGTCACGACGACGAGCGCCCGGCGTCCGAACAGACCGCCGTCGCCGTACCGGCGGGGCACGCCGAGCTCGGGATCGAGGTCGCCGTAGGCGAATCCGGCGGTCAGCACCCGGTCGAACCAGCCCTTGAGGATCGCCGGCACCCCGTACCACCACAGGGGGAACTGCAGGACGAGCAGCTCCGCCGCCGCGAGCTTGGACTGCTCCTCGCGCACCTCGGGGGCGAGTTCGCCGCGCGCATACGCCTCCCCCGCGAGGTCTGCGATGTTCCCCGGCCGCCCCGCGGGCCGTCCGAGATCGCGGTCGCCGAGCACGGGGTCGAAGCCCTGGGCGTACAGATCGGATGTCGCCACCTCGTATCGCCGCGACAGCGCCTCCGTCCCGGCCCGGAAGAGGCGGTCGTTGAACGAGCCGCGGCGTGGATGCGCGTACACCCACAGAGCGGTCCCGGGCCTGGACGGATGGGAGATGGTCATGGTCGCCTTTCGATGCGGAGTTCCGGACACATCCATTCCATCGGCGCACGATGAGACGGGGAATAGTCGATCAGCTCAGATCGATACGTCGTCGTCTACTCTGGACGCATGGACACGTTGACCGAGGTGCTCGACCACATCCGCTCGGCGGGGGCGCTGCTCGGTCAGAACCTGATGTCGCCGCCGTGGTCGATCCGGGTGGACGAGTGCGCGTCGATGACGCTCGTGACCATGCTGCGCGGCGACGGATGGGTCGTCCCCGACGGCGCTTCGCCGGTCCGGCTGCGGACCGGCGACATCGCGATCCTCACAGGACCACGGCCGTTCGGCGTCACGAGCGACCCGGGTGAGCGGATCCCGCCGCTCTACGTCCTCACCGAGGCGGGCACCTGCACCGACGGGGCCGGCAACGTCCTCCCCGACGAGAGCATCCTCCTGGGCGTGCGGACGTGCGGCACGCATCTGGAGGCCGAGCACGCGCTGCTCACCGGCTCCTTCGCCGCGACGGGCCGGGTCGCCGACCGCCTTCTGAACGCGCTCCCGCGCCTCCTCGTCGTCCCCCGCGAGCGGCAGCGGTCGGCTCCCCTCGAGCTCCTCGAATCGGAGATCGGCCGCGACGAGCCGGGGCAGCAGGCGGTGCTCGACCGACTCCTGGACCTCGTGCTCGTCGGCACCCTGCGCGACTGGTTCGCGCTCCCCGACGCGTCCGTGCCGGGCTGGTACCGGGCCGCGGCCGACCCGATCGTGGGGCCCTCCCTCGGGGCCATCCACGCCGAGCCGGCACGGGCGTGGACCGTCGGATCCCTCGCACGCGAAGCGCGGGTGTCGCGTGCGACGTTCGCGCGCAGATTCACGGACCTGATGGGCGAGCCGCCCATCTCCTACCTCACGGGGTGGCGCCTGTGCCTGGCCGCCGACCTCCTGGAGCGCAGCGACGACACCGTCGAGTCCATCGCCCGGCAGGTCGGCTACTCCAGCGCCTATGCGCTGAGCACGGCCTTCCTGAGGGAGTACGACGTCCGCCCCGGCAAGCACCGGGCGGAATCGGCCGAACGCATCGCGTAGAGGTCACGCCGTCGCGGGACGCCGGGAGGGACGCAGCCCCCGAGACACCGGAGGACGCCGCTTTCCCCGAACCGGAAACGACGGGACGCCCCTGGGAGAACGGCATCCTCCGGGAAACGCGGGCACCCCCATGCGGGCACGCCCCGCTCGAGGCCGAACCCGTCTACGCGGAGGCGGCTGCCGCCGCTCGCGCCGCCGCCGGCAACGCCTCGACGATCCGACCGATCGCCTCCTCGTCGTGCGCGGCGGTGAGGAACCACGCCTCGAACACGCTCGGCGGGAGCGAGACGCCCGCATCGAGCAGGGCGTGGAAGAACGGCGTGTAGCGGAACGCCTCCTGCGTCTTCGCGGTCGCGTAGTCGGCCGGCGCCTCCGGCAGGAACGCGAGCCCGAAGAGGTTGCCCGCCCGCGGCACGGCGTGCACGACGCCCTCCGCTGACAGCGCGGCCGACAGCGCATCGGCCACGGTCGATGCGGCCGCGTCCACCGCGGCATACACCTCGGGCGTCGCGAGCCTCAGCGTCGCGATGCCCGCGGCCACCGACAGCGGGTTCCCCGACAGCGTCCCCGCCTGGTAGACGGGGCCGACGGGCGCGAGCCGGTCCATCACGGAGCGCTTGCCGCCGAGCGCTGCCAGCGGCATCCCGCCGCCCACGACCTTGCCGAACGTGATGATGTCGGGCTCGAATGCCTCTCCGGCCTCGACCTGGAGCCCCCAGTACCCGGCAGGATGCACGCGGAACCCCGTGAGCACCTCGTCGAGGATGAGCAGGGCGCCGGCCTCGTGCGCGATCTGCGCGAGCGCGGCGTTGTAGCCGGGGGCGGGCCGCACGACGCCCATGTTGGCGGGCGCCGCCTCGACGATCACGGCGGCGATCTCGCCGCCGCGCGCCGCGAAGACCTGCCGTACGGCGTCGAGGTCTCCGTACGGCGCGACGAGGGTCTGCGCGGCGACGGCCGCGGGGACCCCGGCCGTTCCCGGGAGCGCGAGGGTCGCGACGCCGGAGCCCGCGGCGGCCAGCAGCCCGTCGGAGTGGCCGTGGTAGTTGCCGTCGAACTTCACGAGCAGGTCGCGGCCGGTGACGCCGCGCGCGAGGCGGATGGCCGTCATCGTCGCCTCGGTGCCGGTCGAGACGAGGCGCACCTGCTCGACCGGCCGCAGCCCTCCGGCCCGCACGCGGCCGGCGATGAGGTCGGCCAGCTCGACCTCGCCCTCCGTCGGGGCGCCGAACGACAGCCCGTGGGACGCCGCCTCCTGCACGGCGCCCACGACCTCGGGATGGGCGTGGCCGAGGAGAGCCGGGCCCCACGACGCGACGAGGTCGACGTACTCCCGGCCCGCGGCATCCGTCACGTACGCGCCCCGCGCCGAGGCGAGGAAGCGCGGCGTGCCGCCCACCGATCCGTACGCACGCACGGGCGAGTTCACCCCTCCGGGGATCACGTCGCGGGCATGCTCGAACAGGACGTCGTTGCGGTCGGTCATGCGTCCATTCTCCCGCGGCGCCGAGGGGCCCCGGGCGGGCGCACGTCCGCGGCGGGCTCAGAAGCGGTAGGCCTCGACGCCCCCGTCCGTCGCGACGTAGTACCAGGCGGCGCTGTCATCCAGCGGGTCCTCCGTGGCTCCTCCCAGAACCGCCGCGGAGGAGAGCTCCTCGCCGTCGCGCCACGCCGACGGGGTCGAGGAGACGACCGCCGACCTGCTGAACGCCCCCGCGACAGGCTCGCCCGTTGCGTCGCACGGCGACGCGACGACACCGGTGGAGAACTCCGTCCACTCGTCCGTGCTGCGCGCGTTCTCGTAGCCCATCCACGTCGTCTCCTCGATGCAGGCCGTGATCGCGCCCTCGGGCGACGGCGTCGCCTCGCCGGTGTCGGCGGCGAGATACATCGCGGCGCCGCCGTCGATCACGCGCAGATACCCGATGGCGTTCGCGGCCGGAGCCTCGGCACCCGTCGTGACCTCGTCCAGCGTCGTCGACCAGGTCTCCTCGCCGGTGGCCACGTCGAGGCCCCGGTACGTCTGCGCCACAGGCTCGTCCGGAGCCTCGACGTCGTCGGCCGCCCCGACGTCCTCGAGGGGGCAGAGGATCGCCACGCCGCTGCTGCACAGGACGATGTCGTCGTGCGCCCAGAGCGGATGCCCGTCGTCGAGCGCGAAGGCGAAGGCGCCCGCCGCCGCGCCGTCGGGCGCCTCGAAGTCGATCATCGCGGCGGTCGGCGCGAACGGCTCGTCGACGGCCACGCGGAAGCTGAACCCGCCGCCGAAGACGTCGGGCGACACCCCGTCCGGAAGAAGGTCCGACAGGGTGGTCCGCCACACCTCCTCGCCGTCGACCCGCCAGGCGAGGTAGTCCTCGTCCACGCCGAGGAGGAGGTTGTCCGTCATCTGCCAGGAGCCGGTGGAGCCGCCGGTCTCCTCGCCGGGGACGAGCTCCGCGGAGCCGACGTCGAGCGTCGCCTCGCGCCAGATCCCCTCCGGGTCGTCGCTCGGCTCCCAGGCGTACAGGCACAACCCCTCGTCGCACTCCCACACCGTCGACACCCACGTCGCCGCGGGCGACGGGCGCGCCTCCCCGGTGCGCGCGTCGCGCAGCGTCAGCGGGTGGGCCCAGTTGCCGTCGGCCTGCTGCTCCGCGGCCCCGACGGTCATGGTGACCGCGTCCCCCTCGGCGTCGCGCGCCACGACGGGCGCCCAGGGATCGTCGACGCCGGAGGCGCCGGACGTCGCAGGAGCCTCCCACAGGGTGTCGCCGCTCTCGGCGTCCAGAGCCTGCAGGTAGGTGCCCTCGTCGTGCGTCGTGTACAAGAGCACGACGTCGTCGATCCGGACGACCTCCGACCCGACCGACTCCAGCGCGACGGTCCACTCGGGCTCGACCGTCTCGCCGAGCATGCTCGAGAGCACCTGCTCCTCCGTGAGCGGGGTCGGCGTCGGCGTCGGCCCGGCGTCGGGTTCCGGCACGCACGAGGTCAGCAGCAACGGGGCGCACGCGAGCAGGAGGAGGGAAGCGCTTCGTCGCCGCATGCCGTCAGGCTAGCGCCAGAGCCGGGCCGGCGATAGGGGCACGGGCTGCCGTGCCCGCCCGATCAGCGGCCGGACGTCAGCCAGCGGGCGGCCTCGACGGCCCAGTACGTGAGGATCGCGTCGGCCCCGGCACGCCGGATGGCCAGCAGCGACTCCTCGATCGCGCCCCGGCGATCGATCCAGCCGTTCGCGCTCGCCGCCTCGACCATCGCGTACTCCCCCGACACCTGGTACGCCCAGACGGGGACGTCGACGGCGGCGCGCACGTCGGCGAGCACGTCGAGGTACGGCAGGGCCGGCTTCACCATCACGATGTCGGCGCCCTCCTCGACGTCCAGCAGCGCCTCCCGGAGGCCTTCGCGCGCATTGCCGGGATCCATCTGATAGGTTCGGCGATCGCCCTTCAGCTGCGAGTCGACCGCCTCGCGGAAGGGCCCGTAGAACGCCCCGGCGTACTTCGCGGAGTACGCGAGGACGATCGTGTCGATGAAGCCCTCCGCGTCGAGGGCCTCGCGCACGGCCTCGACCTGGCCGTCCATCATGCCCGAGAGCCCGAGCAGGGCGGAGCCCGCCCGGGCCTGGGCGACGCCCATCGCGGCGTAGCGCTCGAGGGTGGCGTCGTTGTCGACGGCGCCCCCGGCGGTCAGCACGCCGCAGTGGCCGTGGTCGGTGAACTCGTCGAGGCACAGATCGGTCTGCACGACGAGCGCGTCCCCGACCTCGGCCGCGAGCGCCGCGGCGGCGACGTTGAGGATGCCCTCCGGGTCGTCCGCGCCCGAGCCGACGGCGTCGCGGACGGCGGGCACGCCGAACAGCATGATGCCGCCGACGCCCGCCTCCGCGGCCTCGACCGCGGCGCGGCGCAGCGAGTCGATCGTGTGCTGCCGGACGCCGGGCATCGACGAGATCGCGACGGGCTCCGAGATCCCCTCGCGCACGAACGCCGGCAGCACGAGCTGCGACGGGACCGCGTGCGTCTCGCGCACGAGCCTGCGGACCGCGGGAGTCCGGCGAAGCCGGCGCGGCCTCTGGGAGGGGAAGCTCACCGGCGCGCCTCGTTCTCCTCGACCACCTGGATGACCTCGGTCGGGGTCGTGGGAGGCACGGCGCGGGCCTCCGGCGTCTCCGGCGGCACGGGGATGTCCGCGAGCGCGTCGATGAGGGAGTCGATGGTCTGCTTGGCGGCGACGACGTGGATCGGGAGCCCGGCCGCGTCCGCGTCCCGTGCGGTGCGGGGGCCGATCGCGGCGATGATCGTCTGATCGGGGATGTCGGGGAACTGCTCGCGCACCTGCTGGGCGACGGATCCGCTCGTGACGAGGATCGCGTTGATGCGTCCGTTGAGGACGTCCCGATGCGCGCGCTCGGGAGCGGGGACGCCGACCGTCCGGTAGGCGACGACGCTGTGCACGTCATGGCCCGCGGCGGTCAGCGCGTCGGTGAGGACGGGCTTGGCGATCTCGCTGCGCAGCGTGAGGATGCGCCTCGGCTCCGGCTCGAGGGCCAGCAGCTGCCGCGCGAGCCCGGCCGCGGAGTTGTCGGTGTCGGGGATGAGGTCGACGGCGTAGCCGACGGCCTGGAGGGCGGCCGCGGTCGTCTCGCCGACCGCGGCGACCTTCGTCCCGGCCGGGATGGCCGCTCCGTACGCGTAGAGGACGTCGACCGTCGTCGCGCTCGTCGCCGTGACCCAGTCGAAGGCGCCGTCCGCGAGGTCGCGCAGCGCCTGCTCGAGCGCGGCGGTGTCCTCGGTCGGCGCGAAGTTGATGAGCGGGGCGATGACGGGCACCGCGCCGTCCGACCGCAGACGCGCCGCGACGCCGTCGCCCCATGGGCCGCCGCGCGGCACGAGCACGCGCCATCCGGCGAGGGGCTTTCCGGTCATGTGTTCCACAGGCTCCGTCATGAGGCGGTCGAGGGGGAGATGAGCTCCGCCGCCCCGCGATCGAGCAGAAGACCGGCGACCAGGGCGCCGATCCCGCTCGCGCGCTCATGGGCGACGCGCGAAGCAGCGTCCGCACCCTTGCCGCTGCCCTGGGGACGAATATACTCCTGCGCCAGGGGCTCGGCGCGGTCGACGACGACTTCGTCGCCCGGCTGCGCGCCGTAGACGGCCGCCCTCACGCGGAGCTCGTCGTCGTCGATCACGGCGTGCACGCCGACGGGGGCGTGGCAGCCGGCCTCGACGCCGGCGAGGATCGCGCGCTCCACGATCACGGCGAATCTCGTCCGGGGGTCGTCGAGGGCGCGGAGGGTCTCGAGCAGCTCCGCGTCGGCGTCGGCCCGGGTCTCGACGGCGAGCGATCCCTGTCCCGCCGCCGCCGGCCAGGCTGCGAGGTCCCGCGGCTCGGCCACCAGGTCGATCTCCGCGCCGAGACGCGAGAGCCCCGCGGCGGCCAGGACGATGGCGTCGAGCTCGCCGTCGCGCACGCGCCGCATGCGCGAGTCGACGTTGCCGCGGAGGTCGCGCACCTCGACGCCGGGGTTCTCCCCGCGCACCTGCGCGATGCGGCGCGGCGAACCCGTGCCGACCGTCGCGCCGGGTGCGAGATCCGCGAGCGCGGTGCCGTCGCGCGTGAGGACGACGTCACGGGCGTCGGCCCGCTCCGGCGTCGCCGCGAGCAGCAGGCCGGGGGCGTCCGCCGTGGGAAGGTCCTTGAGCGAGTGGACGAGCAGGTCGCACTCGTCCGCCCGCAGCGCATCGCGCAGCCGGGTCGCGAACACCCCCGTCCCGCCGAGCTGCGAGAGCGAGGCGCGGGACGCGTCGCCCTCCGAGACGATCTGCACGAGCTCGACGGAGCGGCCCGAGACGCGTTCGAGCGCGCGGGCGACCTGCGACGACTGAGCCATCGCGAGGGCGCTGCGGCGCGTGCCGAGACGGATGGGCGCCGTCGTCACTGCAGCACCTCGGGGACGGCGGACGCCGGGATGCGGCGACCCGTGAAGAACGGCACCTCCTCGCGCACGTGACGACGGGCATCCGTGTAGCGCAGCTCGCGCATCATGTCGACGAGCTCGGTCAGCTCGTCCGACTCCATGGGGAGCATCCACTCGTAGTCGCCGAGCGCGAACGACGCCATGGTGTTCGCGACGACGCCCGTGAACGCGGCTCCCTTGCGGCCGTGGTCGGCGAGCATCGCCCGGCGCTCCTCGTCGGGCAGGAGATACCACTCGTGGCTGCGCACGAACGGGTAGACCGTGAGCCAGCCCTTCGCGGGGATGCCGCGCAGATAGCCGGGCACGTGACGCTTGTTGAACTCCGCGTCTCGATGCACCGCCATCGCGTTCCACGTGGGAAGCAGGTCCTTGAGCAGGTCGGTGCGTCGCAGACGCCGCACGGCCCGCTGCAGGTCCTCCGCGACGGAACCGTGGACCCAGACCATCAGGTCGGCGTCCGCACGCAGCCCGCTGACGTCGTAGAAGCCGCGGACGGTCACGCCCTCGCCCTCGAGCAGGCCGACGATGTCCTCGAGCTCCGTCGCGTCCGCCTCGTTCACGGGACGGTGCGGATCGCGCCGCCACACGGCCCAGAGGCTGTAGTTGTCGCCGGTCGTCTCGAGGGGTTCGTCAGACATGACTCCATCATGCGCCTCCCGCTCGATAAGGCGAAAACGGGCCCCGGATCGTCCCGTGACCAGGCCTTCGACGTCGTCGTTCAGCGCGAGACGATGCGAGCCACGCCCCAGATGGCGACTCCGACCGCCGCGGCGACCGACACCGCGGCCGCGGCCGCGGCGACGGGGCTGCGCTCGGCGAACGTCTTCGCCCTGGCGACGCCGCGCTCGGTCGCCTCCGCCGCGCGACGGGGAAGGTTGCCCTTGACCTCGATGGCGGCGAGCGCGGCCTTCAGCTCGGCCCGGGCCCGCTCGACCGGGTCGTCGATGCCGCTCGGGACGATGGTCTTGGGCAGGACGGCGTCTGTGCGCGAAGCGTCAGAACTCACCAGCGACCTCCTTGACGATGCCGACGTCTGTCTTGGCGGCTTGCACGGGGTTCTCGCTCTTGGCGAGATGGCGGAAGCGCAGGACGCCGAGCAGGGCGAACACGGCGGCGAGCACGAGGCCGACGCCGAACACGATGAGCGCCGCCGCCCAGACCTGCAGCCAGAGCGAGAGCAGCGCGACGACGAAGCCGAGGAACGCCGGGATGGCCCAGAAGAGGAAGAACAGGGCGACGATGAGCCATCCCGTGCCGATGCCGGCGTCCTTCGCGGTGCGCACGGCCCACTTCTTCGCTGCGTTCACCTCGGCGACGACGAGGTTCCGGACGAGCTCCGGAAGGTCGCCGATCAGCGAGAAGAGACCGTCGTCCGCGCGGTCGCGCACGGGAGAGGGGGGGAGCTCCGGCATCAGCTCTGCGTCCTCTTCGTGGCTTCCTTCACATCGTCCGCTGCGTCGTCCACCTCATCCAGCGCTGCGTCGAGCCTCTGGCCCGGCGTGCCGGACGTGGTGGCGGCCTTCACGACCTTGATCGCCCCGCTCCACGCCGCTCTCGGGATGGCGAGCGCGCTCGACGTCGCGAGCTTCTTCGCCTTGCCGACCTGCGTCTGGACGGCGGGGATCTCCCACACCTCCTGCGCCTTCTCCTTGATCTGCTCGTAGCGCTCCCTGCCGGCGCGCGTGCCGAGCACGTAGCCCACACCGACGCCGATCACGAGTCCCAGCTTCCCCCTCATCGGGTTCTCCTCTACATCGTTTCGTGTGTTGCTCAGGTGTCCCACAGTAGCCATGTATGCCGTCTTCGGCATCCGCCTTGTGGATGACCGTCAATGCGAGTAAAAGGACGCGCCTGCGCGATCAGCCGAAAAGCGCGCTCCGGCGCACCCGGTCGGCCTCGGCGATCGCGTCCGGGACGACCTGGGCGAGGCCCGTCCCGGCCAGCCACGCTCCGACCGCCCCGAGGGCCGGGACCGCCCGGATCGCCTCGCGCGCCTGCGCCGTGGCCTCCGCGAGCCCCGCGGTCGCCGCCGGCTGCGCCTGGGCGAACCGCTCCCGGCGCGCTCCGACGAGCTCGGTCCCGGCCAGAGGCACCCCGAGGAGAGCGGACGCCTCCGAGAGCGCGAGCGCCACGGCGTCGTCGTCGGAGAGACCTGCTGTGGCGGGCGGCTCGCTCTGCGTGCCGAACGAGATGCGCACGACGTGGCGGTGGGGCCCGGCGAGGTCGGCGACCCACTGCCATTTCGCGGTCGCATGGGTGAGCGCCTTCGCGGTGTGCGACCCGGGCACGGTGAGCACGCCCGTGCCGCGGGGCCGCGCGTCGAGGGTCTCCGTGTCGAGGACGAGCGTGACGAGCTCGACCACGGGACCCGGCCGGTCGGGCTCCGCGGCGAGCCCCGCGACATGCGGGGAGACGAGCCGCCGCGCCTCGGCCTCCTCGACGGCGACGATCAGGAGGTCGGCCTCGAGCGTCGAGGGCGTCTCGTCCGGCGCGTCGCCGACGGCGGGCGACGCCCCCTCGTCGCCCGCCGTCGGCGCGACGTGCACGACCCATCCTTCGTCGGCCTCCTCGATGCGCTCGACGCGAGAGGACGTCCGGACCTCTCCGCCGAGGACGTCCAGGCGCCCCACGAGGGCTTCGACGAGCCGGCCCATCCCCCCTCTGATCCCCAGGGCGGCCCCGCCCGGGGCCGTTCCCCGCGCGCCCGCGAGCTCGGCGACCGCGCCGGTGAGCGATCCCGTGCGCGTGAGGGCGGCGTTGAGCCCCGGCGCCGCGATGTCGGGGTCGATGTCGTCGGGCAGCGCCGAGTACACGCCCGTCGTCACGGGCGCGACGAGTCGGTCGAGCACCTTGGGCCCGAGGCGTCCGCGCACGAGGCGTCCGAGGCTGTGCTCGTGGCCGATCGTCAGCACGGGCTTCACGCGGTCCAGGTACGCACGCCAGGCTCCGCCCCATCCGATGATCCTGCGCACGTCCTCGGCGAAGGGGCTGGCGGGGATGCCGAGGACTCCGCCGGCGGGAAGCGGGGCGGCGCCGATGCCGGGGACGCCCGCGACCCAGGCTCCGCCGGCGCCGGTGCCGGGGGCGACGACGTCGTCGGCGAGGCCGATCTCCTCGACGAGCGCGCGCACGTGACCCCCGCGCGTCGCGAAGCTCTCCGCTCCCAGGTCGAGCCGGAGCCCGGCGACCTCGTCGGAGCGGACGACGCCGCCCGCGCGCTCCGCCGCCTCGAGGACCGTCACCCGCATGCCGACCTTGGCGCATTCGAACGCCGCGACCAGCCCGCCGACACCGGCTCCGACGACGACGACGTGCTGGTCGTTCGCGAGGGCGTACAGGTCTTCGAGCTGTCCGGTCACGCTCTTCATCCTCTCAACGGCCCGCCGCGCTCAGGCGGCGTGGACGAGCTCGACGATGCGGGTGAGCGCATCCGGGTCGGTCTCGGGCGGCACGCCGTGGCCCAGGTTGACGATGTGCGCCCGCGCGGCGCGCCCCCGGCGCAGGACGTCGCGCACGTGCGCCGCGAGGACCTCCCACGGCGCGGACAGGAGCGCCGGATCGATGTTCCCCTGCAGGGTGGTGCCGGCACCGACGATGCGCGCCGCCTCGTCGAGGGGCACGCGCCAGTCGACGCCCACGGCCGCGGCGACGCCGCCCAGGCGCATGTCGTCGAGGACGGGCCCCGTGCCCACGCCGAAGTGGATGACGGGCACGTCGACGCCCGCGACGGCCGCGGCCGAGTGCGGGGCGACGAACGCGCGGAAGTCCGCCGGGGCGAGCGACCCGGCCCACGAGTCGAAGAGCTGCACGGCCGCGGCGCCGGCCTCGATCTGCGCGGAGAGGAAGGCGCGGGACACCAGCGCGAGCCATCCCGCCAGCGCATGCCACGCGTCGGGGTCGGAGTGCATCATGGCGCGGGCGCGCAGATGCTCCTTCGACGGGCCTCCCTCGACGAGGTACGCCGCGAGCGTGAAGGGCGCTCCGGCGAAGCCGATGAGCGGCGTCCCGGAGCCGTCGAGCTCGGAGACCACGGCGCGCACCGCCTCGCGGACGGGCTCGGCGGCCGCCGCGACGTCGGCGGGATCGACGGACGTGACCCGGTCGACGTCGGCGCGCGAGCGCACCGGGTCGGCGAAGACCGGTCCGCGGCCGGGCTGGATCTCGACGTCGATGCCGGCGAGCCGCAGCGGCACGACGATGTCGCTGAAGAAGATCCCGGCGTCGACGCCGTGACGGCGCACCGGCTGGAGCGTGATCTCGGCGGCGAGATCCGGGGTGAGGCACGCGTCGAGCATCCGGGTTCCGACGCGCAGCTCGCGGTACTCGGGGAGCGACCGTCCCGCCTGCCGCATGAACCAGACGGGAGTCGTCTCCGGGCGCTCGCCGCGCAGGGCGCGCAGCAGCGGTGCATCGGGGGAAGGCATGGCCCCATCCTCGCATCCGCCGCTCCACGACGGCGGAGACGGCCGGTAAGGCGACCCTTCCTTATCCTGAACGATTCATAACTGCCTTTTCCGCGAGGTAGAATGGCCGACGTGCTGTTCTGCCTCTCCGCGAGTCACAAGACCGCGCCCTTCGACCTCCTCGAGCGGCTGAGCACGCACACGACCGCGATCGCGCCGCTCATCGCGGGACATCGCGACGAGGTCTCCGGCGCCGTGGTGCTGTCGACGTGCAACCGCTTCGAGGCGTACATCGACCTCGACCTGCCGTCGGGCGAGGCGCGCGAGGCGGCGCTGGACGCCGCGCAGCAGGCCATCCGGGCCGCGACGGGGGTGTCGGCCGACGACCTCGACGGCGCCTACGAGGTGAGCGCCGGCGGCAAGGTCGCGGAGCATCTGTTCTCCGTGGCGTCCGGGCTCGAGTCGGTCGTCATCGGCGAGGGCGAGATCGGCGGGCAGGTGCGGCGCGCGCTCGAGGAGGCCCGCGACCACGGGACGGCGTCGAGCGAGCTCGAGCGCCTGTTCCAGCGGGCGACGGAGACGCAGAAGGGCGTGAAGAACGCCACCGCGCTCGGTCGGGCCGGGCGGTCGCTCGTGCGTCTCGCGCTCGATCTCGCCGCCAGCCGCATCGCCGACTGGACGACGCAGCGGGCGCTGCTCGTCGGCACCGGCTCGTACGCCGCCGCGACCATCGCGGCGCTGCGCGACCACGGGGTCGTGGACATCGTCGCGCACTCGCCCTCCGGGCGCGGCGCGCGCTTCGCCGCCAAGCACGGTCTGCGCAGCGTCGACCACGACGGCTTCGCGGCCGCGGCGGCTCAGGCCGACCTCGTCATCACGTGCACGTCGCGCGAGGAGCCCGTCATCGACGCGGCCATGCTGCGCGACGCCGGCTTCGACGGCGCCACGATGATCATCGACCTGGGCATGCCGCGCAACGTCGCCCCCGACGTCGCGACGCTCGCGGGCGTGACCCTCCTCGATCTCGAGACCATCCGCCTCCACGCGCCTCTCGAGGAGCTGCAGGCGACGGATGCGGCCCGTGCGATCGTCCAGGACGCCGCGGCGAGGTTCCACCTCGCCGGGCGACAGCAGAGCGCGCAGCCCGCGATCGTCGCGCTGCGCAAGCACGTCTTCGAGCTCACCCAGGCCGAGGTCGATCGCGCGCGCAGGCGCGGCGAGGGCGAGCAGGTCGAGCACGCGCTGCGCCACCTCGTCGGCGTGCTGCTCCACGATCCCACGGCGCGCGCGGCGCGGCTCGCGGCCGAGGGGCGCTCCGACGAGGTCTTCGACGCGCTCGAGACCCTCTTCGGCATCGACGCGCGCCCGGCCGCCGCCGCGCAGGACGCCGCCGTGTGCCCCTTCACGGGCGAGGCGAGGGCCTCCTGAGCCCGACCCTCTCGACGGGCCGACGCACGGCTCGGTGAGACGCCGGGGCGCCCCTGTCCGCCGGAGGCCGGCGGACCCGAGCTGATCGACGCGGCCGTCGAGAGACGACCGGCCCGTCCGGGGCTCCCCGCAGGCGGGCGCGCCCCCGTGTTTCCGCGTGTAAAAAGTCTGTTGCTGATTGTTGACAATCTGCATATCGGAACTAATGTCACACCAGACGCAGCGAGGGCACCTCGTCGCGGAGGGCGACCAGCAGCACGGGAGGCACCATGAGAAGTCTCGAAGTGACCGGACTCACGATCTCCATCGGCCGGACGACGATCGTCGACGGGATCTCGTTCTCCGTGTCCCGGGGCCAGCGGGTCTGCCTGCTCGGCCAGTCGGGCTCCGGGAAGTCGCTCACCGCGGGAGCCGTGCTCGGGCACCTGCCCTCGAACGCCGTGACGAAGGGCAGCATCAGGATCGACGGCGTCGAGGTGCGGGGCGTGCCCGCGCCCCGGCGCGCGGAGGACGCCCGTGTCGGCATGGTCTTCCAGGACTCCGCCGTCGCGCTCAACCCGCTCGTGCGCATCGGAGATCAGCTGGCCGAGCCGCTGCGCCGCCACCGGGGCCTCTCCCGACGCGACGCCGTGGCCGCCGCGGTCGAGCTCGCCGGGTCGGTCGGGCTGCCCGACCCCGGGCTTCTCGTGCGCCGCCACCCGGCCGAGCTCTCCGGCGGTCAGCGGCAGCGCGTGTGCATCGCCCTGGCCCTCGCGTGCGACACGGGGCTCATCGTCGCCGACGAGCCGACGACCGCCCTCGACGTCGTCACGCAGGCCAAGGTCCTCGACGTGCTGAAGAGGTACACCGCCGGGCCGAGCGCCCCCGCGCTCCTCTTCATCACCCACGACCTCGCGGTCGCATCGGAGCTCTGCGACGACGCCGTCGTGCTGAAGGACGGCCGGATCGTCGAGCACGGCCGGATCGACGCGCTCTTCACGGCGCCGAGGGAGCCCTACACGCGCGACCTCGTCCGGGCCGCGCGCGCCGCCACCGTGCAGCCCCACATCGAGCGACTCGCCGCGCTCGCCGACCGGGCCGCTCCCGCGACGGCCGACCGCACCGCTCGTGAGGGCTTCTTCGACATCGCCGACGTGAGCCGCGCGTACCGCACGCGCCGCACGGGCCCGTTCTCACGCCGCGAGCGGACGCCCGCGCTGCACCCGACGAGCCTGGCGATCGCGGCGGGGGAGCGCGTCGGCATCGTCGGCGCCTCCGGCTCCGGCAAGTCGACGCTGCTGCGGCTCGTGCTCGCGCTCGAGGACGCCGACACGGGCACCGTGCGCTGCGAGGACGCGGAGGTGTTCCCCACGAGCGTGAGCCGGCTCAAGTGGTATCGCCGCAAGGTGCAGTACATCCCGCAGGACCCCGCGAGCGCGCTCGACCCGCTCATGACCGTGCACGATCTGGTCGCCGAGCCGCTGCGCCGCCTCGACGTGCCGTGCGACTGCGACAGCCGAGTGCGCGACGCCCTCGACTCCGTCGGCCTCGACGAGCGGTTCCTCGACCGCCGTGCGAGCGAGCTTTCCGGCGGCCAGGCCCAGCGCGTGGCCATCGCCCGCGCCATCGCGACGAACCCCGACTTCCTCGTCGCGGACGAGCCCGTCAGCGGCCTCGACCTGCCGATGCGCGAGCAGATCGTCGCCCTGCTCGCCGAGATCTCCGAGCGACGCGGGACCGGGATCATCGTCGTGTCCCACGACCTGTCCATGGTCGCGAGCATGTGCACCCGCACGATCGTGATGCACGGCGGACAGATCGTCGAGGACAGGCCGACGGCCGAGATCCTGGCCGGGCCGCGCCACGAGCGCACCCGCGAGCTGCTCGCCGCCGTCCCCGCCCTCCCCACGGTCCCGGAGGCCGGAGCGCCTCTCCCGGCAGCCGTCTGACGCCCCGCCCCTCCCCCACCCCGAAGGGTCTCCCTGATGAATCGCACGAACACGCGCCGCACGAGCACGCTGGGCGCCGTCGCCCTCACGGCGGCTCTCGTCCTCACCGGCTGCTTCAGCGGAGGCGGGGGAGGCGCCGGCCCCTCCCCCGAGGAGGGCGACGGCCGCATCGCCCTCGCGATGCTGCAGCCGCCGAGATCGGGCCTCACCCCGCTCAGCGACGATGCGTTCAAGCTCACCCGCTGGTCGACCGTCGAGTCGCTCGTCTCCCTCGACGACGCGGGCGACGCGCAGCCCGCCCTGGCGACGGACTGGACGCAGTCGGACGACACGACCTGGGATCTCACGATCCGCGAAGGCGTCCTCTTCCACGACGGGACGACCCTCGACGCGGCCGCCGTGGTGAACGCGCTGCAGAACGCGCTCCACGCATCGCCCCGCCCCCGCGTGCTCGACGGATACGAGCTCACCGCGGAGGCGGTCGACGACATGACGGTGCGCATCGTCACGGGGACCCCCGACCCGATCCTCCCGCAGCGGCTGTCGAGCCCGCAGCTCGTGATCCTCGCCGCATCGGCCTACGGCGACGACGGCACCGTCGACCCCACGGGCACGGGCACGGGCCCGTTCGAGCTCACCGAGATCGGCGGGACGTCGACGGCGACCCTCGAGCGCTTCGACGACTACTGGGGCGGCCCCGCGGAGGCGGCCGGCATCGACGTGACCTACGTCAACGACGGCGCGGCCCGAGGCGCGGCGCTGCGCACCGGCGCCGCCGACATCGTCGAGGCCATCCCCGTCTCGCAGCTCGCGCTGCTCGACCAGGCGCTCCTGCACGAGGTCCCCATGCCCCGCACGAACGCCGTCTACTTCAACAACGGGGAGGGCGTGTTCGCCGACCAGGCGATGCGCGCCGCCGCCCGCGCGGCGCTGGACCCCGAGTCGATCGTCGAGAACGTCTACGAGGGCCACGCCGACATCACGGGAGGGCTCTTCGGCCCCGCCCTCCCGTGGGCCGAGGACGTCCGCGGCGACATCGCGTCGTCCGTCGCCCCCGCCGACCCCGCCGGCGCCACCATCACGCTCGCCACGTACTCCGACCGCGCCGAGCTGCCGGAGGTCGCCGTGCTCGTCGAGCAGCAGCTCGAGGCCGCCGGCTTCGAGGTGCGTCAGGACGTGCGCGAGTACGCCAACTTCGAGCCGGACGCGCTCGAGGGCGACTTCGACGCGATCATCTTCTCCCGCGCGGTGCTGCTCGAGACGGGCGACCCCGTCGCCTACCTCACGAGCGACTACTCGTGCGCGGGCACGTTCAACTTCGCGCAGCTCTGCGACCCCGAGATCGACCGGCTCATCGCCGCCGCCTCGGCGGCGGAGCCCGGCGAGGAGCGGCAGAAGGCGATCGCCGCGGTCGAGGAGGCGATCCTCCAGGCGGACGCGCTCGCCCCCCTGCTGCACGAGCGCGTCGTCCAGGGCGAGGGCGAGGGCGTCGCCGGCGCCCTGCGCGATCCGCGCGAGCGCCGTCTCATCACCGAGGACACGACGGCTCCGTGAGCCGCCTGCCGACAGAGCCGGAAAGGACTGCCGATGGTCGTCTCGACACAGGCCGTGCCGATGCTGCAGCGCGCACGTCGCGGACGCACGGGGGACCGCTCGCCGCGCACGTGGCTGCCCGCGGCGTCCCGAGCGGCGTCGATCCTCGTCGTCGTGTTCATGCTGGGCGTGCTGCCGTGGCTGTCCGACCGAGATCCCGCGCTGTCGATCTTCCGCGCCCGCTTCGCCGAGCGCGACATCACGCCGGAGGCGCTGGACGCCGTCCGGCAGGAGCTCGGGCTCGGCGCCGGACCCTTCGGCGTGTTCTTCGCCTGGCTGGGCAACGCCCTGCGCGGCGACTGGGGCGTGTCCTGGGTCAGCCGTGAGCCCGTCCTCCCCGTCATGCTGTCGGCGCTCGGGGTCTCGCTCACGCTCATGCTGTTCTCGCTCGCCGTCGCGTTCGTCGTCGCATCCGGGCTCAGCGCGGCGACCTTCCGCCGCGGCCTCGACGGCCGCGGCGACCGCACGGGCGGGGGCATCGCAGCGGCCTTCACGGCGATGCCCGAGTTCCTGCTCGCCTCGCTGCTGCTGGTCGTCTTCGCGGTGTGGCTGCGGTGGTTCCCTCCGTACGGCTGGGCGGACACGGCGAACGCCGTGCTGCCGGCGCTCGCCATGGGCCTGCCCGCCGGTGGGTTCGTCGGCCGGCTGTTCTCGGACGCCCTGGCGCGGACGTTCGGCGAGCGATGGGTGGCCACGTGGACGGTGGCGGGCTTTCCGAGGCGGCGGATCGTCGGCGCGGCCATCCGCCGGACCCTGCCCGGCATCGCCCCGCAGATCGGGCTCGTGCTCGTGGGGCTCACTGCGGGCGCCGTCGCCGTGGAGCAGGTCTACGCGATCCCCGGCATCGGCCGTGCGACCCTCGGCGCGGCCGAATCGCAGGATCTGCCCGTGCTGCAGGCGGGCGTCATCCTGCTCATGCTGCTGGCCGTGGCGCTGGGCGTCGGGGCAGGCATCGTGCGGCGCGTGCTCCTGGGGCCCGCCCTGCGCACCGGCTCGCTCCCGACGTCGGTGCCGCAGGCCCCCAGCCCGCGGAGCGCCTGGATCCTGCCGGCGACGACGCTCGCGATCCTCGTCGCCCTCATCCTCGTGGGCCTGCCGCGCGACCCCTACTCGCTCGACTTCCCGCGTCTGGCTCCTCCCACGTGGGAGCTGCCGCTCGGCGCGGACGCGAGCGGCAGGGACGTGCTGGCCCGCATCTCGCACGGCGCGCTGACGACGATCGGCGTGGCCGCGATCGCCGCCGTGGCGTGCCTCGTGCTGGGTCTGCTCATCGGCATGTTCCCGAACCTCGCGGCCGGGCCCATCGAGATCACCAACGCCGCGCCCCCGGTGATCGCCGGCCTCCTCGTCTCCGCGGTCCTCGGGCCGTCGGCCTTCGGCGCGGCCCTCGCGGTCACCGCGGTCAGCTGGGCGCCGCTCGCCGCGCACACCGCCGCGCTCGTCGCCGAGGTCAAAGCACAGCCGTACGTGCGGATCGCGCCCGTGCTCGGCGTCGGCACGACGCGGACGATGCTCCGCTACGTGCTGCCGAGCGTGATCGGCCCCGTGCTCCGCCACGCCGCCCTGCGCCTGCCGGGCATCGCGCTGGCTCTCGCCGCCCTGGGGTTCCTCGGCCTGGGGCCCCAGCCCCCGCAGCCCGACTGGGGGCTCATCCTCGCCGAGGGCATGCCCTACGTGGAGCGTTCGCCGCTGGTCGTGCTGGTCCCCGCCGGCGCGCTGGCGCTGCTGTCGGTCTTCGCGGTGTCGCTGTCGAGCCTGACCGTCGACTTCCGCAGCGGACGCGGGCGTCGAGGCGGCCGGCGTGACCGCTTATAGTCGGATTGTTGACAATACGACGACATTCTCCCTACGCTCGACTGACGACGAGAAAGGCTCCCCCGTGACACCCACGTTCCGCCCCCGGTACATCTCCTTCGACTGCTACGGCACCCTCATCTCCTTCCGGATCCGCGAAGCGACCGTCCCGCTGATCTCGGACCGCCTGGATGCGGCCGGCGTCGAGGCCTTCATGGACCGCTTCCGCATCTACCGTCTGGACCAGGTCCTCGAGTACGCGCCGTACGACGAGATCATCGAGGCGGCGTACCGCCGCACGTGCGCCCGATTCGGCCTCGAGGTGCGCGACGGCGACATCGCTGCCCTCACCTCGGCCGTGCTCACGTGGGGCGCGCACGAGGACGTCGTCTCGCCGCTCCGGAAGATCGCCGAGCACTTCCCGCTCGTCATCCTCTCGAACGCCGACGACCGCCACCTCGCCGCGAGCGTCCCGCGCCTCGGGGCTCCCTTCCACGCCGTCCTCACGGCGGAGCAGGCGCAGGCGTACAAGCCGCGGTACCAGGCGTTCGAGTACATGTTCGACACGCTCGACGCGACGCCGGAGGACTTCCTCCACATCTCGTCGCACCAGCGCTACGACCACATGCCGGCGTTCGATCTGGGCATCCGCGACAAGGTGCTCCTCGACCGCGGCTACGACCCCGACCTCCCCCACTACGGCGCCGTGCGGATGGACACGCTCGACGAGGTCGCCAAGGCTCTGGGGATCTGATCATGAGCGACTCCGGCACCCGCGTCGGCACCGACGTGAAGATGACGTCCTACTGGCTCGACACGGCCGTCCCCAGCGGCGACTACCGCACGACGACCATCCCGAAGGAGGTCGACGTCGCCGTCGTCGGCGCGGGCTTCACGGGGCTCTCGACCGCGCTGCACGCGGCCCGCGCCGGCAGGTCCGTCGCGGTCCTCGAGGCGAACACCGTCGTCTGGGGCGCATCCGGGCGCAACGGCGGGATGGCGACGACGGGCCTCGCGATCGGGTTCCGCCAGGCGCTCAGACGCTACGGGGAGCAGCGCGCCATCGGGTACTTCACGGAGTACAACAGGGCGATCGACCTCATCGAGGACATCGTGCGCGAGAACGGCCTGGACGTCGACTACGCCCGTTCGGGCAAGATGAACCTCGCCTGGAAGGAGTCGCACTTCGAGGGGCTCACGCAGACCGCCGACGCCCTTCGCCGCCTCGTCGGGCAGCCCGTGCGGATCGTCGACCGGGAGAGCATCCGCAGCGAGATCGGTTCCGACGTCTACCACGGCGCCATGGTCGACCCGCTCGGCGCGGGCGTGCACGTCGCGAAGTTCGGACACGAGCTCGCGCGCCTCGCCGTCGAGGCCGGCGCCACCGTCCACGAGAACGCGGAGGTCGTCGACGTCACGCGCATCGGCGACGGCACCACGCACGTCCTGCAGACCTCGCGGGGCACGATCCGCGCCGGCAAGGTCGTCATCGGCACGAGCGGATACACCGGGCGCCCGTTCGGCTGGGTGCAGCGTCGCATCGTCCCGGTCGGCAGCTTCATCGTGGTGACGGAGCCACTGCCGCAGGCGGTCGCCGACGAGCTGCTGCCGAACCGCCGGATGGCGTCGGACACGAAGAACTTCATCTACTACTTCCGCATCACGCCCGACAACCGCCTGCTGTTCGGCGGCCGCGCCCGCTTCGCGCAGTCAGACCCGTCTTCCGACCGCAAGAGCGGGGAGATCCTCATCCGCGCGATGCACCACGTCTTCCCGCAGATGCGGGAGGCCCGGATCGACTACATGTGGGGCGGGCTCGTCGACATCTCGATGGACCAGATGGTGCACGCGGGCGAGCACAGGGGGCTCTTCTACTCGACGAGCTACTCCGGGCACGGCGTGCAGATGGCCACCTACATGGGCAAGGTCATGGCCGACGTCGTGTCGGGCCGGCCCGAGGCCAACGTCTGGCGGGATCTGAGGAACCCGTGGATCCCCGGCCACTACGGCGCACCGTGGATGCTTCCCCTCGGCGGCGCCTGGTACGGGCTGCAGGACAAGCTGAGCTGAGAGAGGGACCGTGGAGATGAGCGCGAGCACCCGCGACGTCGCCCCGCCCGCGCTGGACGCGGCCGGGACCGGGGGCATCCCGGGCGGCGGCTATCTGGACGGCCGCTGGCTGACCGATGATCTCGCCCTGGAGGTCGTCGACCCCGAGGACGGCTCGGTCGTGGGCCGGGTCCGCCTGGCCGGGCCGGCCGACGTCGACGCCGCCGTCGGCGGCGTCTCACGCAGCCTGCGCGAGGACGCGTGGGAGCTGTGGGAGCGCCGCGAGACGCTCGAGCGCGCCGCGGCGCTCGTCCGCGAGGAGCACGAGCGCCTGGCCGCGATCCTGTCGGCGGAGAGCAGCAAGACGATCACGGAGGCGCTGCGCGAGGTCGCGCGCACGGCGGAGACGCTGCGGCTGTCGGCCGCGGCCGCTCCCCTGCTGGAGGGCGAGACCCTGCCGTTCGCCGACACCGCGCGCGGGGCGGGCCGGATCGGCTGGAACCGCCGGGAGCCGCTCGGCGTCGTCGCGGCGATCACGCCGTTCAACGACCCGATGAACCTCGTCGCGCACAAGGTCGGCCCCGCCCTCATCGCCGGCAACGCCGTCGTCCTCAAGCCCGCGCAGAAGACGCCGCTGTCGGCGCTCGCGCTGCTCGACCTCCTGCTGCGCGCCGGGATGCCCCCGCGCAGGATGGCCGCGCTGGTGTCGGATCGCGAGGCCGGCACGGCGCTCGTGCGCGATCGTCGCGTGGACGCCGTGTCGTTCACGGGAGGCCCCGCGACCGGCGACCTCATCGCCGCGACGGCCGGGGCGCGCAAGACCCTCATGGAGCTCGGCGGCAACAACGCCGTCATCGTGTGCGAGGACGGCGACGTCTCCGCCGCCGCGGCGGGCATCGTCGACGGCGCGTTCGGCGTCGCGGGGCAGAACTGCCTCTCGGTGCAGCGCGTCCTGGCGCACGCGGCGGTCTACGACGAGCTCGTCGCGCTCGTGTCCGAAGGCGCCCGCGGGCTCGTCGTGGGGACCAAGCGCTCGCCCTCCACCGACGTGGGCCCGCTCATCTCACGGCGCGAGGCCGATCGCGTCCAGAGCTGGATCCGCGAGGCCGAGGCCCAGGGCGCGCGCATCGTCGCGGGGGGCGGCCTCCACGGGGCGTTCCACGAGCCGACGGTGCTCGTCGACGTGCCGGCGGGCGCACGCGTGCTCGAGGAGGAGGTCTTCGGCCCCGTCGTCTCGATCCTGCCGTTCACGGAGCTGGACGACGCGATCGCCCGCGCCGACGCGACCGACTACGGGCTGCAGGCGGGCGTGTTCACCGCGTCGGTCACCGTCGCGATGCACGCCGCCGCCAGGCTGCGCGTCGGCACCGTGCTCGTCAACGAGACGAGCGACTTCCGCATCGACGCCATGCCGTTCGGCGGGTCCAGGCGGTCCGGCGTCGGCCGCGAGGGGGTCGCGAGCGCCGTGCTCGAGCTGAGCGCCCCGAAGAACGTCATCCTGAACCGGCTCTGACGGGCGCCGCACGCTCCTCCGGCCTGCCGTGCCGCAGATCGCCGTCGTCGTCGTGGTCGTGCAGCTGGTGGTTGTCGAGCGACAGATGCCGGTGCAGGGCGAGGTGCACGGCCGTCATGTCGCCGTCCCGCAGCAGGCTCGCGATCTCGCGGTGGTCCGCGTCGACCCGGTCGGGATCGGGGTAGGTCTCGTCGGCGTGCGACATGCAGATGAGCGCCTCGGTCGCCAGCGTCGAGTACGCGCGCACGAGACGCGTGTTGCCCGCCTCCTCGACGAGCGTGGTGTGGAACTCGAGATCGATCCGCCCGAGACCGCGCCAGTCTCGCGCGTCCGCATACGGCGTCATCCGGTCGATGATCGGGGTGAGGCGCTCGACCGTCCGGCGCCGCGCGTCGAGGGCGCGCCTGGTGATGACCTCCGCGGCCGCGCACTCGATGACCTCGCGGGCCTCGTAGACCTCCGCGACGTCGCGGGCCGTGAGATCGCGGACGAACACGCCGCGGTTCGGCCGGCTCAGCAGCAGGCCCTCCTGCACGAGGCGATGGAGCCCCTCGCGCACGGGTCCTCGCGAGACGTTCAGCTGGGCGGCGACCTGCGCCTCGTTGATCTGGTCTCCGGGCCCGAACGAGCCGTCGATGATGCGCTCGCGCAGCTGGTCGGCGATGATCACCGCGGTCGGCCGGCTGTTGATCGCCGACAGCGTCTCCACTCCGCTCATGCGTCCCCCTCCATCGAGTGCGTGAGGGGGATCCTATCAGGATTGTCTATTGTCGACAATTCTGATTCCGCGGGCGTCGGCGGAGCCCGATCGGCCGGCGGCTACTCGGCTGGAGACGACCCGCGATCTGCCGACCCGCTCCGGAACGAGCGGAGCCGCAGGCTGTTGCCGACGACGAAGACGCTCGAGAACGCCATCGCCGCGCCGGCGAGCATAGGATTGAGCAGGCCGAGGGCCGCGAGCGGGATCGCCGCCGTGTTGTAGGCGAACGCCCAGAACAGGTTGCCCTTGATCGTGCCGAGCGTCTTGCGGGAGAGCCGGATGGCGTCGGCCGCGCTGCGCAGATCGCCACGGACGAGCGTGATGTCGCTCGCCTCGATCGCGACGTCCGCGCCCGTGCCCATCGCCAGCCCCAGGTCGGCCTGGGCGAGCGCGCCGGCGTCGTTGACGCCGTCGCCGACCATCGCGACGACGTGCCCCTCGGACTGCAGCGCCGACACGGTGGCGGCCTTGTCGGCGGGCATGACCTCGGAGATCACGCGCTCGATCCCGACCTCCCCCGCGATGCGGCGGGCGACCGTCTCGTTGTCTCCCGTGAGCAGGATGGGAGCGAGGCCCAGCGCCCGGAGCTGCGCGATCGCCTCGGCGCTCGTCGCCTTCACGCGGTCCGCGACGACGACGAGCCCCCTCACCTCGCCGTCCCACGCCACGAGCACGGCGGTCTTGCCCTCGCCCTCCGCGCGCTCGCGCGCCGCGGCGACCTCGGCGTCGGGCGCGACCGACCGGTCGGACAGGAGGCTCGGCCGGCCCACGAGAAGGGCATGCGCGTCGACGACGCCCGTCACGCCCTCGCCCTCGACGTTCTGGAAGGCCTCGACGGCGGGGAGGGGGCCGACCTCCTCGGTCGCCGCCCTGGCGATCGCCTGCGCGATCGGGTGCTCGGACGCGTCCTCGATCGCGCCCGCCAGGCGCAGCAGCTGCGCCCGGTCGGTCCCGGGCGCCGTGACCACCTCGGCCACCGTCATCCTGCCCGTGGTGACCGTGCCCGTCTTGTCGAGCACGACGGTGTCGACCTTGCGCGTGGACTCCAGGACCTCGGGGCCCTTGATGAGGATGCCGAGCTGCGCGCCGCGGCCGGTGCCGACGAGCAGAGCCGTCGGCGTCGCGAGGCCCAGAGCGCACGGGCACGCGATGATGAGCACGGCCACGGTGGCGGTGAAGGCCGCCGACAGGGGGAAGCCCGCGCCGATCCATGCGCCGAGCGTCATGACCGCCACGGCGATCACGACGGGGACGAAGACGCCGGAGACCCTGTCGGCGAGACGCTGCACCTCGGCCTTGCCCGACTGGGCGTCCTCGACGAGCCTCGCCATCCGGGCGAGCTGGGTGTCGGAGCCGATGCGCGTCGCGCGCACGATGAGCCGCCCGCCGGCGTTCACCGTGGCCCCCGTGACGGCGTCGCCCTCGACGACCTCGACCGGGACGGACTCGCCCGTGAGCATCGACGCGTCGATCGCCGACCGCCCGGAGACGATCACGCCGTCCGTGGCCACCTTCTCCCCGGGGCGCACGACGAAGTCGTCGCCCACCGAGAGCCGGTCGACCGGGATGCGCACCTCGGCGCCTCCGCGCACGACCGCGACGTCCTTCGCGCCCATCTCGACGAGCGCCCGCAGAGCGGCCCCCGCGCGGCGCTTGGAGCGCTTCTCGAAGTAGCGGCCTCCGAGGAGGAACATCGTCACGCCCGCGGCGACCTCGAGGTAGATGTTCGATGCGCCGTCCGAGGGCGTGATCGACAGCTCGAAGGGGTGCGTCATGCCGGCCTGCCCCGCGGTGCCGAAGAACAGCGCGTAGAGCGACCAGAGCAGGGCGGACAGCGTGCCCACCGACACGAGGGTGTCCATCGTCGCGGCGCCGTGGCGCAGGTTCGCCCATGCGGCGCGGTGGAACGGCCACGCGGCCCACAGCACGACGGGGGCGGCGAGCGCGAGGGACGCCCACTGCCAGTACGTGAACTGCAGGGCGGGGATCATCGCCATCGCGATGACGGGCACCGAGAGCACGACCGAGACGATGAGCCGCTGCCGCAGCGACGCAAGCTCGGGATCGGGCGCCTCGCCGTCCGCCTCGGACTCGTCGTTCGCAGCGGGGAGGGCCGCGGTGTAGCCGGTCCTCTCCACCTCCGCGATGAGCAGCTGCGGGTCGAGGCGCTCGTCCGCGAGCACCCTCGCCTTCTCCGTGGCGTAGTTCACCGTCGCCTCGACGCCTTCGAGGCGGTTGAGCCTCTTCTCGATGCGGTTCGCGCACGAGGCGCACGTCATGCCGCCGATCTCGAGCTCGTAGCTCCTGCCGGTCGTCGCCCCTGGCCGGGATATCGACATCGCCGTCCCTCGTCTCTTCCGTGTTCCGCTTCGCCCACGAGCGCCTCAGCGCTCGTGCCCCTCGCCCGTCCCGTGCTCCGCCTCGCCGTCCGTGCCGGTTCCATCGTCCGCGGGGTCGCCCGCATCCACCTGGAAGGGGACGCTGCGGACGACGCCGTCGATCTGGAAGTCGAAGTAGAGCAGGTACCGGCCGGGCGTGGGCGCCTCCGACACGAAGGCGATCTCGGGGCCCGAGAGCTCGCCGGCCTCGGGGTCGGCCCCCTCCGGATGCACGTGCAGGTACGACAGGTCGCCCGACCGCAGCGCCACGAGATGCCCGAACGCGCCGAGGTACGGCTCCAGCTCCGTCACGGGCTCGCCGTCCTTCGCGACGGCGAGCGTGAGATCCGACGACGCGCCGACCCGCAGCTCGCCCTCGAGGGTCACGTCGTATCCGTCGACGCTCGCCTCGCGCACCTCCCCGGCGATCTCCTGCGGGACGAAGTCCCCCGCGACCTGGAGCGTGCTGGTGAGCGTGATCGACTCGTCCTGCGCCGCGGGGACGAAGTCGGCGAACACCCGGTAGCCGCCCGCCGCCTCCCACGTCCACGGCAGGGACCAGGTCCCGTCGGCGCCGATCTCGGGGTGCACGTGCCGGAACTCCGCGCCGTCGCCGCGGACGACGACGAGGTGCAGGTCCTTCTCGTGCGACTCCGCGTACTCGGTCACGGCCGCCCCCGACGCGTCGACCACCGTGAAGCTGAGCTCGCCCGCCCGTCCCGGCTCCCCGGGTGCCGCGACATCCGCGAGCCGGTACCCCTCGCGGTCGAGCGAGACGCCGTTCGCGAGCGGGGCGTCGTCGGCCTCCGCGTCGCCGTGGCCGTCCTGGGCGGCGATGCTCGCGTTCCAGTCATCGACGGCGTCGGCGGGAACGACGGCGTCCGCGACGAGGAAGGCCGCCCCGAAGGCCGCGGCGAGCCCCGTCGCGTAGAGGCCGAGGCGGGCAGGGGTGTTCATACGGCGCGCGCGGCCTCGTATCCCGCCTCTTCGACGGCCGCGAGCACGGCGTCGTCGTCCGCGGGGGATCCTACGCCCGTGTCGACCACGAGCACGCCCGTGGCCGCGCTCACCTCGACGCCCGCGACGCCGTCGATCGCGCTGACCTCGCCGTCGACCGCGCGCTCGCAGTGCTCGCACGTCATCCCCGTGACCCGGTAGGTCGTCTTCGCCATGGTGGCCTCCTCCGTCGCGACGAGCCGATCTGCTCGGCCCGGCACCCTCTCGGGTGCCCGATACGGTCCACCATATACCCCGGGTGGGTATATGGCACAACCCGTCGTCGCGGGCACGAGAGCCCCGCGCGCGGTGATAGCCTTCCGCGGATGACGAACGATCCCGGTGCCGGGGCATCCCGTGCACGGAAGGACGCCGCGGAGCGGACGGCGGACGCGACCGCCTCGCTGCACCTCACCCGGACGAGCGCAGCCGAGCACGTCGCCGAGCTGCTCACCCGCCGCATCCTCGACGGCACGCTGCGCGCGGGAGAGAGGCTGACCGAGAGCGCGTTCACGTCGTCGCTCGGCTACTCGCGCAACTCCGTGCGCGAGGGCATCCGCCTGCTCGAGCAGAGCCGCCTCGTCCGATACGAGATGCACCGCGGCGCGGTCGTCGCGACGCCGTCGCTCGACGAGCTCGACGACCTCTATCGCGCGCGGACGCATCTCGAGGGCGCGGCCGTCGTCGCCCCCGCGAGCGCCGAGAGCGGCGCGCGACTGCGCGCGGCGTTCGCGACGCTCGCGGAGGCCGCGCACAGCGGCGGCCCCCGCGATCTCGTCGCCGCCGACATGGCGTTCCACGCCGAGATCGTCGCGATGCTCGGCAGCCGGCGCATCGACGCGTTCTACCGCACGATCACGACCGAGATGGGCTACTACCTGCTGCTGCTCTCGTACACGGACGACGAGCACCGCAGGGCCGACGAGCTTGTCGTGCCGCAGCACCGCGCGCTCCTCGAGGCGATCGCCTCCGGCGACGCGTCCCGCGCCCGTGCGACCGTGCTCGACCACCTTCGCGAGAACCACGAACGGATCAGGGAGATCCTCGCGGACGCCGCCGACGCGTGAGCCGCCTCCGGTTGCGGGACGTGGGCGTCACCGGCGCGCGACGTTGTAGAAGCGGACCTCCTGGTACTCCTCGAGCCCCTCGGACCCGCCTTCCCGCCCGAGTCCCGACGCCTTCACGCCGCCGAAGGGCGCTGCGACGTTCGAGACGATGCCCTGGTTGACGCCGACCATCCCCGCATCGAGCCGGTCGGCGACGCCGAGCGCGCGATCGAGGCTCTCCGTGAAGACGTAGCTCGCGAGGCCGAAGGGCGTGCCGTTCGCGCGGGCGACGCCCTCGTCCTCCGTCGCGAAGCGCGCGATGGCCGCGACGGGGCCGAAGATCTCGGTGCCGGCGATGTCGGAGTCGTCGGGGACGCCGTCGAGCACCGTCGGCTCGAAGAAGTGCCCCTCGCCCGGGAGCGCCGCCCCGCCGAGACGCAGGCGCGCGCCCTTCGCCACGGCGTCGTCGACGAGGCGCACGAAGCCGCTGACGGCGCGCTCGTCGATGACGGGCCCGAGGGCGACGCCGTCGGCCAGCCCGTTTCCCACGACGGTCTCGGCCATCCGCTCGGCGAAGCCCTCCGCGAAGGCGTCGGCGATGCCGTCCTGCACGAGGATGCGGTTGGCCGCCACGCACGACTGGCCGCCGTTGCGGAGCTTCGCGATCACGGCGCCCTCGACGGCCCGCTCGAGGTCGGCGTCGTCGAAGACGAGCAGCGGCGCGTTGCCGCCGAGCTCCATCGAGCTCTTGACCACGTGCTCGGCCGCCTGTCGCAGCAGCACGCCGCCGACGCCCGTCGAACCCGTGAACGAGACCTTCCGCACGCGCCCGTCCGCCATCAGGGTCGAGCTGAGACCCGCGGCGTCCGTCGTCGTCACCACCTGCACGAGCTCGTCCGGCACGCCCGCCGCGACGAGGATCTCCGCGACGACGAGGGTCGTGAGCGGCGTGAGCGCCGCAGGCTTGACGACGACGCCGCAGCCCGCCGCGATCGCGGGCGCGATCTTGCGCGTCGCCATCGCCATGGGGAAGTTCCACGGCGTGATGAGCAGGGCCGTGCCCACGGGGGCGCGCGTGGTGAGGATGGTCGATCCGCCCGCGGGGCTCTCGCGGTAGCCCCCGGCGGGACGCAGCGCCTCCTCCGCGTACCAGCGCACGTAGTCGGCCGCGTACTGCACCTCGCCGTAGGCCTCGGCGAGCGGCTTGCCCATCTCGCGGGTGATCACGGCCGCGAGGCGGTCGCGCTGATCGACGAGCATGCCGTACGCCCGGTGCAGCACGTCGGAGCGGTGGCGGGACGTCGTCCGCGCCCATGCGGCGCCCGCGCGGTCGGCCCGCTCGAGCGCCACGAGCGCGTCGGCCGTCGTGTGGTCGGGCAGCGTCGCGATGACGCCCTCGGTCGCCGGGTCGCGCACCGCGAAGGTCGCGCGCGGTCCGAGGTCGAGACGGTCGACGACGACGCTCGCGAGAGCCCTGTCGGTGCGCTCGCGCACCGCCGCGTCGACGGTGCGGACGGGTGCCGGGGCGACGAGCGACGTCATCGCGCCATCGCCAGGTCGACCGGCGCGACGACGTCGAGCGCGGACACGGCCGCGGCGACGATCCCGCGCACCTCGTCGTCGGTCGTCGTGAACGGCGGGCTCACCTGCACCACGTTGCCTCGCAGAGGTCGCGCGATCCAGCCCTGCTCGAGCATCTCGTCCGCCACCCGTTCGGCCGGGTACTCGGGACGCAGCTCGATGCCGCCGAGGAATCCGGCCACGCGCGTCTCGGCGATGCGCGGATCCGAGGAGATCGAGCCCAGCTCGGCGGAGAGGACGCCCTCGAGCTCGCGCACCCGTCCGATCAGCCCCTCGCGCTCGATGATCTCGAGGTTCTTGAGGGCGACGGCCGCCGAGGTCGCGTGACCGGAGTACGTCGTGCCGTGACGGTAGACGGGCCCGCCCGACTCGTAGAACGGCTCCCACACCTCGGGGGCGACGACGGCGCCGCCGACGGCGGAGTATCCCGACGAGATGCCCTTCGCCATCGCGATGATGTGCGGACGCAGCCCGTAGCGCTCGGTCGCGAACCAGTGCCCCGTGCGCCCGAACCCCGTGATGACCTCGTCGAGGACGAGCAGGATGTCGTTCTCGTCGGCGATCCGCTGCAGGCCCTCCAGGTAGCCGGGCTCGGGCGGGATGACGCCGCCCGTGCCCTGGATCGGCTCGGCGACGATGGCGGCGATGCGCTCGGGGCCGATCCCCGCCACCGTGCGGCGCACCTTCTCGATGTCGCGGGTGTCGAACCGCGCGGTGTCGGCGACGAGCGACTCGGTGCCGTAGCCCTCCCGGTTGACGTCGATGCCGGCGACGGACGTGCCGTACGCGTGCAGCCCGTGATAGGAGAGGTCGCGGCTGAGGATCACGGTCTTCTCCGTGCGACCGAGGAGCTGCCAGTAGCGGCGTGCGAGCTTGAGGGCAACGTCGACGGCATCGGAGCCGCCGCTGTTCAGGATGACCTTGGAGTCGGCGACGGGCGACAGGTCGCGGACGCGCTCGGCGAGCTCGACCGCCCTGTCGTTCAGGTAGCGCCCGAAGACGTGATAGGTCTCGAGCCTCGCCATCTGCTCGGCCGCCGCCTCCGCCATCTCGGCGCGACCATGACCGATGTTGGCGTGCCACAGGCCGGCGGTCCCGTCGAAGAGCCGCCGCCCGTCGGTCGTGTGGACGTAGTTCCCCTCGCCGCGGGTGACGACGATCTGCCGGCCGAGCACGGACGGCATGTGGGCCTGCGCGCTCCAGAGCGCGGGGCCGGTGCGGGCTGCGTCGTTCACGTTCGTCATCTCCTCGGGCCGGAGGGGCGGCGACGCCTCCTCGTTGGTCCTTGGATTGTAGGGCAATACTACGATCCAAGGAAGCAGGACGGCCGGACCGCTCCGATCGCCACGAGAGAGACGGCCTTCTCCTCGCGTCTGGACGGCGACCCGCTGGAGGGATGGGGGACCGTCGCGCTGCGCGAGCGCGACCTGGCCGCTCTCGCCACGCGCATGCCGTCCGGGACGGCATCACCGGCTCGGCTGCCGGGTCTCACCCTGGCCCGTGCGGAGTTCTCCGCTCCCGACGCGCGGGACCGCTTCCTCGACACCACGGGGTGGGGCAAGGGCATCGTCTGGGTCAACGGCTTCTGTCTGGGTCGCTACTGGTCGCGGCCGCCCCAGCGGACGCTCTACCTGCCGGGGCCGGTCCTGCGCCCCGGCACGAACGAGCTGGTGGTGCTCGAGCTCGACGGCGCTCCCACGGCGTGCGTCCGTTTCGTCGCCGACGCCGACCTCGGACCGACGGAGGACTGAGCGCGCGCGGAGCCTGCTAGGCTCGCCGGTGCGAGATTCGCATCTTCGTAGGGTGACGAGCGCGATCCGGGTGGGGGGACGCGCGGTGAGAGAGCGCCCTGTGACCGATACCTCGTCGACGCCCCGCGTGGGGCTGTCCTCCTACCGCGTCCTTCCCCGCATCGCCGGCGGGAGCTATCTCGCCGCAGCCGCCCTCGGCCGTCTGCCGATGTCGATGATCCCGCTCGCGATCCTGACGCTCGCCTCGTCGGCGACCGGCTCGATCAGCACCGGCGGGTTCGCCGCCGCCGCAGCGGCGCTGGGCCAGGCGATCGGCGCTCCGGCGGGAGGCGCCCTCGCCGATCGCTGGGGTCAGCGCACGGTCCTCCTGACGGCCGTCGCGCTGCACGTCACCGCTCTGGGTGCGTTCACGCTCGGGATCGGCCTTCTCCCCGACACCGTGTCCGTGATCCTCGCCGCGCTCGCCGGGTTCACCCTGCCTCAGGTCGGAGCGTTCTCCCGCGCGCGGTGGCTCGCGATCGCGCCCGGCCACGTGCCGACCGCTTTCGCGTTCGAGGGCGTCGTGGACGAGATCGTGTACATCTTCGGCCCGGCGTTCGTCGGCCTCATCGCCGTGATCGCCGACCCCCGCCTCGCCGTGCTCGCCGCCGGCGCGCTCGTCGCCGTCTTCGCCACCTGGTTCGCGGTGCACCCCAGCCATCGCATGGTGCCGCGACGACGCGCCACGCGCGCCGTCGCGGGCGACGGCCAGGCTCGCCCCTCCGGCTCGTCGCGGCTTCGACGGCGCATGCTCATCGCGGTGGCGTTCGCGGGAATGCTCTCGATGGGCTTCTTCTTCGCCGGCAGCCAGACCGGGCTCACGGCCTTCGCCGAGCAGGCGGGCGTCCCCGGGTCCGGGGCGCTTCTCTATGCGGCGATGGCGCTCGGGTCGGCCGTCACCACGATGTCGATGGTCGCGATACCGGCCTCGGTGGGTCCGTGGACCCGATGGTGCGTCGCTGCGGCGGGCATGGCGGGCGGCGCCGCGCTCATGCTCCTCTCCGACGACGTTCCCCTGGTCGTTCTCTCCGCAGTCGTCGCCGGCGCCTTCCAGGGCCCTCTCCTGCTCACGATCTTCAGCGTCGCCGGATCGGTGACCGAGCTCGGCAAGGGCGGGATCACCATGACCTTCACGGCGAGCGGCACCGTCGTCGGGTTGGGCGCGGGCGCGGCGATGTCCGGCGTCCTGTCGGACGAGTTCGGTTCGGCCGGAGGTTTCAGCGTCGTGCTGGCCGCATCCCTGCTGCTCGCCGGGCTCGGCGCGACGGCCGCGGTCATCGCCCGCGGGCGGCGCCGACGAGAGGCCGGCGCCGAAGACCCTCAGGCGCCGCGGAGGCGCCCGGCGAGGTAGGACCGGAGGCCGTCGAGCGGCACGCGCTCCTGGGCCATGGCGCGGACCGTTCCGCGTTGCCACCCGGCCGGGGACGTTCCGGCTCTCGAAGCCATGCCCACGACGCGCTCTCCCCTGTGCGACAGAGCCGCACTCGGCGGATGCGGCCCTGTCCGGCTGCCATGCGGTGCGACGACGGATCGCTGCATGGAGTCGCTCGCGCACGGTCACGGCGGAGACCGGGCGGTGACCAGGCGCCGGCATTCCGCACATGGCAGGATCGCTCCGCCCGTCGTCCGGATGACGCCTGGCGGATGCCCGACGACGGCGCGATGATCGATGCCATGGCCCTCTCCTCCAGCCCAGTCCCGGCATCCGGCATGGCTCTTCTCGTCATCGATGTGCAGGAGTCGTTTCGTCAGCGTCCGATCTGGGCAGAGGTCAGTGATCCCGACATCGTCGCGCATGTCGGCGAGCTGGTCGGGCGAGCGCGTGAGCTCGGTCATGAGGTCGTGTGGATCCTGCACGCCGAGCCCGGATCCGACGACGTCTTCGACCCCGCGCAGGGGCATGTCCGCCTCGTCGAGGGGCTGGAACCCCGCCCCGGCGAGGCGACCTTCACGAAGACGTCCCGCAACGCGTTCACGACGACGGGCCTCGGGCAGCACCTGCAGCAGCAGGGCATCCGGAGAGTCGTCGTGTCGGGGATCCAGACCGAGCAGTGCTGCGAGACGACAGCGCGCGTCGCCGCCGACCTCGGCTACGACGTGACGTTCGTCACCGAGGCGACGGCGACGTTCCCGATCACACGGCCCGACACGGGAGACGTTCTCGCCGTGCATGCTGTCCTCGAACGCACGGAGTTCGCGCTCGCCGGCCGGTTCGCACGCATCGCCACGCGGGCGACGGCGTTCGCCTGACCCGCCGGAGCATGCCCTCAGGCACGTGAGGGCAGTCGTTCCCGCGCCGCGACAACGATGCGTCCGGCGAAGGTCAGTCCCTCGAAGACGGCGCGGGAGATCCTGCTGTCCTCGACCGGAAAGCACGGCTCGCGGAGCCGCAGCCGACGGTCCCGCCGGAATCGGACGATCTGTCACGCGAGAAGAAGCAGGAGTGCCGATCCCCTGGGCGAGCCGTCGGCCCACGCCCCGAGGTCGCGCTCAGACCCCCGGATGAGCGTCGCGCCGGATGACCGGGGCGGGGCGTTCGAAGACCCTCAGGCCCCGCGGAGGCGCTCGGCGAGGTAGGGCTGGAGGCCGTCGAGCGGCACGCGCTCCTGGGCCATGGTGTCGCGGTCGCGCACCGTGACGGCGCGGTCGTCGAGGGAGTCGAAGTCGACCGTCACGCAGAACGGCGTGCCGATCTCGTCCTGACGACGGTAGCGGCGGCCGATCGCCCCGGCGTCGTCGAAGTCGACGTTCCACGAGGCGCGCAGCTCGTCGGCGACCTCTCGGGCCAGCGGCGAGAGGCGCTCGTTGCGCGACAGCGGCAGCACGGCGGCCTTGACGGGGGCGAGGCGGGGGTCCAGCTTGAGCACCGTCCGGGTGTCGACGCCGCCCTTGGCGTTGGGCACCTCCTCCTCGCGGTACGAGTCGACGAGGAACGCCATCATCGAGCGGGTGAGGCCGAACGAGGGCTCGATGACGTACGGCACGTACTTCTCGCCCGACGCCTGGTCGAAGAACGACAGGTTGGAACCGGACTGCTGGATGTGGTTCGACAGGTCGAAGTCGGTGCGGTTCGCGATGCCCATGAGCTCGCCCCATCCCTTGCCCGCGAAGCCGAACGCGTACTCGACGTCGATCGTGCGGTCGGAGTAGTGGGCGCGCTCGCCGTCGGGCACGTCGAGCCTCCGCATGTTGTCGGGGTCGATGCCGAGGTCGACGAACCAGTTCCAGCAGGCGTCCACCCAGTGCTCGAACCATTCCCCCGCCTCGGCCGGGGGCACGAAGAACTCGATCTCCATCTGCTCGAACTCGCGCGTGCGGAAGATGAAGTTGCCGGGCGTGATCTCGTTGCGGAACGCCTTGCCCACCTGGCCGACGCCGAACGGCGGCTTCTTGCGGGCCGCCGTGACGACGTTGGCGAAGTTCACGAAGATGCCCTGAGCGGTCTCGGGGCGCAGGTAGTGCAGCCCCGACTCGTCGTCGACGACGCCCACGTAGGTCTTCATGAGGCCGGAGAAGGAGCGGGGCTCCGTCCACTGGCCGCGCGTGCCGCAGTCGGGGCAGGCGATGTCGGCGAGCCCGTTCTCGGGGGCACGGCCCTTCTTCGCCTCGTACGCCTCGACGAGGTGGTCCTCGCGGTGGCGCTTGTGGCACTGCAGGCACTCGACGAGCGGGTCGCTGAACGTCGCGACGTGACCGGACGCCTCCCACACCTTGGTGGGCAGGATGACCGAGGAATCGAGGCCCACCATGTCACCGCGGCCGCGGACGAACGTCTGCCACCACTGACGGCGGATGTTCTCCTTCAGCTCCGTGCCGAGGGGGCCGTAGTCCCACGCAGACCTCGAGCCTCCGTAGATCTCGCCCGCTTGGAACACGAACCCGCGGTGGCGGGCGAGGGCGATGACTTTGTCGAGGCGGGACTGCTCGGCCACGGTGGCTCCAATGGTCGGAAAGGGGTGAGGATGCGCGCAGCGCGGTTCCCGGAGACGGGAACGCGGATGGCAGCAAGTCTAGTCGCGGCCGCCGTCGCGAGCCTGCGCGGAGGCGGCCGCGACGGTCAGGACGGCACGTCTCCGAACGTGCCCGTCGTGTACGTCGTGCCGTCGGGACCGGCGGCTCCGAGCACGTACTCGAGCGGATACCCCTCGACGTCCGCGTCGGCCCAGCGCGGATCGCTCAGAGCGGCGTCGAGCTCGCCGACCTCCTCGGCCGTGAGACCGGAGACATAGAGCCGCGGCCATTGGTTCCCGGGAGTCGTCAACGTGTCGAGCAGCACCTCGGCCTCCGGCAGGCGGCGAGCGATGTCGACGATCTCGAGGATCGCCTCGTCGGACGTGCGCGACGGCACGTGCACGATGCGCAGGCGCTCCCCCGACGACAGCGTGTAGGTCGCGCCGTCTGCGAACTCGTCTCGCCCAGACAGCTCCTGGAAGACGGCGGCGAATCGATCGATGTCCGTGACCGTGACGTAGGTCCACCCCTGGACGACGCTGTACGAGACGATGTCGGGCATCGCCGCGGCCAGCAGCATGCTCTCGAGCGACGCGACGACGTCCTCCCCGTCGTCGCCGGGGGAGATCTCCAGAGACCACGGCGCCGGCGCCGGGTCCTCCGAGAGCCACGGGCGCTCGCGGCTCAGGACGACTCGCGCGCCTTCCGCCTCCGCGGCGTCGAGCACCTCCTGCGCGAACACCACGATCTCGTCGTCCGTCGCCTCGTCGGTGACGATGACCGTCGTCCCGTCGCAGCGCTCGACGACGTCGGCCGCGCACAGCTCCTCGAAGGTCGCGGGGGTCTCCGCCGCGGCGCACCCGGAGAGCGCAAGCACCATCGCGCTCGCGAGCACCGGCTGCACGCGGCGCGCGCCGTTCACCTCGCCGCCTCCGTCGCGGCGGCCCTCGCGAGCCCGGCGCCGGGCCGTCGCGGCGGGACGAGACCCCCGGCCTCGCTCTCCACGCTTCGGCCCGGTCTCCCCGCGCCCATGCCGTCGGCAGGATCTGTCGTCACGCGACAAGGATGACACGGCGGTCGGACGCCGCGAGCCCGTCTCGACGTCGGAGGCGGCTGCGACCATGGGCTCATGACAGAGACATCGGCACCGCCGCCCACCGTCGGCATCGTCTTCCGTCCGCAGTCGCCGCCAGAGGACCTGCCGTCCGTGGCGCGCGAGGCCGAGGCGGCGGGCATCGCAGAGCTGTGGCTCTGGGAGGACTGCTTCCTCGAAGGCGGTCTCACGAGCGCGACCGCCGCGCTCCTCTCCTCCGAACGGCTGAAGGTGGGCATCGGGCTGCTCCCCGTGCCGCTGCGCAATCCCGCTCTCGCTGCGATGGAGCTCGCCACCATCGAACGCCTCGCACCCGGCCGCCTCGTGGCGGGCTTCGGTCACGGCGTGCTCGATTGGATGGGGCAGGTCGGCGCGCGCGTCGCCTCGCCCCTCACCCTCCTGCGGGAGTATGTGACGGCCGTGCGCTCACTGCTCGACGGCGACACGGCCGACGCCGACGGACGATACGTGAAGCTCGACCGCGTCGCGCTCGGCTGGCCTCCGGCATCCGCGCCGGAGATCGCGATCGGCGCGACCCGTCCCCAGACGCTGCGCCTGGCGGGAGAACTAGGAGACAGCGTGCTCCTCGACTCCGTGAACGACGCGGCGGCCGTGCGCGCCGCACGCGTCATCGTCGACGAAGGCCGGGCGGAGTCCGGGCGCCCGGGCAGGACGCGCGTCCGCGTCTTCGCCGAGGTCGACCCGCGATCAGATGCTCCGGCGTCGCGCATCGCCGACCGCATCGCCGAGCTCGTCGACGCGGGCGCCGACGCCGTCGCCGTCCAGGCCCCCGCCGACGCCCCCGACCCGCGCCCGCTCCTCGACGCGCTGCCGCGCTGAGAGGAGACCGTCGCCGACACGCGTCGGCTCATCCCCACGGGCGCCCGCCCTCGCCCGGACGCATCGGCCGCAGCCCGGCCGGAGGCGGCCAGGGCGGCGTGAGCAGCTGATATGGCACGTCGACCGCGCCGAGGTCGTCGGTCTTCACGACGACGCGACCGGGCTCGAGCGAGCCGTCGGCGCGCACCCGCTCCGGTGAGAACTCCCCGGTCCGCACGCGGATCGGGGCGGGGTCGTCGCGCTCGAGCATCCAGGCGTCCGCCCTCCAGGACAGCGGCATCCTCGAGCGCCTCCTCCGCGTCGGCCGCTCGACCTCGTCGGTCCGCTCCGTCCCCGCCGGAGCCTGCGTCGGGCTCCCGGCGGGGAGGAGGCTCAGGCGCGAGGGTCCACGATGATCTTGACGTGGTGCTCGTTGTTCTCGATGAGCTCGTCGAACCCCTCGGAGACGAGGGTGTCCAGCGTGATGCGGCCGGTGATGAAGGGAGCGAGATCGATCCTGCCGCTCTGCACCAGCGCGATCGTCTCGGGATGGTCGCCGGCGTAGCCGATGGTGCCGCGCAGGTCGACCTCCTTGAGCACGATCTTCGGCAGGTCGACCTCGGGCTTGTGCCCCCAGATCGAGACGTTCACCACCACGCCTCCCGGCCGCACGGCGTCGATCAGCGTGTCGAGCACGACCGGGACGGACGAGCACTCGAAGGCGACGTCCGCGCCCTCGCCGCCGGTGAGCTCGCGCACCCGTGCGGCGACGTCGCCGTCACGGGGATCGAAGACCTCGTCGGCGACCCCGGTCTCCCTCGCCTTGGCCTTGCGCGCCTCGGAGAGCTCGGAGATGTAGACCGTGAGACCCTCGGCCTTCAGCACGGCCGCGGTGAGCAGGCCGATCGGGCCCGCTCCTCCGACGAGCGCGACCTGCCCGGCCTTCGCGCCGGAACGGACGAACGCATGGTGGCCCACCGAGAGCGGCTCGATGAGCGCCGCCTGGTCGAGGGGGATGTCACCGATCGGGTGCACCCAGCGCCGCTCGACGACGATCTTCTCCGAGAGCCCGCCGCCGCGACCGCCGAGGCCGATGAAGTTCATGTCCTTCGAGAGGTGATAGCTCTGCCCTGGGCTCGTGTCGACGTCGGCGGCGATGATGTAGGGCTCGACGACGACGTTCTGGCCGACCTCGAGATCCGAGACGCCCTCTCCCAGGGCGGTGATCGTTCCGGAGAACTCGTGACCGATGACGACGGGCGCGGACTCGCCGGAGATCGGATGCGGGTGCCCGGCCGGCGGGACGAAGATGGGGCCGTCCAGGTACTCGTGCAGGTCCGTGCCGCAGATCCCGCACCAGGCGACGTCGATCGCCACGGCGCCGGGTCTCAGCTCGGGTTCCGGGATGTCCTCGATCCGGATGTCCTTGCGATCGTGATACCGCGCGGCCTTCATCTTCTGCTCCTTCGTGAGGGGGATGCGGCGGTCCCGCGCCCTTCGCCGATGCGCCGAACCCGGTTCCGAGTCTAGTTCCGTCCCCCGGCCCGGGCCGGACGCCCGACACGGCGCCCGTGTCCCCGCCCGCCGATAGGGTTGACAGGTGAGCGACGACGACGATCCCCGGAGACGTCGCACGAGAAGACACCCGCTCGGACTCACCGTCGCCGTGCTCGCGTTCGCCGGGCTCTGCTCGTCGTTCATGTTCACGCTCGTGGTGCCACTGCAGGCCGAGCTGCCGCGACTGCTCAGCGCCTCTCGGGAGGACACGACGTGGGTCGTGACCATCACCCTCCTCGTCGCGGCGGTCGCGACGCCCATCTCCGGGCGGCTCGGCGACATGTACGGCAAGCGCCGCGTGATCATCGCCCTCATGGCGCTGCTCATCGTCGGATCCCTCATCGCCGCCCTCTCCGGCTCGATCGTCGGGGTCATCGTCGGGCGCGCCCTGCAGGGTGCGGTGACCGGAGTCATCCCCCTCGGCATCGCGGTCATGCGCGATGTCCTCCCGCCCGCACGACTGGGGACGGCCGTCGCCCTCATGAGCGCGACCATGGGCGTGGGCGGCGCCGTCGGCATGCCGTTGGCCGCGTACCTCGCGCAGAACGCCGACTGGCACGCGCTGTTCTGGCTCGCCGCCGGCCTCGGGGTCGCCGGCCTCGTGCTCGTCCTGCTCTTCGTCCCGCAGGACGTGCCGCTCTCGCACGGCCGGCTCGACGTCGTCGGCGCCATCGGCCTCGCGATCGGGCTCACGGGCATCCTCCTCTTCGTCTCGCGCGGTGCGGAGTGGGGCTGGTCGTCGTCCGCCGCGCTCGGGTGCGCGATCGGAGGCGTCGCCGTGCTGCTCGTCTGGGGCTGGTACCAGCTGCGCGTACGGGAGCCGCTGCTGGATCTGCGCGTCGCCGCTCGACCCGCCGTGCTCTTCACGAACATCGCCGCGATCGGGATGGGCTTCGCCCTGTTCTCGTCGAACGTCACGTTCCCGCAGCTCCTGGAGCTGCCCGTCGAGACCGGCTCCGGCTTCGGGCTCAGCATGCTCGCGGCGGCGTTCGTCGTGATGCCCGCGGGGCTGGTCATGATGGTCATCTCGCCGCTGTCGGGCTGGCTGGAACGCACGGTCGGGCCGCGCCCGCTGTTCACCGTCGGGGCGTCGGCGATCGTGCTGGCGTACGTCTTCGTGCTCCTCTGGTCGACGCAGGTGTGGCACATCCTCGTCGCCAACGCGCTCGTCGGCGTGGGAATCGGGTTCACGTTCGCGGCGATGCCGATGATCATCATGCAGTCCGTGCCGGCGAACGAGACGGGCGCCTCCAACGGCCTCAACGCCCTGTTCCGGTCGGTCGGGACGTCGAGCGCCTCGGCCGTCATGGGAGGGGTGCTCGCCGCGATGAGCGTCGAGGTCGACGGCGCGACGATCCCCACCCGCGCCGCCTTCGACGTGTGCTTCTGGATCGCGATCGTCGCGGGCGTCGTCGCCGTCGTGCTGTCCCTGTTCATCCCGGGGCAGCGTCCCGCCGACGCGCACCCGCCGACCCCGCTGGCCTGACCCCGCCCTCCGGGCGTCACGCTCCGTCACCCGATGCGGCGTCGCCCGCCGGTTCGCGATACGTTCACCCTCGGCACCGTGCGCAGACCGACCGCGCAGCGACCCACCGGCGCCCATCGCAAGGAGCAGCATGACGACCATCCAGACCACCACAGCCGGCAGCCTCCCACGCACGCAGGCGCTCATCGACGCGAACGCCGCGCGCGCCTTCGAGGACGACGGCTTCACGCTCACGTCGACGCCCGAGTACGAGGCCCTCGTCGAAGAGGCCGTGCGCGACGTCGTCGAGCGTCAGCGCGAGGTCGGCATCACCCAGCCCGGCGACGGGGAGTTCGGGAAGGCCATGTCGAGCCCCGTCGACTACGGCGCATGGTGGGGCTACTCCTTCCAGCGCGTCACGGGGCTGTCGCTCACCGAGGTGAACGCCTTCAACGAGCCGGCGCGCCGGTCGGAGCCCGGGGACATCCGGCTGACGGCCTTCCTCGACCGCCGCGACCGCCAGCTCTTCGCCGACGCCTACAACGACCCCGACAGCGGAGTGCCGGCCGGGAAGAACGTGATGGCCTTCCCCACGACGACCGGCGAGATCGCCTACCGCGGGCAGGAC